>CAWDSJ010000002.1:0-175181 GCA_963805005.1 uncultured Alphaproteobacteria bacterium
CCTTGAAAGGCGACCTTCCTGGGCTGGGTGGGAAGTGCCTGAGAGTTCATGCGTGCTTGGATCCTTCGGGGTTCGCCAGCGCCGCGCGCGCTTTTGCCAGATCGGCCGACGTATCGACACTCAACGGAATCCGTTCGACGCGCGCAACCGCGATCGTCATTCCGGCCTCGAGCGCCCGCAGCTGTTCGAGTTTCTCCCGCCGTTCGAGCGGCGAAGGCGCCAGTTTCACGAAGCGGGCCAGTGCCTCGCGCCGATAGGCATAGATGCCCACGTGGTGAAACAGCACACCCTCGCCGGAGGGCGCCCGCGACCGGGTGAAATAGAGGGCTCGCCCGTACAGTCCGGTGCTGTCCCATGCCACCACCGGCTTGACGACGCTCGGATTCTCCCAATCCACCGGATCGTCGATCGGCGCAGCAAGGGTGGCGATGTCGGCGCCGCTGGCGGTCAAGGTCTCGACGACGCGGCGGATGTCATGCGGATCGATGTCGGGAAGATCGCCCTGCAAATTTACGACAACATCGAATCGCCCGGCCCGGTCGTAGGATTCCAAGGCGCGAAAAATGCGGTCGGAGCCGGAGGCAAGCGCAGGATCGGTCATCACCGCCAGTCCCCCGGCGCGTTCAATCGTCGCGGCGATCTCCGCGTCGGCTGCGGCGACCACAACGGGTCCGACATCGGCGGCCTTCGCCTGGCGCCAGACACGCACGATCATCGGCGCTCCCGCAATGTCGGCGAGCGGCTTGTTGGGCAGGCGCGTGGAGGCCATGCGCGCCGGAATAACCACAATCGGCTGCATCGAATCTCGTCTTTTCCCAGTACATTCCGGCATTTATGCGACGCTTCGCCGCAATGACGCCTATGAAGCGAACGCTAATGTCGCGCCGGTTCTCAAAGGGGCATGCCCGCGCCTTTTCCGGCGGCGCAGCCCTTCCTTCCCGAGCACCTTTAAGGGGCCAGCAGCAACGCGGAGCGAAACCTTATGGATTCCTTTGAATGGAACAAGATCGCCGGCGCGGTCCTGGGCACCCTGCTGTTCGTCGTCGCCGTGAAGATCGGCAGCGAAATGCTGTTCGAGACGCCCGAACCGGCCAAGCCCGGTTATATCGTTCCGGGCGTGACGGAGGCTGCCGGACCCGCCGCAGCCACACAGACTGCCGAGGAGACGCTGCCTGATTTCGGGACCGTTTTGCCGAAGGCCGACGTCACGCACGGCCAACAGGTCTCGCAGCGCTGCCAGCAGTGTCACGACCTGACGAAGGGCGGCCCGGACAAGATCGGCCCCAATCTCTGGGGCATCGCGGGCCGGCCGCGCGCTTCGCGGGCGAGCTTCAGCTATTCGAGCGCCATGAGTTCCAGCCACGATCCGTGGACCTACGAGAAGCTGTTCGTTTATCTCAAACTGCCTGCGGCAATGGTGCCGGGTACGAAAATGTCTTTTGCCGGGCTCCCCGGCGCGCAGGATCGCATCGATCTGATCGCCTATCTGCGCACGCTGTCCGATTCGCCGATGCCCATCCCTGCGCCGGCCCCGCCCAAGGCGGCAACACCCGCGAAGGCCACGCCCGCAGCAGCGGCTGCGAGCCAGGCAGCTCCGGCAGCGGCAAGCGGACCGCAACTCCCGGATTTCGCCAAAGTGCTGCCGGCGGCGGACATCGCCGCGGGCAAGGACGCCTCGCAAGCCTGCCAGCAATGTCACGACCTGACGAAGGGCGGGCCGGACAAGATCGGACCCAATCTCTGGGGCATCGTCGACCGCCCGCGCGCCTCGCGTGCGAGCTACAGCTACTCGAGCGCCATGAGCGCCAATCACGACCCTTGGACCTATGACAAGCTCTTCGTGTACCTGCAATCGCCGCAGACGATGGTGCCGGGAACAAAGATGAGCTTCGCCGGCATAAGGAGCGCACAGCAGCGGATCAATCTGATCACCTATCTGCGCACGCTGGCCGATACGCCGGCGCCGCTGCCCGCCGCGGGAAAGTAGCGTTAGAATACTAGGAGCGCTGGCATCTTGCCGGCATACGAAGGTGCGGCACCATTAATGCCGGCTGGAAGCCAGCGCTCCCAGTGCAGCACTCGCACGGCGGTTGTCACGTTTTGCGCGCCGCTCGAGCCGCCCGTCTCGAACCCAAAGCGCGCGTGCCGGCGTACCTTTCCCTGAGAAGCGCATAGAGAGCGCGGGCGCCGTTGGCTTCGCCGCCGACCGGCCGCCCAGGACGCGGTCGGTCGGTCCAGGCCGGGATGTCGAAATGTACCCAGGATTTTGCGCGCTCGACGAAGCGGTTGAGAAAGAGCGCCGCCGTGATGGCGCCGGCCAGATTATAGTCCGGATTGTTGTTGAGATCGGCAATGCGGCTGGAAATCGTCGCCTCATAGCCTCGCCATAGAGGCAAGCGCCAGAGCGGATCGTGTACTTGCGCGGCCATGCGCATCAGATCGCCTGCGAGGACCTCGTCGTCGGTGAAGAACGGCGGCACCTCCATGCCGGTCGCTGTGCGTGCTGCCCCCGTCAGCGTGGCCACGTCGATCAGCAGATCGGGCGTTTCGGAATCGGCTTCCGTCAGCGCGTCGGCGAGCACCAAGCGGCCTTCCGCATCGGTGTTGCCCACTTCGATCGAAAGACCCTTCCGGCTGGCCAGCACGTCGCCGGGGCGATAAGCGCGGCCGGATACGGCATTTTCCACGGCAGGGATGAGCACGCGCAGCCGCAGGTTCAGCGCCGCTTCCATGATCATGCGTGCGACGGCCAGGACAACGGCGGCACCGCCCATATCTTTCTTCATTGTCAGCATTGCGGACGAGGGCTTGAGATCGAGCCCCCCGGAGTCGAAGCAAACGCCTTTGCCGACCAGCGTGACCTTCGGCGCCCGCGCGTCGCCCCACCGCATGTCGATCAGGCACGGAGCCCGATCCGCGCCGCGACCCACGGCGTGAACGAGCGGATAATTCTGCGCCAGCAACTCGTCTCCCGCCACGACGGAAACGGCGGCTCCATGCCGATGCGCGATTCCCGCTGCGGCTTCGGCGAGTTCCTGCGGTCCCATGTCGTTGGCGGGCGTATTGATCAGATCGCGCGCGAAAAACACCGCTTCGGCGATGCGCGTCAGTTCGTCGCCATCGACATGACGCGGCAGCACAAGCCTGGGGTACGTGCGCTCCTGCTTGCGGTAACGCGAAAATGCGTAGGTGCCGAACAGCCAGCCCAGTACGGCGCGCTCGCCGTCGAGACGAGCGGGCAGATCGGTCAATGCATAATCGCCGTCCGCAAGCTTTTCGGAGAAGGCCGCCAAGGCAAGAGGATCGCCGCCCTTGCCGAGGCCCAATACCGCGCCGGCGAGACGGCCGTCCGTCGCCGGCAGACGCACGAGCTGACCTTCCTTCGCCGCGAACCCCGCGCTCTTCAGCCACGCCTGCGCGTGCTTCGGGCGAGCGGCAAGCCAAGCTTTCCATGATTTAGATGTCACGGCAAAAAGCGGAATGGGATTGCTTGCGCTTTTCACAAGGCTCGTGTGCACGGATGCCCCTTTGACGACGATACGGGGCAAATCTAGAAACCACGACGGACGACTGCAATGGAGGCGTGCTTGGCCCGCTACAGACTGATCGTCGGCACAAAGGATTGGTCGAGCTGGAGCCTGCGGGCCTGGCTTGCACTGAAGGCCTGCGGAGAACCATTCGAGGAAGTCGTGATCCGCTTGCGCCAGGCCGGTGACGAAGGCACGCGTTCGCAAATCCTCCAATATTCGCCGTCGGGCAAAGTGCCGGCATTGCAGATCGAGGAGGACGGCGAGCGGTACACCGTCTTCGACAGCCTTGCCATTTGCGAGACTCTGGCCGAGCGTCATCCCGGCGCGGCACTTTGGCCCGAAGATCCTGCGGCGCGTGCGCTTGCGCGCTCGATCAGCGCGGCGATGCATTCCGGCTTTGCCGAACTGCGTGCCGCACTCTCGATGGATTTTGCGCGCCGGCTGCCCGCCCCCGAACTCAGCGAGACTCTGACAGACCAGATCGCGGAGATTACGCGCTATTGGCAGACCGCGCTCGACCGCACTGACGGCGACGCTTTCCTGTTTGGCCGTTTCTCGATTGCCGATTGCATGTATGCCCCCGTCGTCTCGCGGTTCCGCACCTATGGAATCGCACTGGCGCCGGCGCTGTCCGCTTATTCTGAGCGCATGTTTGCAAATCCTGCAATGCGGGAATGGGAAGCTGCTGCCGAAGCCGAAGTGGCCGCGGGACTGGCATAGCCCGCACGAATACGGGTCGGATTTTGCCGTCCTGGTTAAGCCTTTGTTGAGCCCCGCCGCGGCATGCTGAGCCGCAAATTTCGGAGCCGGGGCTCGCTATGAACCGTGTTGCCGCCTTCCCTGTGACAAGCGTCTTGTGCGCAGTGTGGCTCGGCGCCTGCGCCGGCTCGCCGCCGGAAGTAGCCAAAATCCCAAAACCGGCAGTAGAGAAAACCCTGGATACTCAAGGGTCGCCAGATCCCGCAAACGATCTTCCGACGACGCTCGATGGCGAAATCGGCCGCGCCCAGGCTCTCAGGGCCAAAGGCGATTACAGCGGCGCGGCGAGCGCGTTGGCGCAATTGATGCTGGTTGCCCCCGACGATCCGCGCGTCGTGGGCGAGTACGGCAAGGTCCTGGTCCAGCAGGGCCACGCAAAGGACGCCCAGGCGTTTCTCTCGCGCGCCGTTCAGCTGCAGCCGAAGGACTGGACGCTTTATTCGGCGCTTGGCGCAGCCGACGATCAGCTCGACAACCATGCCGACGCGCGGCTCGCCTACGAGCACGCGATTGCGTTGGCTCCGCAAAAGGCGTCGGTTCTGAACAATTATGCTGTGTCGCGCATGCTGGCCGGCGATTATGCGGGCGCGCAGCGGCTGCTTGCGGCTGCTTCCGCCGAAGTTTCGGGAAATCCCAAGATCGCAAATAATCTCGCCAAACTCGCAAGCCTGAGAGGTTCCCAGGTTGGCGAACCTGCCGCTGCGCCTGCCGGTGCGGCGCCAAAGATGCTTCCGCGACATGTCGAAATCCGGACCGCGTTGGCGCCGCCAAAGGCCGTTTCCCCCGCAGTGGTCATGCAGTCCGTTCCCGCCGATCCGATGGCCGGTCCGGTAAAGTCCAAAGTTCAAGCCTCCCATCGCCTTGCCAGCGGTGCCAAGGTCAAGCGCGTGGCAAAGGCGCCCGCTGCTCCGCCGCCCGCGCTGCGCACCGCCGCCGAGGCGAACTGAATCCGAAATCGGACGTCGGAAGTCAGAAGGGACTCGGATTGGGCCGCATCAGTCCCTTTCTGATTCCCGACTTCTGATTTCTGACTTCCGATCTGCGACTTCCGATGATTTAATGATGGAAGGTCTGCATGACGCGGATGATGGCCGGCCCCAGGATCACGACGAACAGGCACGGCAGGAAGAACAGCACCATCGGAACAGTAAGCTTGGCGGGCAGCGCCGCCGCCTTCTTCTCTGCTTCCTGCATGCGCATCTCGCGATTTTCCTGGGCCGTCACGCGAAGGGCCTGGCCGAGAGGCGTGCCGTATTTCTCCGCTTGATTGAGCGCCGCTGCTACGGCCCGCACGCCCGAATGCCCGCAGCGCTTGGCGAGATTTTCGAATGCCGTGCGCCGTTCCGGCAGATAGGAGAGCTCTGCCGTCGTCAGGCCCAATTCTTCGGCGAGTTCGACGGACTGGGTTCCGATTTCGGAGGCCACGCGCGTGAACGCGGCCTCGGCCGACATTCCCAATTCCACGCAGATCAGCAGTAGATCCAACGCGTCGGGAAACGCGCGCATGATGGAGCCCTGCCGCTTCGTGATCAGGTTGGAGACGAAGACGTCCGGAAGATAAAAGCCGACTAGACCGGCGCCCAACGCGGCACCGAACTTGGTAAGACCCGACCAGTGCAGGTGCGTAACGACGAACAGATAGAACAGCGCCGTAAAAAAAACGATGAACGGCATGACGAAGCGAAAAAAGATGAACGTGACATAGGCCGCCTGTCCCCGATGGCCCGCCCGCACCAGCTTCTCGCGGGTGTCCTCCGATTCCAAAATCTTGGAAAGCTTCAGCCGTTCGACCGTGTTTTTCATGAACTCGGAAGGCGCGACGCCGCGCAAACCGCTGCGCTGTTTGAGTTGGGCATGATGCTTGGCCCGCAATTCTTCGCGCCGCTGCGAAACCGATTTCATGCGGGTGCTGAGCGCGTTGCGCTCGAGAAAGGGCAAGCCCAGCGTTACGATCGTGGCAAAAGCGAAAACGGCCGCCACCAGCGTCGCATCGAAATTGGCATTGAAAAAGATGTTGAACCAGCCGATGTCCATGGGGGGGCCTCAGTGCTTGAACGAGATCATCTGTTTCATCACGAAGATGCCCAGCGCCATCCAGACGACGCAGCCCGCGAGCATGATATTTCCCATCCGTTCCGTGAACAGCATTTTGATGTAGTCTGGGGACGTCATGTAGACCATCGCCATCACCACTGGCGGCAACGAGCCGATAATCATTGCCGATGCCTTGGCTTCCGATGACATCGCCTTGATCTTTCCCTGCAGCCGTTTTCTGTCGCGCAGAACGCCCGCTAGGTTGCCCAACGCTTCGGAAAGATTTCCGCCGGATTTCTGCTGGATGCTCATGACGATGGCGAAGAAGCATACCTCGGCCGTCGGCATGCTGTCGTACATGCGCTTCAAGCCCTGCTCGATCGTGACGCCGATTTTCATGCCTTCCACGAGCTTCGTGAATTCTCCGGCGACAGGTTCGGGAATCTCCCGGGCGACGATCTTCAATGCTTCGCCGGTGGGGAGGCCCGATTTCACGCTTCGCACAATGACGTCCAGGGCGTTGGCGAATTCGGCGGTGAATTTCTTCAGCCGCCGGGACTTCAGGAAATGCAACACCCAGCGGGGCAGGCCCAGGCCGAATACAAAGCAAGCCATTGCCGCGACGAGCACCGACTGATGGAGCACAAGCACAATGGCGGCCGCGACGAGCCCGGCGATGGCCGAGATCATCCAGAAATTGCGCGGCGTGATCTGCAGGCCGGCCTGCTCGATGCGTTTACGCATCGTGGGCCGTTTTTTGATGTCGGCCTGCTGCTTTTCCAGGTCTTTGAGCAGCTGCTGCACCGATTTCCGCCGCTGCTGGTTCGCGTCCTGGGCTGCGCGAACCTTGGCTCCGCCGGCTGACGGGCGCGCGGCGGCGGCGATCCGTTTCTTCGTTGTGGCATCCGAGCCAGAAAAGGCGAAGGCGACGCCGCCCGCCGCCATGACAGCCAGCGCAGCCGAGAGCGCAATGACAAAGCTCATATCCATCGTTCGCTCCTATTGCTGGAGCGCATCCAGCGCCTCGGCGAGCTCGCGCTCGAGTCCGTAATAGTGGGCACGTTCCCAGAAGCTGGGCCGCACGATGCCGGTGCCGACATGGCGACCCTTGAGTCGGCCGGTTTCGTCTTCTCCCAGGATCTCGTAGTCGAGAAGATCCTGCGTGATGACCACGTCGCCTTCCGTGCCCACGACTTCGGTAATCTTGGTGATGCGTCGCGAACCGTCGCGCATGCGTTCGGCCTGGATGATCACGTCGATGGAGCCCACGATCATCTCGCGGATCGTCTTGAGCGGAAGCTGGAAGCCGCCCATCGTAATCATCAATTCCAGACGCGACATCGCCTCGCGCGGCGAGTTGGCGTGGAGCGTGCCCATCGATCCGTCGTGGCCGGTGTTCATGGCCTGCAGAAGGTCGAAAGCCTCCGGTCCGCGCACCTCACCCACGATGATGCGTTCGGGGCGCATACGCAGACAATTGCGTACCAGGTCGCGCATGGTAATCTGGCCCTGGCCTTCCAGGTTGGGCGGGCGCGTCTCCAGGCGCACGACATGGGGCTGCTGCAACTGCAATTCGGCGGCGTCCTCGCAGGTAATGATGCGCTCTTCGGCGTCGATATAGGCGGTCATGCAGTTGAGCAGCGTGGTCTTGCCCGAGCCGGTGCCGCCGGAAATCAGCACGTTGCAGCGCGAGCGGCCGATCACGCCCAGCACGCGCGCCCCCGGCTGGGTGATCGAACCGAAGCGCACGAGGTCGTCGAGTTTCAGCTTGTCCTTGCGGAATTTTCGAATCGTGAGCGTAGGGCCGTCGAGCGACAGCGGCGGTCCGATGACGTTGACGCGGCTGCCGTCGAGAAGGCGGGCGTCGCAAATCGGCGAGCTTTCGTCGACCCGCCGGCCGACCTGGCTCACGATTCGCTGGCAGATATTCATCAATTGGGCATTGTCGCGGAACCGGATCGGCGTGAGTTGCACCTTGCCGCCCACTTCGATGAACACGCGAGTGGCACCGTTCACCATGATGTCGGCGATATCGTCGCGCGCCAGCAGCGGTTCGAGCGGTCCATAGCCGAGAACATCGTTGCAGATGTCCTGGAGCAGATGTTCCTGCTCGGCGATGGACATCACCACCGCCTTGATGGAGATGATTTCGTTGACGATGTCGCGAATCTCTTCCCGTGCCGAATCCGGGTCGAGCTGCGCCAGCTGTGCCAGGTCGATGGTGTCGATCAGCGCGCTGAAGATCGTGGTTTTGATGTGGAAATAATCGTCGGACTGCTGCTGGTCGGCCGCCGACCTCTGCGGCGCCGGCGCCGACGGCTGCGGCCGCGGAGGAGGCGGTGGCGCGTCTTTTGTCTCCGCTGCGGCCGCGACAGATGCACCGACGCGCAGCGGCGCCGGCTCGCTGCGGGGCTGCGATCCAACAGCTTCCGAACTGGTGCTTCGTTTGCCGAACATGACTTCAAGCTTGCTTGCGGTTCATCAGGAACGACATGAACGGCAGTGCCGACTTTGGGGCGTCTGTCCGCGCACTGCGGCCCGTGAGCAGTTCCGCGAGATAGCGCACGCCGTCGGATGCCGCAGATTTTGCATTAACCTGCATCAACATTTGCGCGTTGTTGGCTGCCGTGCCGAAAAGCTGCGGCTCGAACGGCATCACGAAGCTGGGCTGCACGCCTAATGTCTCCGCAAAATCCTTGACGGGAATTTCGGGGCGCTTGGGAAGGCCCACCTGGTTGAGCACGAGCTTGGGTGGCGCATCGTTGGGCCTGTTTTGCCGCAAAAGCTCGAAGAACGCGCGACCCGACCGCAGGCTCGCGAGATCCGGGGCGGCCACCACGACGATCTCGTCGGCGGCAAGAAGGGTCTGGCGAATCCACGGCGTCCAGGCATGCGGCAGGTCGACGATCACGCACGGCGTGATCCGGCGCACGGCGTCGAGTACCGCTTCGTAGGCGAGGGTATCCGCATCGAAGCCGCGGTCGAGAAGTGCCGGCGCAGCAAGCAGCGACAGATGCTCGCCCGCCTTCAAAAGGAGGCGCTCGAGCAGAACGTCGTCCAGGCGCTCCGGGGCGCTTAGCGCATCGTAGACGGTTTGCGTCGGTTCCTCGTTGAAATCGAGCCCAGCCGTGCCGTACGGTAGATCCATATCCACGACAGTTGTGTCGATCTTGAGCTTTTCTGCGATGCACCAGCCTATATTGTGCGCGAGCGTCGAAGAGCCCGAGCCGCCGCGCGCCGGCATGAAGGCGACGATCCGGCCGACGGGAGCCGCGTCGGCATCGAGATAAAGGCCGGAGATGGTTTCGATAAGGTGCAGCGGATTGAGCGGCGCCACGAGATATTCGCTCACGCCGCGGCGCATCAGCTCGCGATAAAGCTCCACGTCGTTGACGCGGCCTACCACCACCACTTTCGTCGCCGGATCGCAAACCTCGGCCAGCCGATCGATATCCTCGATCGCCGCTTTCCCCTGAAGGCGCGTCTCGACGATCAGGAGGTTGGGCGTCACGTGTCCGGTGTAGTTCTCGACGGCCGCTTGAACGCCGCCGAGTTGGACTTCCAAATGCGCCTTGGAGAGCCGGCGATCTGCGCCCGCCCGCTGCAACGCCGCGCCGGTATCCGGAAATTCGCAGAACGCGTGGATCGAGATGCGCGGCACGGGACGCTCATGCGGCGCCGCACCGAACGGTTCGTCCTTCTGCACTACTGATTCGGGCGAGTTCGCCATCGTGATCTCCTAGCCTATTGACCGCCGCCGGATCCTACGTCGGAGATATTGCCTTGTTGCTCTTGTGTTTTCTGCGCGGCGGTAACGGCGCCCTTCTCGTAGGTCTGCACGATCGTTTGGCGACGCGTTGCGTCAACGGGTCCGAGCGGACGCGGTTCTACGAGGTCGCGCGGATCGGCGACCATCGCCGCGATATTGTGTTGCACGGCGCAACCGAAATCCGGCAGTGGAAGATTGTCGGCCGTCTCGTCGGCATCCCGAGACCAATTCGCGCACGCATCGGTGTGCGCAGCGTAGGTCAAATAGCTCAACTCGATTCGCGTATCGTAGCCGGAAGAGTCCCGCGTGCCCACCAGAATGCGCGACCGCGGCACACCCATCCTGACAAGACGTTCGGTCAGGTCCTCGACGGCCGATTGCGAGTACGCCTCGCGCGGTGCGGTGATGCCGATGGCCCCGTTTCCGTCGTTCACGTAATCGGAAACGAAGCCGGAGAATGTGGCTTCGTCAGCCGGCGCAATTCGCTCGCCGTCAACGGCAACCTTGATCGAGCGATAGCTTGGCTCGACGGCGATCGGGTGATTGGCCGCCCCGTCCGCAAACACCGGGTCATTCGGCGCCGGTGGCGTACCGCAGCTGCTCGCTATAAACAGAACTCCGCCCAGGAGCGCTGCACATAAAAAGTTCGTCGTGCGCATGGCCCTATCCCTATTCGATGATGAAGCCGGTCTTGCCGTCGCCCGCAGACTTGATGCCATGCGGATCGTTGCCGTAGACCTTATTCAACTTCCCAAACAGCACGGTCTGTGCGTCGCTGGGCGGAACAAATCCGTCGGTCGGCGCCGCAAGCTTGGTTTCGCTGGTGGGATTGACGATGTAGGCGCTGACGATCACCACGAGCTCGGTTTCGTTGTTTTGGAAATCGCGGCTGCGGAACAGCGCGCCCAGAACCGGCATTTCCTTCAGCCCGGGGAAGGCATCGATCACCTGCTTGGTGGTGTGCTGCAACAGGCCGGCAATGGCGAAGCTGCCGCCGGACGGCAACTCCACGGTCGTCTCCGCCCGTCTGACCGCGAGTGCGGGAATGCTTACGCCGCCATTCAAATTTTGTGCACTGCCGCTCAGGAGGAACGAACCGGTACTGGTCAGCTCGCTCACTTCGGTCGAAAGCTGCAAGGAAACGCGGTTCTCGCTTTGCACCACCGGCGTAAACGTCAGGCCGACGCCGAAATCCTTGAAGGCGACTGTGATGTTGCCGTATTGGTCGCGCGACACGGGGACGGGAAACTCGCCGCCAGCAAGGAATTTGGCGGTTTCGCCGGAAACGGCGATCAGGTTCGGCTCGGCGAGCGTGTGACTCAAGCCAACCTGGTCGAGAGCGTTGAGTTGGGCATTGATATCGTATTTGCCGACCTGTCCGAGGCCGACTTGCGCACCCGACGATTGCGACAGGGCCGTGCCGATCAATCCGTACGGGCTCGCGCTCCCGAAGGCGAGCGCCGCGCCGCAGGTATTGAACGGGATGGGCAACCCGGTCGGAGGAGCGGTGCAGGAAGACGGGAGCGAAAGCACTTGAGGGGCCATGGCGCCGGCGTTGATGCCGAATTGCTTGGCGATTGTATGGGCCATTTCGGCGACGCGAACCTTAAGCATCACCTGCTCGCGGCTTTTAACCGACAGCAGGTTCTCGACTTTGCTCGGATCGATCGGCTGATTCGAGTCGACGGCAAAACGCTCTGCGAGTTCGACGACGCGGGTTGCCTCGATCGAGTTTTGCACCGTGCCCGAAAGAACGATGTCGTCGTTCAGTGCCGTAATCTTGACGTCGGAATCCGGCATGTTGGCGCGTATGACCCTGGCAAGCTCGGCCACGTCGCGTTCCACGCGGACATCGAGCGTGAGAATCTGCTTGCCCGAGCCGTCGAAGAAATACGCGCTGGCCTGTCCCGTCTCGGTCCCCAGCAGAAAAATTCGCCGCGGCGTCTTGATGACGGCGTCGAGCACCTTCGGATCCGATACGAGCACGTCGCGGGCGTCGGAGTCGAGCTGGACGATCGCGGCCTTGTGACGGCCGAGGGTCAGGTGCTCGACGACAGGACCGCTGCCGTGACGCGTTACAGTAATGAGGCGTGAGCCGTCGCTGTTTACGTCGCCTTGCATCGTTTCGCCCGCCATAGACGGGGCCGAACCGAGAAGCGAAAGAAGAAGGATCGTCGCGAAGCATTTGCGCATGGCTTCAGTTCCTGCCACCCATGATGCCCGGGCCTTCGACGCCATAGCGAATGACGTCGGCTTCGGCTTGAGAATCACGGGTCGTTGGGGCTGTGTTATCCGAGTTCGCGGATGCGTCGCCGAGGGGGCGAAGCGCGAGTGAAAGGGTTCCCGACGCTTGCGCGCGGATGACGATTTCGGTCTGCGCCGGCGTCAGCTCGAGGGTGGCGGTTTTGGCGAGCACCGTTTTCTGGTCCTTGCCTTCGTAGGTTTGGTCGACGGCAAGCACGCGGATGTTGGTAAGCAGCATGCGGGCGCGGAAGCGCCGCGGGGACTCCGAGATGACCTGGGTCGTGATCACATCCACCCTGTCGTTGGGGAGAATGAAGCCGCCGGCATCTGTTTCGGTTGAAACCGGGATCGACACGGCGCGCATGCCGGGTGTCACGAGCGCAGCCATCAATCCCGCACCTTGTGCGTGCTCGACGATTTTGGCGGTGGTGAGCGGTTCGCCGACAACGAGCGGCGCCCGGACGACGGCGCCGTTCACCACATTGTTCAGATCCGGATTGGCGTCCCGGGTTATGAAGCCTGGGGCGACGCTGGCCTTGGGCCATTGCTGCCAACGGACGTCGGAGGACGACAATTGCGTGCCGGGCGATAGATCGGCGGAGGCGACGAGGATGTCGCTCATGGCGATTTTTGGCGGGAGCGGAATGGCTGTCGCCGTCTGCGTGCCGCCGCCCAGAAGATGGCTGACCAGAAAGGCCACGACGATCGCTGCCACAAATGCGCCTGCCAGGACGAATGCGCGTTGCCTGTTCATCGGATCGGCTCCTTTGTACCGATCCGACCACATAATCCTTTAGAATTTGCTTAATGAGAACGGCCGAAATATCTGCACGACGCTTGCCACGCGGGCGTCGGCGGCCTTCGTGCAAACTGTCATGACCCGCACATACGCGCTGTCCGGGTCGTTTTGCAGTCCGGCACGTGTTCGGAAGCAAAAGGATAGGGTGCAGCGATATTTCGGTCGGGCAACGAACGACCCGTCGGTTGGCCCGCCTTCGTGGCCCATGACGGCAAGGGAATCCCGGGGCCGTCTTCTTCGCCGAGCTTCCCGTCGCGGGTGCTTCGCGCAGGCAGGGAGAGGTAGCGAATCGTAAATCGATTGGGTGCTTAACTCCTTCGGCAGGGAGCCGGAGCCGAAGAGTTGATGGACGCAACCACAACAGCGGCGGAAATAATGCGAGTGCGAGTGCCGACAGCCAGCCGAAACATCCGCGCGGATTCTTCCAGGCACACGGCAATCGGCCACAGCCGTACGCTTTGCACCGGGGATTAGGAGCGGCGCATGATCGAGAGCATTGACCGGGCTACAAAGCTGGCGGCGACGATGGCTCTTGGGCTGGGGCTCGCGTGGGCAGGCGAACTCGCCATCATGCTGAGCACGCATGACTGGATTCTTGACGCGCGCGGCAGGCCGATCGTTACCGATTTCCTGGAAGTGTGGGTTGCCGGCAAGACCACGCTCGCCGGCAAGGCCGCTGCCGCCTATGATCCGAAGCTTCACCACGCCGCCGAAGCTGTCGCGGCCGGCCACGACTTTCACGGCCAATTGTGGTGGCACTATCCGCCGCATGTTCTGTTCCTGGCGGCCGCTCTTGCGCTTATGCCTTATACTGCGGCTTTCCTCGTTTGGGTTGTTTCGACAGCTGTAGCCTATGCAGCGGCGCTGTGGGCGATCGTGAAGACGCGATGGGCTCCGGTCGTGGCGTTCGGCGCGCCGGCGATGTTCGGCAACGCCATCTGCGGTCAGAACGGCTGCCTCTCGGCGGCGATCATCGCCGGCATTGTGCTCAACCTCGATACGAAGCCGATTCTCGGCGGCGTATTCCTGGGGCTTTTGAGCTACAAGCCGCAGCTGGGAATCCTTTTCCCGATCATTCTCGCCGCCACAGGCCGCTGGCGCGCGTTTCTCAGCGCGGCTGGCGTTGTCCTTCTAAGCCTAACGGTATCGGCCGCCGTGTTTGGCGAGGACGCCTTGCGGGCGTTCCTTCACTACCTGCCGCGTGCCGGAGAAACGATGCTCGTCGACAACGTCCAAAGCTGGAGAAAGCTGCAAAGTCCCTATGCCCTCGCGCGCTTTCTCGGCGCAGGGAACACTGCGGCCTGGGCTCTCCAGTCAGTCGTCATCCTGCTTTGCGTCGTCACGCTGGTATGGCTGTGGCGGCGAGATGGATCATACATGTTGAAGGCCGCAGCATTGTCGGCCGCCCCGTTGCTCGCCACGCCGTATCTCTATATGTACGATTTTCCCATTCTCACCATTCCGCTCGCTTTTCTTTATCGCGAGCGTCGCTTCGATCACATGGAGCTCGCCGGCGTCGGCTTGGCAAATGCGATCGTTTTGGGCTACGCGTTCGGCATTTGTTACGCTCCTGTCGGGCCCATTGCGGTGTTGCTGGTGGGCGCTATCGTCGCCCGGCGTATCTGGCGCGAAAGCGCCTCGGCCGTGGCGGTCCTTCCGGCGCTGGCGCACCCCTAACCGTGCTCCGGATCGGCGCGCCGCAGGCACGAATCCTCGCAGGCCTTGGGGCAGCCGGGTTTGCGCTCGCCTATCCCGGCTATCTGGCTCTTATGTTCCTCTCCCACGTCTGGATTTTGAATGCTGCCGGACGGCCGCTTGTCAGCGATTTTCTGGTCTTTTGGGTCTCCGGCGGCTTGGCGCTGCACGGCAACGCGACGGCAGCTTACGAGCCGCATTTGCAGCATCTGGTTCAGGTGGCGGCGTCAGGCCATCGGTTTGGGCGCTATCTCTATTGGCATTATCCGCCAACATTCTTTTTCGTGGCTGCGGTTCTTGCTCTCTTGCCCTACCTGCCCGGGTTCTTAAGTTGGGTTGTGACGACGCTCATTGCTTACAGCGCCACGATTGCCGCTGTCGCTAGGACGAGGCTGGCCGCCGCCCTGGCTTGCGCAGCGCCTGCCGTGTTCATCAACGCGATTTCCGGACAGAACGGATGCCTCACGGCGGCGCTCACGGGCGCTGTGTTGCTTACGCTCGAGAAGCGTCCCCTCTTGAGCGGAGCGTTTCTGGGATTTTTGGCTTACAAGCCTCAGCTCGGTGTGCTGTTCCCGATAGCTCTTGCTGCAGGCGGGCATTGGCGGACCCTCGCGGCCGCAGCGGCAACTGGCGCATTTTGCGTTGCAGCCTCCGCTATCGTCTTTGGCGATCAAACGGTCGTTGCCTTCATTAACGATCTGCCGCGCGCCTCCAGCGTTGCGCTGGTGAACGGCGCCAATGGCTGGAACAATCTGCAATCGCCCTACGGGCTCGTCCGTTGGCTCCGACTGGACGACAGGGCGGCCTGGACAGCGCAAATCGGTCTCGTCTTGTCCGTCGGTTTGACGCTCGTTTGGCTCTGGCGGCAATCTTTTCCGTTTGCCCTGAAGGCCGCTGCGCTGGCGCTCTCGCCTCTGCTCGCAAGTCCATATCTCTACATCTACGACTTCGTCGTGTTGACGGTGCCGCTTGCGTTCCTTTACCGCGAGCGCGCGTTCGATCGGGTCGAGGTTGCCGGCGTCGCGGTTGCAAATGTCTGTGTCGGCTCGTTTCTATTTTTCCCGACACCGATCGGCCTTGCCGGTATTGCAATCACGGCGGCGCTCATCGCACGCCGCGCCATGAAGCTCACTGCCAGCCGCGTCAATGCTGGCCCAATCGCGGCGGCGGCAGGCGCCCCGTAGGCACCGACGGCGGCCGTCGGTTCGTAATCATGATTTCCGCGAAAAACGGGGTGACAGGGATCTATTTTCAACCCGGTACGCAGCGCCTTTGGGCGTCATCCGCGCAAGCCGGCGCGGAATATCTCCGTATAAGGAAGTATGGCGCAGGCGCCTGCAGCGAGTGCGACGCCATAGGGAATGCCGGCCTCCCGATCGTGCAGGCGCAAAATCCATCCCTGTTGCAACAGGCGCGCCGGCAGCGGCATGTTCCGGAACATCAGAAGAGCGAGCGTAAGCGCCCCCCCGCACAGCGACGCCGTAAGTGCGAAGTGTAGGAAATCGGAAATCCCGAACCAAACGCAGGCGGCGGCAAAGAGCTTCGCGTCTCCTCCGCCCGCATACCCAGCTGCAAAAAGTGCAAAGCCGATGACAAGCCCTAGAAGGCCGGCAAGCAAATGCGCCCCCACTTCGTTCGCGGGAAGGCTCGCGGTCAGCGCAAACAGTACAAAGCCTGCCAGCAGAGAAATCGGTATGGGGTTGGGAATCGTATAGCTCGTCAGATCCCAGCCGGCGGCCGCGACGAGGACCGCGGGCACGAGCACAAGCACGAAGAGCTCGGGAACGACGAACATCGGGCAGCCCTCAAATGTGCAAGACGGCCGCCGTGGATGGCGACCGCCTCGCAAAGCATCGGCGAATGCATCGGCTCCGGATCAGAGCGAAGTGGCGACCGACGTGAACACGGCCTTCAGGTTCGTGCCGACAGTGCCGACTGCGGTGAGGATTACCACTGCAATGCCGGCCGCGATCAGGCCGTATTCGATCGCGGTAGCGCCGGACTTGTCGCTGAGAAAGCGGGAAACGAGATTTTTCATGATAGCCTCCGTTGATTGACACCCGTCCAGCCAGTGCCGATCTTCGAAAGCGGCTCCATCGCATGGACGCGAGGAGACTAATGCCGTCTGACTTAACACAGTCTTAAGCGCATCGAGTGGCGAGGTGCTGCTCCTGCCCTGTTTCGGCACAAATTCGGTCCAATCTGATGCTTCGGAAGGTTAAGCTTCGAAATTTGTTTACCAACCGGCGCGAATATGTGGCAAGCGCATCTTGCAAATCGCTCGCGCGTAAAGCTGTGGAGCCGCGCACAAATGCGTTTAAGCCTTCCTTTACGCCGCGACCCCTATGCTTGTCGCCGAAACTTAGACGAGACCGACACCATGATTCGTGCGCGTCGTTTGGGGATTATGGTTCTGCCGCTCATCGTGGCCTGTGCAGCGCAGGCTTCGACGCACAGGACGGTCCATCATATGAGAAAACGGGTTCACCCCGCGGCCATCGGAGTGGCCGTCGATCAGGCGAGGCTCGTGACCTTCAAGCGCCCCGCCAAAACCGTCTTTCTTGGCAATCCCATGATCGCCGACGTGAGCATGCTGGACGCGCGCCACGCGTTCGTTTTGGGCAAAACCATGGGTCTCACAAACCTCATCGCTCTCGAGGCCAACGGTGCGCAGATCGAAAATATGTCCGTGCTGGTCACCAACACGTTCGCCGCAGCGACGCTTAATCGCGGCCCGGACCAATTCAATTACACATGCTCACTGGCGCATTGCGAAACCGCGCCGCGTCCCGGCGACCCGAAACCTTATGTCGATAACACGGAATCGGCGGTTGCGCAGCACGAAGAAATGGGCGGCAAGAGTGCGGTTGCCCCGACGGGAGTGCAACCCGCCACTCCGGCCGATTAAACGCGTCCACGCGCAGCAGCCAAGAACCCCGAGCAAGCTGCCCAGCGGCGCGCATATCGTTGCACAAAAAATTGTTCACGCAGGCAAGCAAGCGGGCGCGCATTACCGTGGATGACGAACTGCCCGGATTCCGCTTCAGCCATGCAGAGAAAGCATCCGGTTACGGGTTGCGTCGGCGATCGCCGAAATGATCGCGGCAGGAACACCGACGGCCAAACCGCTCTCTCACATCGAGGCTATGACCTTTGCCGTCTTGGCAGGACTTGGCGTCGCCTATTTTGTATCTCTCTCTGTCATGTACTTCGATCACGCTTGGCTTTTCGACTCGAAGGGTCATCCCATCGCCGTCGATTTTGTCGCGTATTGGTCGGCCGGGCGGCTGGTGCTGCACGGCGCGTCTCTCGCGCCATACGATCGGCACCTGCTTCATGCCGCGGAAGTCGCGGCCATCGGAACGAATTTTCCGGACCGGCTGCCATGGGCCTATCCGCCGCTCTTTCTGTTCGTCGCCGTTTCCGTCGCGTGCCTGCCGCTCGCATCTGCATTCGTGATCTGGAACGCCGCTACGCTCGCCCTTCAATCCGGTGTAATCGCAGCGATCGCCAGGAGCCGTGCCGCCTTCTTCGTCGCATGGTCGCCACCCTGGGCAATGATCGGCCTCGCGCATGGGCAGAACCAGTTCCTTACAAGCGCGATCATAGGGTCGGCGCTGTTGCTGTTGGAGCGTCGTCCGGCGATGAGCGGAATGATCCTCGGATTGCTCGGCTACAAACCCCAACTGGCCCTCCTCTTTCCGGTAGCGCTCGTCGCAGGCCGCTATTGGCGAGCACTCGCCTGGTCCTGCCTGGGTACGCTTGCGTGGACGGCGCTGTCGTGCGCCGTGTTCGGTGCAGGAACGCTTGCGGCCTTCGTGCGGGAAATGTCGGGAGGTCCCCAGGCTTATTTGACAACAAATGCCATACCGTGGAGGGACGTCCAGAGCATCTACGGATTTGCACGGGCGCTGGGAGAGCCAAACGGGCGCGCCTGGATCTTGCAACTCTCCATCTCTGTCGTGTGTGCCATTGCCGTCTTCTTGCTATGGCGAAGTCGTGCCCCTTTTTCGCTGAAGGCCGCTGGGCTGGCCGCGGCAGTACCGCTCGTAACACCTTACATATTCATCTATGATTATGCGGTGCTATCGATAGCAATCGCGTTTCTCTTCACGTCCAGGCACTTCGATAAAGCCGAATACGTCACGCTGGGATTTGCACTCACGGCATGCGCTGTATTCCCGTGGATGCACATTCCATCGGGGCCTATTGCCTCTGCGACAATATTAGCTCTCGTCTGCCGCCGATGTTATGGGTGCCGTCTCCGGTCGTCGCGTGACTTTCGGCTCGCGAGCATGTAGCCCATTCCGACTAGAGGTCGCCCACGACGCCTTTACGATGTTTCCGCAGGACGAAGGCGGCAGCAAGTAGACCGATGGACAGATATCGATCGTCCCGATTTTGAGGAATCGATCATAGGCGCGTACCTGTTGCATGGCTTCGCTCGGTATCGGGTACGTCTTTGTCGAGCCGAGTATGGCCGGCAGGATTTGATCTTGGGGCACCCGGCCAAGGCTTCAGGCGCTCTTCGGTGATAAAACGTCCCTGCGGAACGGTTCGAACAGCCGCGTCGCCCGTTGCGCAATTTAACCTTTTGGGGCAATGCCACGGCAAGGATTTGAGGGACGATTGATTTGTCTAAACCGTTTACACGCCGGGAAGCCGAAGAGTTTTTTTCGCGACTGCACAAGGATAATCCGGAACCCCGGACCGAACTCGTCTATAAAAATCCCTACACTTTGCTCGTCGCCGTCGTTCTCTCGGCTCAAGCAACCGACAAGGGTGTGAATAAGGCGACGGAAAACCTGTTCAAGGCCGCCGATACACCCGCAAAAATGCTGGCGCTCGGCGAAGAGGGGTTGATCGGGTACATCAAAACCATCGGGCTTTTCCGCAACAAGGCAAAGAACGTCATCGCGCTCAGCAAGGCACTGCTGGAAAAGCATGCCGGCGAAGTCCCCAAAAGCAGGGAAGCACTCGAAGAGCTGTCCGGCGTCGGCCGAAAAACTGCCAATGTCGTGCTGAACGTAGCATTCGACGAACCAACGATTGCCGTCGATACCCATATTTTCCGCGTCGCCAACCGCACCGGCCTTGCACCGGGAAAAACTCCGCGGGACGTCGAGATCAATCTCCTGAAGATCGTGCCGCAAAATTATCTGCGTCACGCGCACCATTGGCTCATCCTGCACGGCCGCTACGTGTGCACGGCTCGGGCGCCCAAATGCCCGCAATGCGTCGTGCGCGACCTGTGCCGCTATCCCGACAAGACGAAGCCCGAGAAGCCTCGCACCCACGCGCCTGATCGTCCCTCTTGACTCTGGAGCTATTCGATTTTTGCTGATTCGAGAGAAGGCTCACACAGAGCCACGGACAGCACGGAGCAGGAGTGCCTCCGCGCGAAGCGCAATAAAGATCACCAGTGAGGCAGTGAGGTATCCAGGACTTCTCACTGCCTCACTGTCTCATTGGTGAATTGTTCTTTGGCGCTTCGCGCCGACTCCGTGCCTCTGTGTGAACTTTTTTCCTGCTTCTCCCCTTATGACACCGGGGTTGCGGGCCTGTTGCGCAATGCCGCAAGACAACCCGTGTCGGCCGCCATATCCGCCCCGCGCGGCAAAGTCTCGACATGCCGTACGGCAAGCGCGTTGCTCACGGCAGGATAGAGAAAAAAGAAGGCCTTACAGCCGGGGCTGTCGTAACGCCACATCTCGGCCGTGCCATCCTTGCGAATGAACGCCGGCTGCCCGAAGGCAGCGCGCAGCTGAGTTTCTTCAAGACCGACAATTCCGGCAGGCTCTCCGGGCGGCGGCGCGGGAGGCAGAGCCACCTGCTGCGACACGGGCAGCGGCGCTTGCGGCGGCGACGCGCATGCGACAAGCGCCAAGGGAACGAGGAAAACGCCAGAGCGCTTCAGCATCGGCATCGGCAATTCCTTTCGCGCAGCCGGCAAATGCGGCAATCCACCGGGCATACCTCACTCGCTATTCGCGTGCCGGTGTGTACATTATTTCTCAGCAGCAATGTGGCGCGGGGTGGCATGAGCAAAAATTACGACGTGGCCGGCATGGGCAACGCTATTGTGGATGTTCTTGCGCCTGTTTCCAATGAATTCCTTCTCGAGCATAACATCGCCAAGGGGGTCATGACCCTCGTCGATCAATTTCGCGCCCACGCGCTTTATGCTGCGCTGGGACCATCGAGCGAAGTTGCCGGAGGCTCCGCGGCGAATACGATGGCGGGCTTGGCATCCCTCGGCGGCAAGGGTGTCTTTGTCGGCAAGGTGAAGGACGACCGGCTGGGTCGAAGCTTTGCAGAGAGCTTGACGAACCTGGGCGTGCGGTTCGCGACACCAATGGCCCGCGACGGCGCCCCGACAGCCTGCTGCATCATCGCCGTGACGGACGACGGCCATCGCAGCATGAGCACCTATCTGGGGGCGAGCCGTGAAATTTCGCCGGACGATGTCGACGTCGGTGACATCGCCGCCGCCGCGGTCCTTTATATCGAGGGCTATCTGTGGGACCAGCCCGAAGCCAAGGCGGCCATCGAAAAGGCGATCGGCGCGGCAAAGCGGGCCCACGGCAGGGTCGCTCTCACCCTGTCCGATCCATTCTGCGTCGGCCGCTATCGGGAAGAGTTTCTCAAGCTGCTTCACAACTGCGTGGATGTGCTGTTCGCCAACGAAGAGGAAGCAAAAGCATTGTTCGAGGTGGAAGTCTTCGACGATGTGTTGCAGCACATAAGGCCTTGGCGCGGCACCGCCGCACTGACACGATCCGCCAAGGGCTGCGTCATTGCACGCGGCGACGAGGTACATGTGCTCGACGCGGTACCCGTAGCCCAGGTGGTCGATACGACGGGCGCAGGCGACCAGTTTGCGGCCGGTTTTCTTTACGGCCTAACCCGCGGCAAGGACTTGGCGCACTGCGGCCGCTTGGGGGCGCTGGCTGCGGCCGAAGTCATCTCCCACTATGGCGCGCGCCCGGAAGTTTCGCTCGGCACCCTCGCAGCCGAAGGCGGGCTGGAATAGCGCTCTATTCCCCGATCGCCTGCAGCAGGACCTCGCGTACATGCGCACGGTCGCGGTGCTCGAAGACGTATATTCCCTGCCAGAATCCCAGAGCGAGGTCGCCGTTGCAGATCGGGATTGACAGCGAGCTCGCCGTCAATGCGGAGCGGATGTGGCTGGGCATGTCGTCCGGTCCCTCCGTCGTGTGGCGATAAAGAGCCGGGTCGCGCGAAACCAGCCGGCGCATGAAGCTCTCGATATCCGCCAGTACGTCCGGGTCGGCGTTCTCCTGGATGAGAAGCGAGGCCGAGGTGTGACGGATGAAACATGTCAGGAGCCCGTTGGCGAATCGCGGTTTGCGGATGAAGCGCTTTGCTTCGTCCGTGAACGCATAGAGTCCCGGTCCATGCGTCGTGACGGAAATCGTCGCGAGATACTGTCTCATCGCGGGGGCTTTCGCAGATACACATAGAGCGCGCCGTCACCGCCATGGCGGCGGTGGGCAACCCGCCAATCGGCCACGAGATCGGCAAGAACTCTCGAGCCATCGCGGCGTCATCGTCTTGAGAACGCCTTGTGCCTCTGCTTGGCCGCCGCTGGCCGTCTCGGGTCTGAAACCTTTTCCTGTAACCACAAGGAGAAGCCGGTCGCCGCGTGCATAAGATCCTTTCACGAAGGTCAACAGTGCCTGATGTGCGGAAGCTTCCGTCATTCCGTGCATGTCGAGCCGCGCCTCCGGCTCGAGCAGTCCTCGTTTGAGTCGCGTGGCGGTACGGCCATCGAGTCCGGCACGGCCGGGAGCCGCTCGGCCCGAGACCTGCTCGCCGGATGGCGCAGCCGGTTGCGGGCGTGCGGATTTCTTGTCCTCTGTCGGCGGTTCGGCGAGCAGTGCTCGCTCGTCCGCGGCGACCGCCTTGAAGAGCTTATGCTCTTCCTCGCTTGCGATTCGTTTCTTCATGACCGGGCAAATTTCGTGCGCGCGATGCGCGATGCAAGCCCGTTGGGCAGCAGCACGTAAAGACGGCCCGTCGATTTCATTCTTCCCGCAATGGCTTCGGCGACTTGCCCAAACCCCCAGAACACATCGGCTCGTGCGGCTCCGCGAATGGCGCCGCCTGTGTCCTGGGCGATGAAAAGCCGGTTCAGCGGATCGTCCGGCCGGGACGGATCGGGGTTGGGCGCGCTGGCCGCGATGAAAAACGGTGCTCCCAGCGGGTGGACATGTTCGTCGACGGCGATGCTGGCTCCGGGCGTAAGCGGCGCGCCCTCGCTCCCCGGGCTGCCGAGTCCGGGGTCGCCAAGCGCGGCCTCGCGAAAAAAGACGAAGGACTGGTCGCTTTCCATCACCGCCCTGGCGTCGTCGGGATGGCTGCGCAGCCAATGCCGGATTGCCTGCATCGACATGCGTTCGGCCGCGATCGCCCCTTTTTCGATGAGTGTGCGGCCGATGGGCGTGTAGGGGCGGCCATTCTGGCCGGCGTAGGCAAGTCGCTCGATTTGGCCGTCGTCCAGTATGGCCCGGCCGGAGCCCTGAACTTCCAGGAAAAAGACCGTGATCGGATCGTCCGCGTAAGCCAGCACCGGCGCCGATTTGTACTCGTGCGCGTCGATTTCGGCTCGCGCGTAATAGGGTACCAAGGCATGGTCCATAACTCGGCCGGTGACATGCTCACCCTTTAGCGAATCGCGGAACCGCCCAAGGTCGACGGTTACGAGATCGTCAGGCAGGCCGTAAATGGGCGCTCTGTACGGGCCGTGCCGCACGTGGCTCGCACGCAGCTGCGGCTCGTAATAGCCGGTGAATAAAGCCCCGGGGCTGCCGCGCGAAGCGATTGCGAAGGCGGTAAACCTGGTTTCGAAATAGGAACGGGCCGTTCCGGCCGCGACGTTTCCCGCCGGTGCGGCCGCGCACGTACCCCGCCAATCCGCGACCAAGCCGCCGTATCCCGCGCCGCCCAGCGGCGTCGTGGGCGCTTCGCGCGAAACAAGCGCGCAAGATCGGCGAAACGCGGCAAGCGCGGCGCGTGTATCGCTGCCCCTCCAACCGGGCAGCTGCGCAAAGCTCACACGGGTGAGAAGGAGTGTAGGAGGAGGAGGAACGGAGATGCGGCCAAGCCACAGCCACATTAAACTCCCGGCGACGATGACACAGCCCGCGACGGTCGCTAAAGCCAGCCTGCGTCGCGCGCCGTTCGCCATACCGCCCTGCGGGTCACGCCGGGGTGTGTGTCGCTACGAGAATCCAGTTCGGGTCGCTCGCACCGGTGTCGCGCGCAAACGTCCAATGATCGGTCACGTCGTGGGCAACGTTGGGGTCGCCTTCGACCACCGCGCCGGCCGCATTACTGGTTGAGGACGCATACTGGGAGCAGAATTCCACCGTGACCTCGGCCATACGGGCTTTGAGTTCCGCATGGACTATCTTGACGGACGAGAAGCCCTTGAACTCGAGCTTTGCCTTTTCTTGTCGCGCTTCGCGCGCGTTCATTACGGAATCGAATGCAGAGTAGACCTCATCGCTCAAGAGCGGGCGCAAGGTTGCGCGGTCGCCGCCGGCATAGGCCGTGACGATCATCTCATAGGCCTTACGAGCGCCGGTCAAGAAATGATCGGTTTCGAACGAGCGGTCCGCAAGCTTGATATCAATCAGCCCTTGTTGCACGGTATCCGAACTTTGTGGTCCCGTGCGTGGCGGCAACGCAATGACATTATCGCCCGATGGCGCCGGAGCCGCACTGGGCAAGCTGTGCCACCGACCATCCGGCTCACGTTCGTTGCCGGTTTTGCGACCGAGAACAGAATAAAGCCGGAACAGGATGATTCCGGCCACCATGGCGAGAACCAGGATGAGAAAGAGCTGCGAATTGACCATGGCCGCGTAATCCTGTTACCCACCCTCGCCCGAAAGAGACTAGCCCCACCCGCGACGGCGGTCCACTGTAGCCGTCTGCCAAAAACCCGCTTCCATCAAATAAGGATCGGAGCTGCAAATTCGAAGGCGTAGCGCACATCGCTTGTTTGTGCGTTCTAACCGTGCTAGCCCGCCCCGCCTCTGAAAGAGAGTTCCATGAGCGAGACAGGAAGACCAAACGGCGATTTTGGACCCCAGGGCCAGCCGGTACGCATCCAGATCCTTGGGCAGTACGTGAAGGACCTGTCCTTCGAAAACCCCGGAGCACCTGCGATCAATCCGGCCCTGCGGCCGCAGATCGATCTCGGCGTTGACTTGCAGGCCCGAAAACAGGATCAGGATCGTTTCGAGGTGGAATTGAAGCTGAGGGTATCGGCGCAAGCCGAGCAGAAGCCTCTTTTCCTGCTCGAGCTCGTCTATGCCGGATTGCTCGCGATTCAAAGCGCGCCGGAGGAGTTCGTGCAGCAGATCCTGCTCATCGAAGTTCCGTATCTGCTGTTTCCGTTCGCACGGCGGATCGTCGCCGACGCCATCCGGGACGGGGGAATGCCGCCGCTGATGATCGAGCCTATCGATTTCGCTGCGCTCTACCGGGCCAAGGCCGCGGAGGGTCAGCTGCAAACCGGTCCTGCTGCGACGGCGTAATGGGCGCACACACTTTTGCTGAAACTGCTCTAGCCCCAGTTCCACACCGGATCGCTGCCGAGTTGGGCTGCAACGAAGGCGACATGTTCTTCCGCCTCGGCCGCGCTGATCCGCGCGCCCAGCGGACTCGCGCGGACTCGCGCGCGCAGCTCGACAATGGCCGCTCGATTTTCTGCGCCGAGGTCGCGTGGTCCAAGCTTCAGCTTCGTTTGCCTGCCGCCATTCAGCTCGAGATAGACGCGCGCCGTCAGCTCTGCGTCCAGCAGCGCGCCATGCCTAGTGCGGCCCGAAAGGTCGATCCCGAACCGCTTGCATAGATCGTCCAGCGAGTAGCGGCCGCCGGGGTGTTTGGCTTTTGCGATCTCGATCGTGTCGATCGCCCGCGCGAGAGGAATGGGCGGAAAGCTCACGCGGGCAAATTCGGCGTTCAGGAATTTCAGATCGAACGAGGCATTGTGGATGACAAGCGGCGCGTCTCCGATAAAGGACAAAAAATCGGCGGCCACTGCGGGGAAGCTCGGCTTGTCGGCGAGAAAATCGTCGGTCAGCCCATGCACGCGTTGGGATTCGATGGGCACCGGTCGCTGCGGATTGAGATAGCGCTGAAACGTGACGCCCGTTGGAATGTGATCCTCAAGCTCGACGCAGCCGATCTCGATGACGCGATGGCCATCCGCAGGCTCCAGACCGGTCGTTTCGGTATCGAGAACTATTTCACGCATGATGCGATCTCTGCTCGCGCAACCGGGCTACGACTGCCTTGACCTGTTCGAATGCGGCTTCCAGGCCCTTGTCCGTTTCGATCACAAAATGCGCTTTGGCGCGCTTTTGGGCGTCCGGTATCTGTTTGGCCAGAATGGAATCGAGCCTGTCCTCGGTCATCCCTTCGCGAGCAAGCACACGGGCACGTTGCACCGCTGCGGGCGCAGAAACAACGACGACAACATCTACCTGCGCCTCGCCGCCACCCTCCAGAAGAAGCGGGATATCCAGCACCGCCATTTCCGCTCCTTGCCGCTGGGCCTGATCGAGAAAGCGTCGCTGGTCGCGTGCTACCAGAGGATGCACGAGCTTTTCGAGTATTTCGAATTCGACGGGATTGGCTGTCACACGGGCTCCAAGACGGCGGCGATCCACGCGTCCCTCCGCTACGCAGTCCGGAAAAAGCCTTGCAATCTCCTGGACGGCTGCGCCACCCCGCTCATAGAGACTGTGAACCGCTGCGTCGGCGTCATAGACGGGCAAGCCGAGACGCGCAAACATTCGGGCCGTTTCCGTCTTGCCCATGCCAATGGAACCGGTGAGCCCAATAATCAATGGACGCTCAGCGTGCGCCATGGAGCATGTGTTCCAGCCGCGCCCGCAGCGAAGACGTCACCCGAGGCCTTAGTCCATAAAAAGCCTGAAATGCCGGTTCGGCTTGATACATCAGCATGCCAAGGCCGTCGACAACCGCATGCCCGCGGGCGCTCGCCATCCGCAGCAGCTCGGTAGAAAGCGGATTGTACACCAGATCGCAGACGGCCGCTCCGGCTGGAAGATCGTCGAGAGAGAGATCGAGACGTTTCTGCCCGGTCATGCCGGCCGAGGTCGCGTTGATCAACAGCCGGGTGCCTTGGGCTGCGGCGTGCCAATCGTCCCAGGCGAAAACATCGAGGGCCGGGCGGACATAAGGCCGCAATGCTTCCTTCAGTGCGGTGCCTCGCGGCTTACGCCGGGTGACGATGGATATGGCTGCAGCGCCGAGTCGATCGCACGCGAGTAGAGCTGAGCGTGCCGCGCCCCCGGCACCGAGCACCGCCGCCTTGCCGCCTTTCAGCCAATCCGCGCCAAGAGCGTCGGCAAGGCTTCGGACAAGACCGTCGACGTCGGTGTTCTGTCCGATAATGCGGCCTTCCTTGAACAGAAGTAGATTCACGGCCCCGGTAGCGAGGGCATCGTTTGCAAGCTCGTGTGCGAGGGCGAAGGCCGCTTCCTTGTGGGGAATGGTAACGTTCACGCCGGCAAAATGCATGTCATGCAAGACGTCGATCGCGCGCGAGAACTTCTCGCGGTCGACCGCGAGGGGAATGTATGCGCCATCCACCCGATGTTCCTCGAGCCAGTATCCATGCAGCGCGGGAGACAAGGAGTGGCCAACAGGCCACCCGACCACGCCAGCCAGTCTCGCCTGTCCGGTGACGATCATGTTTGAAGCAGGCCCCGATCGCGCAGTGCCGTCAACAGCGGGATGAGCGGCAAGCCTAAAACCGAGAAATAATCCCCAACAATGCGTTCGAACAACTGCACCCCCATAAACTCGAGGCGATAACATCCAACAGAGTTGAGGATCGCGTCCCCTTCTTCGGCCACATACGCTTCGAGGAATTCATCGCTGAAGTGCCGCACCCAGAGAAATGATTCCGTGGCGAATCGCCACACAATCCTACCGCTCGCTGCCAAGCTTACAGCCGTGATCAGCAAATGCTTTCGGCCGCGCAGCCTTGCGAGCTGCACCCGGGCTGTTGCGAGGTCTGGAGCCTTGCCAAACAATTCACCGTCCAGGCTCAACACCTGGTCCGCACCGATGACGATTGCGTCCGTCTTGTAGGCTGCCACCGCGAGCGCCTTGCGTTCGGCCAATGCTTTGGCAATGAAAGGTGGCCCGAAACCTTGGGAAAGAAAGGATTCCTTAAGCACGTCTTCGCCGATAGAGGCGGGTTCAACGATGAAATTAACGCCGGCAGCACGCAAAAGTCGTGCGCGGACGGCACTTTCCGATGCGAGGATCAGCTGTTTCACGCGCGATTTTCTCCCCGTTCGGCCAGCAGATTAAGAACAGCTGCTGCCGTCTCCTCCACGGAACGCCGTGAAACATCGATGGCCGGCCAACCGCGGGCTTCGAAAAGTTTGCGAGTTTCCGATACTTCGGCGCGCACGCTATCGAGATCGACATAAGACGTATCCCGCTTTTCGCCCAGCACGGCGAGGCGGTTGCGGCGAACTTGGACCAAGCGGTCCGGCGAAGCCCAAAGTCCGACCACGAGCGGATTCGTTGCAGACAGTAGGCTGGGCGGCAATGGCAGTCCCGGCACCACCGGAACATTGGCAGCCCGTACGCCGCGCATGGCGAGATAAACACAAGTCGGTGTCTTGGACGTACGGCTCGCACCTACCAGTACGACATCCGCTGCATCGATCACATCCAACGCTTGGCCATCGTCATGGGCAATCGTGAAATTCAAGGCTTCTATGCGCTGAAGATAGCGCTGATCGACCTCGTGCTGCCCGCCAGGCCGATGTGTTTCGGGAGCGCCGAGAAATTGGCGCATTGTAGCAATCGGGCCGTCAAGCACCCCTTGTGTGGTTATTCCGAGTTGCGCGCACTGTATCTCGAGCTCGCGCCGCAGCTCGGGATTGACGAGCGTGAAAAATACCAATCCCGGTTGTTCGCGAATATGCTCGATCACACGCTGGAGTTGCCGATGACTCCGTACGAGGGCATAGAAGTGCTCTCTTACGGCGATATCCTCGAATTGTGCACATGCCGCCTTCGCAATCGCATTCAAAGTTTCGCCCGTCGCGTCCGACACTAGATGCAGGTGAAATTCCCGGCTCACCGATCGCTCCCGCTAACAACCCTTCCACAACATGACGCCGATCTCGTCTTCCGGCGCAGTTGTCCAACAACAAGGCGCCGACGTCCACTGGTCTCCCACCACCATTTGGGGATAGTATCCCTGCCGGGCTCAAACCAATTCCGCGTTGAATCCCACGACCTTAAGACATGAGGAAGCCGCCCGGCGCCCACTTGCTCATCATATCCACACCCCCATCATCATCGTCACCATCTTTGGAGTCTTTCTGTTTTGATGCCTTGCACGAAGATATTGCAAACTTTGGACGGAGACGTGGTCGACCCGCCGCCAATCTGGCTGATGCGTCAAGCGGGTCGTTACCTTCCCGAATACAGGCAGCTGAGATCGAAAATCGGATCGTTTTGGGCAATGTGTATGACACCTGACGTTGCGGTGGAGATCACGCTGCAGCCCATACGGCGATTTGGCTTTGATGCGGCGATCATCTTTTCGGATATTCTGGTTGTGCCTTTTGCGTTGGGCCGGCAGGTTGTTTTTGAAGAACTGGTGGGGCCGAAGCTCGAGCGCGTTGTGTCGGCGGACGAATTGACGGGTGATGAGGGGGTTTGGGCGGAGCGGCTCAGCCCAGTTTATGAAGCTATAAGCGCGGTACGGCGCAAGTTGAAACCCGAGACGGAGCTCTTGGGGTTTGCCGGTGCGCCGTGGACGTTGGCGAGCTATTTGGCGGAAGGTGGTGGTTCAGCCGATCAGCGATCAGCTAAGCTTTGGGGATATCGAGAGCCGGGAGAGTTTGCGCGGCTGCTCAAAATCTTGGAGCGATGCATTGCCGAGCATCTCGTTGCGCAATTACGGGCAGGCGCCGGTGCGGTGCAGATATTCGATAGCTGGGCGGCAGGGCTGCCGGATCAGATATTTGGCGAATGGGTGATCGCACCAACGCGTCGCGTTGTGGAACACGTGAGAAGTGCGGTGCCGGACGCGAAGATCATCGGATTTCCAAGGGGGGCCACGCAGCGGGGCTACGAAAGATATGCCAGGGAGACGGGCGTGAATGCGATTTCGGTGGATACCGCCGTCGCGATGGAATGGGCATCGCGGCAGTTGGGCGGGAACATCGCCTTGCAGGGGAATCTCGATCCATTGGCGCTTGTGGCCGGGGGGGTGGCGCAGGACACGGCGGTGGATGAAATCCTGACGGCCGTGCGGGGCCGGCCGTTTATTTTCAATCTCGGACACGGGATCGTCCCGGAAACGCCGATCGAGAACGTCTCGCGTCTTATTGATCGGGTGAGGCGGGTTCGTTGAGACTGGCTGTCGTTCTCTTCAACCTGGGTGGCCCTGAGAGTCTGGAAGCGGTCGAGCCGTTTCTGCGGAATTTGTTTTCCGACCCGGCGATCCTGCCATTGCCTTGGCCGCTTCGGAAATGGGTTGCAGCAGTGATTGCACGGCGGCGCGGTCCGGCTGCACGTGGCATCTACGCGAAAATAGGAGGATCGTCTCCGATCTTGCGGGAGACACAGGCGCAAGCAAAGGGCCTCGAGGCGGCTTTGGCGCGCAGGCACTATGTTGCGCGGGTGTTTATAGCCATGCGTACAACGTCGCCGTCGACTGTGGACGCGGCAATGGCCGTGGCGGAGTGGAAGCCTGATCGGGTAGTCCTATTGCCGCTTTATCCCCAGTTTTCGACGACAACGACAGCTTCGGCGCTGAAATCTTGGCACACGGCCGCAAAGAGGATCGACCTGCATATTCCGACATCGCGGGTGTGTTGCTACCCATGGGACGAGGGCTTTGTCGGTGCGGAGGTTGCGTTGGTTCGTGCGGCCCTGGAAACACGAATTCCCGGGGTGAATTATCGGCTGCTGTTTTCGGCGCATGGTTTGCCTGAATATCTAATCCGACGCGGGGATCCTTATGCCTGGCAAGTAGCGCGTTCGGTTGAAGCGATCGTGAGTTGTGTCGGCGAGCAGCAACTCGATTGGCGATTGTGTTTTCAGAGTCGGGTCGGCCCGCTGAAGTGGTTGGAGCCATCCACGGAGAGTGAGGTCAGGCAAGCTGGTGCTGAAGGAAAGGGTCTGATCGTCGTTCCGGTGGCGTTCGTATCTGAGCATTCCGAGACACTGGTAGAGCTCGATCTGGAATATGGTAAATTGGGCCGTGAAGCGGGGTCACCGCACTACATTCGTGTGCCGACCGTGGGCGTGCGAGATTTCTTCATCGAAGGTCTTGCGGAGTTGGTGCTGAAAGCGGTCGCGGCCAACGGACCTGTAAGCTGTGGCAGCGGGCGGATTTGCCCTTTGCCTCTCAGAGCGTGCGGGTATGCGGGGAGATCATGAATTCCATTATCGATTCCGCAGCATTCTACGTCTGGGTCAAGGCTTTTCATATTGTTGCGGTGATCGCCTGGATGGCCGGGATGCTGTATCTGCCGCGGCTGTTCGTGTATCATTGCGAGACAGCGCCGGGCTCGCCGGAATCGGAGCGTTTCAAGCTGATGGAGCGCCGGCTGTTGCGAGCGATTGTCAATCCGGCCATGGTTGCGGTCTGGGTGCTGGGGCTGACGCTTTCGGTTCTGCCCGCTACGGACGCTTGGCACCAGGGCTGGTTCCACGGAAAATTGGCATTGGTAGTGATCATGAGCGGCGTACACGGTCTTTATGCCCGCTGGGTGCGGGTTTTCGGGAAGGACGCCAACACGCATTCGGCAAGGTTCTATCGTATCTGGAACGAAGTTCCGACGGTGCTGATGGTTGCGATTGTGACCCTCGTTGTGGTGAAGCCGTTCTGACGGGATGAAAACGGATTTGCATTGGCAGGAATTCGCGGTATAAAGGGGCAGTTCCCCATTCGCGCCGCATGGAGCTCGCGTCTTAGAGCGTGATGCTATCTCAAAGGGCGTAAGCGCATCGCGGCGCGCGCTCACAAATCCGGTAATTGTTTTGCGGGATCGCTTCCGCAAGCGAGCGGATCGACTCCCCTTAGGCCCGCGTTTTCCATGTAATCCCCCAGGTGTGACCCTCTATGACAGTTCAATCCGGCCTGCAGGCCATGAAGCTGCAGGATCTGAAAGCCAAGTCCCCTACCGATCTGCTCGCATTCGCCGAAGAGCTCGAGATCGAGAACGCTTCGTCGATGCGCAAACAGGACATGCTGTTTGCGATTCTCAAGGAACTGGCAGAGCGGAACGTTGAGATATCCGGCGTCGGCGTTCTGGAAACCTTGCAGGATGGTTTTGGGTTTCTTCGCTCACCCGAATCCAATTATCTCGCCGGTCCGGACGATATCTATGTGTCCCCATCGCAAATCCGGCGGTTCGGATTGCGGACCGGCGACACGGTGGACGGACCGATCCGAAGCCCCAAGGACGGCGAGCGGTATTTTGCGCTTCTGAAGGTGTCGACCATCAACTTCGAGGATCCGGAGAAGATCAAGCACAAGGTCCACTTCGACAATCTGACACCGCTTTATCCGACCCAGTGGCTTGATATGGAGATCGCCGATCCGACGGTGAAGGACAAAACCGGACGGGTGATCGACATTGTTGCGCCGCAGGGAAAAGGACAGCGCGCACTGATCACCGCACCGCCGCGGACCGGCAAGACCGTCATCCTCCAGAACATTGCGAGGGCGATCGCCGCCAATCATCCGGAATGCTACCTGATCGTGCTGTTGATCGACGAGCGGCCCGAAGAAGTGACCGATATGCAGCGCACCGTGAAGGGCGAGGTCATCTCCTCGACCTTCGACGAACCGGCGTCGCGGCACGTACAGGTTGCCGAGATGGTGATCGAAAAAGCCAAACGGCTGGTCGAGCATAAGCGCGACGTGGTGATCCTGCTGGATTCGATCACGCGGCTGGGCCGTGCCTACAACACCGTGGTTCCCTCTTCGGGCAAGGTTCTGACCGGTGGTGTGGATGCCAATGCGTTGCAACGGCCGAAACGGTTTTTCGGCGCTGCGCGCAATATCGAGGAGGGTGGTTCGCTTACGATCATTGCCACGGCGCTGATCGATACCGGCAGCCGCATGGACGAAGTGATCTTCGAAGAGTTCAAGGGCACCGGCAACTCGGAAATCATCCTCGACCGCAAGGTCGCCGACAAGCGGGTGTTTCCGGCTATCGACATCCTGCGTTCCGGCACCCGCAAGGACGAACTTCTCGTCGAAAAGGGAATATTGGCAAAGATGTATGTCTTGCGGCGGATCCTGGCGCCGATGGGAACGATCGATGCCATCGAGTTCTTGCTCGACAAGCTTCGCTCATCGAAGAACAACGCCGATTTCTTCGAGAGCATGAATACCTAGTGGTTGCAATACGATATTTGGTTCCCCCAGAAATTGTCATGACCCGCCGTCCCGGGTCATGACAATAATTTTTGGGGACCATCCGTTGGAACCGCGCCACTAGCGGCGATGCCGGCAACCTCGTCCGCCGTCACGCTGATTTGGAGCAATTATGCGGGGATGCGTGGCAATCGTTGATTACGGATCGGGCAATCTGCGCTCGGCCCAAAAGGCGCTGGCGCGTGCGGCAGCCGAGCTCGGGACGACACACGAGATCCGGGTCACAGCCGATCCGGCGGAAGTGGGGCGGGCGGAGCGGATCGTGCTCCCTGGGGTCGGTGCGTTCGGTGATTGCATGGATGGTCTGTGCGCCATTTCGGGGATGGCGAGAGCACTCGAGGAGGCGGTGATCGAGCGGGGTGTTCCCTTCCTGGGAATCTGCGTCGGGATGCAGCTGCTCGCAACCGTGGGCCGTGAATTCGGCGATCATAAGGGGCTTGGTTGGATTGCCGGAGAAGTCGTGCGGATGGCGCCCGCGGATCCCGCGCTGAAGATTCCGCACATGGGCTGGAATGCGCTGATACTGCTGAGAGAGCATCCGCTTTTTTCCGGCATCGAGACGGGCGACGATGTGTATTTCGTGCATTCCTACGCATTGAAGGTGGACTGCAGCGCCGAGGTGATCGCGACGACGGATTATGGTGGCCCTGTGATCGCTGCAGTGGGACGCGAGAACATAGCGGGCGTGCAGTTTCATCCCGAGAAGAGCCAGAGAGTGGGTCTGGTGCTGCTCAAGAATTTCTTGCAGTGGAATCCGTGAAAAACTGTCGCGCGGGATGAAGTGTTCTGCCGCGGTTTCGACGTGACGAGATGCTCGAATGATTCTGTTTCCTGCAATCGATCTGAAGGGCGGCAAGTGCGTGCGGCTGATGCGCGGCGAGATGAGCACGGCGGTCGTGTTCAACGACAATCCTGCCGAGCAGGCACGGTTGTTCGAGCGTGCAGGCTTCGAGTGGCTGCATTGCGTGGATCTGGATGGCGCGGTGGAAGGCCGTGCCGGGAACGCGGAAGCGGTCGGTGCGATTCGTGCCGCTATCGAGCTGCCGATCCAATTGGGCGGAGGGATCCGGGAACGCGCGCACATCGAGAGCTGGCTCGAGGCGGGGATTACGCGCGTGATTCTGGGGACGGTGGCATTGCGGGACGCCGGTCTGGTTCGCGAGGCTGCGGGCGCCCATCCTGCGCGCATTGCGGTTGGAATCGATGCGCGGGAGGGCATGGTGGCAGCCGAAGGGTGGACTCGGACGTCCGAGACCCCGGCGCTGGATCTGGCGCGGCGATTCGAAGACGCCGGTGTCGCAGCCATTATCTTCACGGATATTGCGCGTGACGGGACCGGCCAGGGAGTAAATGTAGGCGCCACCCGTGAACTCGTTGAGGCCCTGGCGATACCAATTGTTGCGTCGGGAGGTGTGGGCAGCCTTGCGGACATCGAGGAAGTAGCGGCTATCCCCAGGCTCGCGGGGGTGGTCGTCGGTCGTGCCCTATACGAAGGAAAATTTGCATGGGCCGACGCGCTTGCCCGCGCAAGATCACGTTAAGAGCTGTAATAAAAGGGGATATTCTCTATCCGGACTCAGGCGTGCCCGGCGCCAGTTTTGAGACGGCTAATGATATCGTCCAATTGCTCAAGCGTGCGATATCGGATGCGGATCTCTCCACCTGCGGATCCCCTGTCGGCGATCTCAACTGCGAGACCCAAGGCGTTGGAAAGGCTCGTTTCCAAGGCTCTGACATCGGCGTCCTTGACGGCCTTTAGACGTTTGGCGGGGTGCCTTTTCGTACGCTGTTCGGCCTGGCGGACGTTAAGCTCGAGAGCAATGATATCCTTTGCCAGCGCTTCCGGATTTTCGGCACCGATCAGGGTGCGGGCGTGGCCCGCGCTGAGTTTTCCTTCACGGATCAGGATCTGAACGCTGTCCGGCAATCGGGTCAGGCGCAGGGTGTTGGCGACATGGCTGCGGCTTTTGCCGATATCCGACGCCAGGCGCTCCTGAGTATAACCAAATCGGTCCATAAGGGCGCGATAGGCATTGGCCTCCTCAAGTGGGTTGAGATCGCTGCGCTGGACGTTTTCGATGATGGCGAGCTCGAGAGCTTCGTCGTCGGCCAATTGGCGGATAACCACGGGTACGTCGTGCAGTTTGGCCCGTTGTGCGGCCCGCCAGCGGCGCTCGCCGGCGACGATTTCGAACGCGTCGTCTTTGCCCGCGATGGGGCGGACCAGAATTGGCTGCAGCATTCCTTTGGCGCATATGGAATCGGAGAGTTCGGCGATTTCGGTCTCGTCGAAATGTTTGCGCGGCTGCGAGGGATTGGGATGAAGGAATGCGATCGGCAATGATCGAAGCGCCCGCTCGGTGTGGTCGGCCGCAGCCCTGCCGTAGCCGGGTACCGGCGCCTCGTCTCCAATCAGAGCGGAAAGCCCCCTGCCTAGGCCGCGAGGGCGGGCTTCTTCGGCTCGTTTTGTCTGGATCATGCCGCTTTCCTTATGCGTTCGCGCTGGATCAATTCGCCAGCGAGCTTGATATAGGCTTGGCTGCCAGGACAGCGCAGATCGTAGACCAGCGCGGGCAGCCCGTGACTCGGTGCCTCGGAGATGCGGACATTGCGGGGGATGACCGTCTTGTAAACCATCTCGCCCATGTTCTTACGCACGTCGGCTTCGACCTGTTCCGACAATCGGTTGCGCTTGTCGGACATGGTGAGCACGATGCCGTGGATTTGCAGCGCCGGGTTGTGGCTCGCACGGACGAGGTCGATGGTTCGGAGCAGCTGGGTTAATCCCTCGAGCGCAAAGAATTCGCACTGCAGCGGCACCACCACGGCGTCGGCTGCCACCATGGCATTAATCGTAAGAAGCGTGAGCGAGGGGGGGCAGTCGATAAGGATGTAGGCCGGGGTGTCTTCGCCCTGACCTGCGTAATCGACGATCGCGTCTTTCAGCCGATAATTGCGGCGTGAAACGCCGACCAGTTCGAGTTCGGCACCGGAAAGGTCGACCGTTGCGGGAACCAATGTGAGCCCTGGAATTCTCGTCTTGAGAAGGGTATCGGCAAGCTTGGCCTCTCCCATCAGCACGTCGTAAATGGTGATCTTGCGGTCTGCCATTCCGATGCCCAGTCCGGTAGATGCGTTGCCCTGTGGGTCGATATCAATCACCAGCGTGGGTTCGCCCACGGCGGCCAACGCAGTGCCGAGGTTGATAGCGGTCGTGGTCTTGCCGACGCCACCTTTCTGGTTGGCTATGACGAATGTTCGAGGTAGGCGCCGCTCAAGCGGCATGGCGAAGCTCCCGGATTGCGAGAATGACGCCGGACGGGTCCGAGCGGCTCGGATATTGCGCCACGGACATCCTCCAAGATTTATGGGCGTCCGTCAATTCGGCCGCTACGGATTGACCCTTGAGAAACAGATTTAGCGTTTTCTGTCCCTGAAAAGCTTGTGCGTAAGCCAACAGCTTTTCCAGGGGAGCAAGGGCGCGCGCCGTGACGATATCGAAAGCCTCGGGAGCGGCCTCCTCGATGCGCCGGTTGCGGACCTCGGCCGGCACCCCAACGCGGGCGGCTGCCTGCTCGAGGAAATCGCATTTCTTGCGCGTGGCCTCATAGAGGACCGTCCTGAAACGCGGGCGATCGGCCAGGAGAATGGCGAGGACGAGCCCGGGAAAACCGGCACCGCTGCCGAGATCGACGAGGCTGGCGGCGTCCGGCGGGATGAAGGGTTCGAGCTGGGCGGAGTTGTAAACGTGGCGGTGCCAGACGTCGTCCGTCGATTGCCTGGAGACGAGATTATGGCGAACGTTCCAATCCTCGAGCAGCGCCACATAGGCCTTAAGGCGGGCCAGTGTTTCACGTGAAACACTCAATGCGGCTTGTAGGTCGGCAGGGCCAAAATGCGAGCTCATGCCGCCCGCGAGCGGATATGGGCGAGAACCAGCGTCAGGGCTGCCGGCGTGACCCCATCGATCCGCGCGGCCTGGCCGAGAGTCGCGGGACGAATTACGGCAAGCTTCTGGGCCGCCTCGGTCGAGAGCCCGTTGACCTGGGCATAATCGATTTCGGCCGGCAACGAGAGCGTCTCGTCCTTGCGGAAGGCGAGGATGTCTGCCTCCTGGCGCTCGAGGTAGTTGGCATAGAGCGCGTCGATCTCCAGCTGCTCGACGATGTCGGCGGAAAAGGCTCCGAGCCGGGGCCAGATATCCCTCAGTTGAGTGAAGGTCACCCGGGGCAGGCTCAACAGCTCGAGTGCCGTGCGCCGGACTCCGTCGAGCCGGATTTCGATTCCGAGCTCCCGCGCTGCATTGGGGGTCAGCGCCACGGCGTTCATTTCCCGGCGTGCCGTGGTGAGGGCGGCGATTTTCTCCGCGAAGGCCCGTGCGCGCGCCGTGCCGACGCAACCGGCTTTCTCGCCGAGAGGGGTCAGGCGCTGATCGGCGTTATCGGCGCGCAGGCTGAGCCGGTATTCGGCGCGTGACGTGAACATCCGATACGGTTCGCTGACGCCCTTGGTCACGAGGTCGTCGATCATCACGCCGATGTAGGCCGCAGCGCGGTCGAGGACGATGGGAGATCTGCCGCCGCAGCCGCGCGCTGCATTCAAGCCGGCCATGATGCCCTGGGCGGCTGCTTCTTCGTAGCCGGTCGTGCCGTTGATCTGGCCCGCCAAATACAGGCCCGGCGCGCGCTTGGTTTCAAGTGACGGCAACAGCTCGCGTGGGTCCACATAGTCATACTCGATGGCATAGCCGGGCCGGCGCATGGCGGCGCGTTCGAGGCCGGGAATCGTCGCCAGTAGGGCACGCTGAACGTCCTCCGGCAGCGACGTGGAAATGCCGTTGGGATAGGTCGTGTCGTCGTCCAGCCCTTCCGGCTCCAGGAAAATCTGGTGACCGTTGCGGCCGGCGAACCGGACGATCTTGTCCTCGATGGAGGGACAATACCGTGGTCCTACGCTTTCGATCTGACCGGAATACATCGGCGCGCGATGCAGGTTGGCCCGGATGATGGCGTGCGTCTCGGGCGTCGTGCGCGTAATGCGGCATTCGATCTGCGGGTTGACGATTTTTTTGGTGAGGAAAGAGAACGGCGCCGGCGGATCGTCGCCCTGCTGAATCTCCAGCGCGTCCCAGGCGATCGTCCTGTGGTCCAGCCGCGGGGGCGTGCCGGTCTTGAGCCGGCCCATCTTGAGACCGAGGCCGTAAAGCGTGTTCGACAGCCCGATGGCCGGCGCCTCGCCGACCCGGCCGGCCGGAATCTTCCACTCGCCGATGTGGATTAGGCCTTTGAGGAACGTGCCGGTGGTCAGAACCACTGCGCCGCAGGGAATCTCCGTTCCATCACTCAAGCGCACGCCCGCCACTCTTCCTCCCTCGCTCGTGGGGGAGGAAAATATCAGATCGTCGACTTCAGCTTGTTGGATTGCAAGGTTTGGAGTTTCCGAGAGGATTTGCTGCATCGCCCGCCGATAAAGTTTGCGGTCGGCCTGGGCACGCGGTCCCCGCACTGCAGGACCCTTGCGCCGGTTGAGCAGGCGGAACTGGATGCCGGCAGCGTCCGCCACCCGGCCCATCACTCCGTCCAGCGCATCGATCTCGCGGACGAGATGACCCTTGCCTAGCCCGCCGATGGCCGGGTTACAGGACATCTCTCCGATCGTGCCGACCTTATGCGTGACAAGCAGCGTCCGCGCGCCGACACGGGCTGAGCTCGCGGCGGCTTCGCAGCCGGCGTGGCCGCCGCCGATCACGATGACATCGAACCGATTTGTCATGCCGCGCCGTTTAAGCGGTGCAGTCGCAGTGGGCAAGAGTATGTTTCACGAGAAACATATTCCGTATACGGACAGTTACTTGTGGCATTCGGCGGCAAAGTTCCAAGGTTGAAATTTTGTTGCCAAGCCGGCTCCTACACAGGTTCCCGAAGCGCCCAAGTATTGGGCGTGCGCGGACTGGTGTTAGCCCAACTTGCGCAGTTGGGCCACGAATTAATGCGTCGATTTGTCGCGCCGCCTCTGTTGGATCAATGAGTTACGTCGCCAAAATTGCTCGAAAGAGCATGTAGTGGGGACATTTCGCCTAACTCGTTGATTTTGCCGATGCAGGCTGCCGATTCTGTACAAGCTGGATTAGCCCAACTTGCGTAGCGCTCTCTATCCGACCGGGTTTTCGCGCGCCCGCCGCAGGGCTGCCCGCAGAGCTATGGCGAACGCGAGCCGTTCGTTCGGCGCCAGGAACCGGCCGATCTGCACGCCCTTTCCGTGACTCCAGAGCACAAGCCGACTGGTGCGCCGCGGCGGATCGTCCATCTCGACCCGCACCCAATAGGGGTTTAGTTCAATCCGGCTTTCGGCGCCGCGCGCCGGCTTTCGCCGTACGACAAGGCTGAATGGCGTGAGCCGGATCTGCTCGAAGGCGCGGGCTGCCGCCCGTGCCGCATTCAGAGCCCAGGCGAGAAACGCCACATCGGCTCCCATGAAAGGCGTAACCGGCCAGGCGCCGTGCAGAACAAGCACCAGTCCGAATCCGAGATTGACGCAGGCGACTGCCGCGACAACAAGCTTCAGCGCCCTCGCGCTCATCGGCGGGTTCGGCTTCAAGGTCGCATCGAGCAGTACGGTCTCGCCAGCGAACGACATCGCGGGAACAATCTAAACGACATCGGACTTTGTTGCCAGCACGACGGCCGTCTCAATACAAAGCCGAAGCCGGCACTCGCCCGGCTTGCTTCATGGAGAATCGTGCCGGCAGCCGAACGTTCAGGCGTCGGACCATCGTCGAAAACCCCTTAGGATTCGTTGCTCCCCGACTTGGCGCGGCCGCTGGATACCGACGCGGTCTCGGCGGGGTCGGCGATCGGGTTGGGCTCCAGGGTCGCGCGAACATCTGCCCTTGGCCGAAGGCCAACGAGCGAACGAAATTCCGCAGTCGAATGAGACGGCGGAAGCTTTGTGCTTTGCGGATACTGTGCGCAGGCGCGATCGGAGGTTCTCTGCAAGGTGGGATAACCTCGACTCGAATAGGAGCCGCAGCGCCCCGAGCAGCAGGCAGCGCACGGCGCCCTCTGCGCCTCAACGCGAAGGACTGACGGGGTTATCCCTGCAGCCCGCCGCGGAATATCTCCGTTTCCCTCAAATGGCCGCGGCGGTCACTATCAAAGCGACCCCCTCGGCTATTCCATCGCCGGGACTTTAGAGCGAGGTGGCAACCGAGGTAAACACGCCGCTCAGATTGGTACCGACGGTGCCGACCGCGGTCAGGATCACCACTGCAATACCGGCCGCGATCAGGCCGTATTCGATGGCGGTTGCGCCGGATTTGCTGTTGAGAAAGCGAAACATGAGATTCTTCACGATAGCCTCCGTTGATTGACACCCGTCCAGCCACTGCCGACCTTCGAAAGCGACTTCATCGCATGGACAGGCGCAGACTAAGGACACTGGCCAAATTAACCGCTCCTATTGTCGGCTGATCGCGGTCGGATTGTGTAGTTCCATTCAGGATGGAATTCATCGCCCCGGATGTCGAGCGTCTTCATCTCGGCATCGCTCACTTTGATTCCCTTTTCGTAGATCGCAGTATCGAGGGCGCTCTCGACTTTGAGGCCGGCTTTGGTCGTCGTCGCGGCAATCAGTTCGACCACGGCCATGCGATCGACGAGAGGTCTCCCACGCCAAGTCTGCGTGATGTGGCAGAACATGCGGTGCTCGATCTTGTTCCACTTAGAGGTGCCTGGCGGATAGTGATGGACGTGGAGCACGAGGCCCGTCTCGTCGGCGAACTTTTGCAACTCGACCTTCCACAGCCGGACACGCGTTCCATTCGAGCCGCCGCCATCGGCCGTGATGGTCAACTCGCGGGCTTTCGGGTAGCGCTGGCGCCCCATTGCGTCGAGCCAGCGGCGAATGGAGGCGACAGCGAACTGAGCCGTGTCGCTTGTGATCCCGACGCTCACCCACCCTGCATTGGCGCCAACGTCGTACACGCCATAAGGTACGACCTTGCCGAGATCCTTATCTTCGAAGTCGTGCACCTTCACGCGCAGCGGATCGCCTTTCGGGCGGTAGTCGGTGCCACCGTTCTTGTAGTTGCCGACCAGCTCTTTCTTCTTGGTGTCGACCGAGATGACGGGCTGCCCCGCAGCCTGTGCCGCGATCGCCTTGGCGTTGATGTGCTCGAACTGCGCATTGCGGTCGGGATGGTTCGAGCCCTCGTCGGCCTTGCGGTTCGACTGCCGGCTATAGCCGAGCTTCGGCAACAGTCTCTTCACGCTGCTGGCGCTGATCTCGTGGCCCTTCTTCTGCAATGCGACAACCAGCTTGTCGTGGCTTTTCGACACCCACAACAACGGGCGCATCGGATCGCCGAGCGTGGCCGGCTCAATGACGATCCGTAAATCCTCGATCAGCGTCGCGTCCCGGCTCGATAGAGGCCGCCGGCCGCCTCCCCTGCGGCGCACCCGGCCTTTCGACAGGGGCGCGGCGTCAAGGTCTTTCTGTCCCCGGCCGATGGTCGAGCGCGCGAGCCCAGTGATCTCGCAGACCGCCGCCAGACCGCCCCAGCCAGCCGCGCGGACCTCGCCGGCTGCAAACATCCGCCGCCCCCGCTCATCCAGCTTCGAGCCCACAAGCTCCCACCTTTGCCGAATCGCTTGCATGTCGATCATGCCGACCCGAATACCGCCGCAGCGCAATCCTAGGAATCTCGACGCCCCGAGTTCACATCACCACATGGCGCAAACGCCAAATCCGATTCACTTGTTGTGACGGATGTCCTAAATCCGCCGGGTTTAACGTCGTCTTAAGGGCGCCGGGGGGGAAGACGCGCACCCTGCACTGTTTCGGTACAAAACCTCGCTAATCCGAGGCATCCGAAGTGAAAGTTGAAAATTTGTTTACCGACCAAACACATTGGCGGGTGTTCCGTCTGGCAATTGCTGGGACGCCAAAACGTGTATGCTGTTCCTCTGTCACTTAAGGTTGCCTTTGCGACCAAGTGCCTATCTGCGGGCTGAATTCTGCAAGAGACGAGGACTGCGCGCCTCTCGAGCGGAGCGGTACTGCCGATTTAACGTTCTTGCGGTATCTGGCCGCTTCGAGGGCGCGGGCTTGCTCGCATTTCGGAGAATGACGGCAGGCGCAGAAAGAGCCGATCCCGGTGGCAGGTTGTTAATCGGACAGGGGAATGCCGCCATTGATGTTCGCGCTAATGCCGCGTCGTTTTCTACGCCAAGGAATCCGCCTGGGCATGATGCCGCATCCGTCATCTGCTACTTCGCCGGTGGAACGTGCCCTGTCGAAAGTCTCAGTCGACAATTGGAGCAGTGGAACCGGCAAAGCCATTAATACATGTCCCCTTTCCCGCAAGCTCGTAGGACCGGAAAACCACAAGCGCCGCCGCAAGCTTATCGCGATCGAGGGCTGCCAACCCGTTGCTTAGGCGCAGCATTTTCGCACAACGACTATTCATCCGTGCGCGACTTCGCATCGCGATGTGCCCGCTCACGAGGATTCCGTAATGGTTCCGGAAGAGTTGCGCGGCAGCATATAGACCGAGGAATAAAGCCTGATTATTCCGATATTGAGCAGATCGATGAGCGGCGTGTATTTGTAGGTGGCTTCGCCGAGCACAAGCTCGGTACCGGCGGACCCAAGCGTGGTGGGTACTGCGATCACTTGGCCTGTGGCCCTCGCTGTGCCGTTATATCCCGGCAAGCTCCACTGAACGGTGGCCGATCCGGGAGCAGTGATCTTTACCACAGATATGGTCACGCCTGCATTTGCAGTGGAATAGGGCGTCAGCACCGTGGCAGCTGCGGTGTAAATGCTGGGCCAATCGCCGCTCGCGCTGACGTTCGAATATTGCGTGACGATATTGGCTAGCGTGCTCGAGGTCAGCGTCAGCTGACGCTGGACCGAGATGCCTTGAACGATTTCGAAGGTGCCGAGATACATCACCGCCATGAAAGGAAGCACCAGCGCGAACTCGATCGCGGCTAGCCCGCGGCGCGCGCGCGCGAATCTTGCCAGCAGCTGCCGGCTGCGCGTTAGGAATGTATTGCGTTCAATAGGGCTCATTGCGGAATGCCGCCGTGCCCACAAGCAGGATCTTGTTGCCGTTAAGGGTACTGAGATTGAAACCGAGCGGCGCCAGGTACACCGGCCATTGGTAGAACACCTGCACGACCTCGATGTTCCCCGGCCCGCCGGGTGAATATCCCATGCTGGCGGTGTTGAACGTTCCGTTCGTCACAAAGTTGGACAGCGAGACCGACGAGAACGAATTGAACGTCTGGACATTGACGTAGATGCCCCCGCAGGAAAACATTGCCCGGGCATCGTTGCAGACCGCTTGCTGGAATTGCGCCGCCGTCATGTTGCCGCTCTGCGCCTGCCCCGTCATGATCAGGCGCGAAGCCTGGGTGGCGGCCTCCTGGAGCACGGATTGCGCCATCATGACCAAGGTGGTCTCCAGTATGGCGACGAGAAGCGCGATAAACGGCGCCGCAACCAGCCCGAATTCGACCGCCGTCGCCGCATGGATCTGGCCGGGAAAGCTTCGCGCAGCGGCAGACAGTGCGCGTGCGCGCCTCGCCAACTTGGGTTGAAACCGGCTCATGCTACCAGGTCCGCACGATTTGAGTGCCCGCCGCCAAATTAGCGGCGGGAGATGACCAAAGCGTTGGAGAATGCCGGCATCTTTCACCGACAGCATTTGGGCCCCGCTAACCAACATTAAATATTATTCCGTCATATCGCCACATGCGCCCCCCGCGCGCCTCATTGCGCGAGGTACGCCGTCTGCACCGCCTGCTGGAACAAATTCGAAAGCGCCTGCGAGATATCGCCGTTCGTCGTGACTTCGTAATAGAGACCAGGCGAAGCGCAAGCCTCGAGCTGCGCGCCGATATCGTCTTGCGTGGCATCGGGCGGGATCAACGGTGCGACATAGCTGTTGTACCAGCCATTGCCGGTGCCGTTACCGCTCGCGAGCGGCAAATAGGCCGTGTAGAGCACCGCGATGCGGATGTTGCGATTCTTGATTTTTGCGCACCAATCGGTGTCCACTTCGGAGCCCGAAGAATTGAGGGGATTGACGGTCGATTGCTGGCGCCCGGAGTTATAGGAGCCGTAATGAACATTGAGCGCCGGCTGGCTGCTGGCTGCTTCGTCGACCATGCCGTCGGTGACGATGAAAAGCACTTCCTGCGGCGTGTCGCCATTTGCATTCGTGCCGTTGCCGGGCGCGGGCATTGCCGTATTTATGCTGCTCATCGCGTTGTCCCAGTTCGTGTCCTCGTCGTCGTTGTCCGTCGAGCACGTCACGTAGTTGTTGGAACAGACTTCCTCGAGCTGAATGTTTTGGGCGTCGGTATCCACCGTGGAAAGATTCGTGGTGAGCGGCGCGATGTTGTTGAAGCCCGAATCGAACGTATAAATGGCCATCGCATAGTTGGTCTTGTAGTTCGTCTCGGTAGTGTGCGCCGTCGTGGTCAGGTTTTCGACCGCGGTCCGGAGATTGTCGATCCGCAGCGTGAGGCCGAGGCCCGATTTTGCGTACGTGTAATTGTCCTCGCCGCTCGGATTGCCTGTGCCCGCGATGGCGCACTTGCTGCTGTTGCAATGCGTTTCTGCTGACGGCTTGGTCTCGTGACAGGCAAAAGCGCAGCCGCAGGTGCTGCCGCCCGCCGGCGCGGAGTCGCACTCATATTGCGTGTTCGACACCAAGGTACTGATGCCACTGGACGTGGCGGGAATCGCCATCGACGGCGAATCGTCGAGGAGGAGATAAAAGTTGATGTTGGGGGCCACGGCGCCTACTGCTTTGGTGGTTCCGCCCAATGCGATTGTCGAGCTTCCCAGAACGCTCGGAAACGCGTTGTTCGATTTTGCCGTGTAGGACACCGTCACGGTGCGGTTCGTGATCGAGTCCGTCACCGTGACGGTGATCCCGGAACTGCCGTTGTACTGGATCCCCTGAATGGACGCGGCTTGGGCGTTGAACGTATTGGTCGCGGCGGTGATCGATGCCGAATCGCCTTGCGCCATCATCGCGGGGGTTACGGCGGCAAGCGCGGCCGAGTTGGCGATCGCGTTAAGCTGGTCCTCGCGATAGGTCGCAGTTGTGTAATCCGAAGCCATCCCGATGAGGAAGATGAAAGGGATCAGCGCGAGTGCGAACGTGACGGCCACATTGGCGGTTCTGTTCTTGAAATAGCGGCAAAGCAGTTTTGCGAGCATGGACCAGATCCGGCTTTGGCTCGCATTCTTACCAGGGCAGAATTAGCGTGGTGTTAATGATCGAGTCCCGTTTTGGGACTGCCGTCACTGGGAGCGCGCGCATCTTGCGCGTCACATTCCGTGACGGCCGAGGACGGCCGCGCTCCCAGTCAGGTTTTTCTCATCCGCACCAAGCCTTCCTGTGCCACGGAGGCTACGAGCGAGCCGTCTCGTGCAAAGATGACACCGCGGCCGAAGCCGCGCGCACCGCAGGCGCTGGGACTGTCTTCGGTATAGAGAAGCCACGAATCGGCGCGGAACGGCCGATGAAACCACATCGCATGATCGATACTTGCCATCTGAATGCGGTCGTCGAACCAGCCGATGCCGTGCGGCAACAGCGAGGTATCGAGCAACGTCATGTCGGAAGCGTAGGCGAGCACGCATTGATGCAGCGCCGGGTCGCCGGGCAGAATTCCGGTGGCGCGCACCCATAACGCTCTTCGCGGCGGACGCTTCTCCGAATGGATCATGTCCGCCCCATCGACATAGCGCAGTTCGAAGGGCCGCTTGCGCTTGTCGCGGTACTCGGGCGGAAGCCGGTCGGCGGCCTGCCGCTGAAATTCTTCGTCGCTCCGAAGCGCTTCCGGCGGCAGCACGGCCGGTGCTTCCATCTGGTGCTCAAGACCGTTTTCGGCGGCCTGAAACGACGCCGACATGTGAAAGATCTGGCGGCCGTGCTGGATGGCGACCACGCGGCGCGAGCTGAAGCTCTTGCCGTCGCGGCTGCGATCCACTTCATAAAGAATGGGAACCTTGGGGTCGCCGGGGTGAAGAAAATAGGCGTGTAGCGAATGGCACGATCTATCGGCGACTGTGCGCTGAGCGGCCACCAGGGCCTGACCGAGCACTTGACCGCCGAAAACACGCTGCGAACGGTGCTGCGGGCTCAGTCCACGGAAGATGTTGACTTCGACGGCTTCGAGATCGAGCAATGCGACGAGATCGTCGATCGGCGAGTCCGCCGGCGCGGGGATTTGCGTCATACCTCCCCATACCCGACGATAACTTTCCTGTCCAATTTCGTCCGAAATTGCGGCTGATTCTACTGGTGCATCTCTTCGCCGTCGTCGGCCAGACTTTTGACGAGATCAACGACCCGCTTACGCACCCTCGGATCCCTGATCCTCATGAACGCCAGACTAAGTTGGAGACCTTCGCCGCTCGCCAAGAACTCCATGACGGGCGGCGCTGCGGGTTCCTCGGACATTTCCGAAAGCCGCGGCGCGTGTTCGATCACGTCTTCGTAGAAATATCCGATGGGAACGCCGAGAATTTGTGCAACTTGATAGAGCCTGCCCGCACCGATGCGGTTCACGCCCTTTTCATACTTCTGCACTTGCTGAAACGTGAGACCCAAGAGCTCGCCGAGCTTTTCCTGGCTCATTCCGATCAGCATCCGCCGTAAACGGACGCGGGTACCTACCTGGGCGTCGATGGGGTTCGCTTGTTTCTTGGGCACCGGTCTGATTACACCGAAAACTGCTGCCGCCATCGGACCTTAGCCAGATTCGGGCGGCCAGAAAGTAACTTATTTTATATTGTCGCTCTTTAGCGCGCAGGTCCGCAATCATAAAAAGCAGCCGAACGCGAGACAGAGGCCGAGTATGAGGACAAAACCCGAATCGCCGAAGCGCACGTAAAGAGTTGCCGGCAGCGCGCGCGGCAACGGCGAGTTGACGATGCCGGTCTTGCCTAGCGCCAGACTTGCCCAGACGCGGCCAAAAGGATCGATGACGGCCGAAATGCCGGTGTTTGCGGCGCGGGCGACGGCGAGGCCCTCTTCAATCGCCCGTACGCGCGCAGTTAACAAATGTTGATAAGGGCCGGTCGAGGGACCGAACCAGGAGTCGTCCGTAACATTGACGAGCCATCCGGGCCGCTGCTTTTCGGTCACCGCGCCCGGAAAAAGAATCTCGTAACAAATGAGCGGCCCGATAGGGGGTGCTCCCGCAACCGTATAGGTGTGCGGTCCATCGCCCGGCGTGAAACTGCCCGGACTGTCGACGAGCTTCGTCAGCCCCAGCCGCGCAAGCAAGTCGGGCAGCGGCAGATATTCGCCGAAAGGGACGAGGTGAAACTTATCGTAGACGCCCAGCGGCTCGCCGCCATGGCCGAAGATGTAGAAGCTGTTGAAAAAGTGAAAGCCGTTTTCAACCGAAGCCTGCGCACGGACCGAACCCGTCATCAGGACACGGTTCGGCCCGGTGACGATCGCGATCTCGTCGAGCGCTTCCGGTACGCGGCCCAGAAGAAAGGGCGGTGCGGCTTCCGGCCAAATGATGTGGGTCGGCAAGATGCGCGCAGGCGCTTGCGTCAGCGCGATGAGTTCCTGCCAATTGCGGGCCCGATCTTGCGGCAGGAATTTATCCTGCTGGCGCACATTGGGCTGCACCAGTCTCAATTCGACGCCCGGAACATTCGCGTGCGGCGCCATGGCCAGACGAGCCATACCGCCGACCCAGAGAAGGGCGAACAGCCCAGCCATCGACGCAGGGAGCAGACGGCGCCCCGAGCCGCAAAGCTCGGCAAGCGATGCGCCGAGCAGGATCGTCAGCAGGGTCAGGCCATAGGCACCGATGACCGCGCAGCTCTGCAGCACAGCAAGCGCGGCTCCCCACGAATAAGCCGCCAAATTCCAGGGAAATCCCGTCAGGACGTGTCCGCGCAGCCATTCCGCGGCGGCATAGCTTGCGCCAAGAATGAAGATGCGTCCCGGGCCTGGCCGCCAAACCGCAGCAGCTGCCGCGCAAGCCGCTGCCGGAAACAGTGCCAGCCCGCTCGGCAACAGCGCTTCCACGAACGGAATCTGCCAAGCATGGTCCACAGCATCGACGGTGAACGCATATCCGACCCAGTAGAGACCCGCCAGGAACTGGCCGAAGCCAAATACCCATCCGATCAGCGCCGCTTCAACGATCGGCCGTTTGCGCTGAAGGCCTCCGTCGACAAGCAAAACCAGGATTGCGTAGCCGGCCAGAAGACAGATGAAAATATCGAAAGGGGCGAATCCCAAAGCCGAGACGAGTCCGGTGGCCGCGGCGCAAACCATCCTGCGCCAGCCCGTCAGTCCACGGATGAATTCGCCCAGCGCGGACAAAGAGACCGCAAATGATTCTCCCTGGGACCGCGGGCTTCCAGCCCGCATCACAGAGCTCCAACGATAGCGGCCAAGATGGCCGCGGTCCCAGGCAGTGATCGCATCGCTCTAATGCCTCGGCCCTGCTGTCTGCGGCGGAGCGAGCGGAGCGCCCGTCGACGGTCGCAGGCGGAGGAATTTGACGCGACGCGGATCGGCTTCAAGAATCTCGAACTCATAGCCGGAAGGATGCGGGATGATCTCGCCGCGCTCCGGCACGCGGCCGATCAGGGAGACGACAAGTCCGCCAAGGGTGTCGATCTCCTCGTCGGAATCGGCCGGCATCAAATCGATCCCGGACGTCTCCTTGAAATCCTCCAGGTCCAGGCGCGCGTCGGCTTCGAAGGAGCCGCCGTCGAGCCTGCGGAGTTGCGGGGCTTCCTCGATGTCGTGTTCGTCGTCGATGTCGCCGACGATTTCCTCGACCAGATCTTCGATCGAAACCAGTCCGTCGGTGCCGCCATATTCGTCGATCACCAAGGCCAGATGCATGTGCGTCGTCTGCATCTTAAGGAGCAGATCGCGAGCAGGCATCGACGGCGGGACGAAGATGATGTCGCGCTTGATGCTGGCGATAGGGGTTTCGGGAAGATGCATGGCTCCGTCCGGCCCGATCGTCAGAAGCGAGAGAACGTCCTTGATATGAACAACGCCGATCGGATCGTCCAGCGTCTCACGGTAGACCGGCAATCTGGAATGCTGTGCTTCGCGGAAACGGGCTATCAGCTCGCTCAGCGGCGTCTTCTCTTCTATGCCCACGATATCGCCGCGCGGGACCATCACGTCGCCGACCCTCAGTTCGCCGAACTTCAGCAGATTGGCGAGCATGATCCGCTCCTGCTGCGAAAGGGCAGGGCTTTGCCGCTCGCTTTCCTCAATCACTTCTTCGAGGCTTTCGCGCATCGATTGCGCACCGCTGTCGCCGCGCAAAATCTGTGCGAGGCGCTGCAGGAGAGATTGCGCCTTGCCGTTGGCGGCCCCCGCCGGGCGGTTTTCTTGTGTCGTTCGAGCCATTTTATTCGGCGGCACTCGCACGGCCGTAAGGATCGGCAACTCCCATCTCGTGCAAAATGTCCACTTCCAATCCTTCCATCCGGCGCGCCTCGCGCGCCGTCCGGTGATCATATCCCACAAGATGCAACACGCCATGGACGACGAGGTGGACCGCGTGGTCCTCCAGGAGCATTCCGGATGCGGCAGCCTCGTCCGCTGCCACGCCGTAAGCGATGGCAATATCGCCCAGGTAACCCGCGGTATCGCGGCCTGCAGGAAAGGCGAGGACGTTCGTGGGTCTGGGTTTTCCGCGATGAAGCGCATTGAGGGCGCATAGCCGCTGGTCGGTCGTCAGCAGCACCGTAAGCTCTCCGACATGTCCCGTTCGCATTTGGGTTCGCTTTGCGGCATCCCGCAATTTTTGCAGATCTACGCCTCGCCATCGAGATTCCTCGACCCTCAAAGCGATACGCGCCCTGTCCGGCGGACGCGGCACAGCGCAATGCGCTCCGGAGCGGGCGTCCTTCATCGCGATTCGCTCCGCGCCGAATGGTGCTTGCCGCTTTTCGGCGCCTCATAGGCGCGGACGATTCGGGTCACGAGCGGATGACGCACCACGTCCTTTTCGGTAAAACGTGCCACGGCGACGCCCTCCACGCCCTGAAGCAACTCGATGGCCTCGTTGAGTCCCTCGGCGCGACCTCCCGGCAAATCGCTTTGCGACGGATCGCCGGTCACGACCATGCGGGAATCCTCCCCCAGTCGCGTCAGAAACATCTTCATTTGGGCCGGCGAGCAATTCTGGGCTTCATCCAGGATCACAAAAGAGCGCGCCAGCGTGCGCCCCCGCATGAACGCAAGCGGTGCGACCTCGATCACGCCGTTCTCCATCAGCTTGACGCATTGCTCTCCCAAGCCGTCGAACAATGCGTCGTAGAGCGGCCGGAGATAAGGGTCGATCTTCTCCTTGAGATCGCCGGGAAGAAATCCCAGCCGCTCGCCGGCTTCGAGTGCGGGCCGCGACAGAATGAGCCGTTCGACGCGGCGCTCATGCAGCAGGTGCGCGCCGAAAGCGGCGGCAAGATACGTCTTCCCCGTGCCAGCCGGCCCTACGCCAAACACCAAGGAGTGTGTCCGCATCACGTCGAGGTAGGCGTTCTGGGCGGGCGAGCGCGCCCGCGCGACACGGCCCGGCGCGGTCCGGATGGAGGGAGCGCCGAATTCGCCGGCCGGCATTCTGCCGCTATCGTGCAAAGCAAAGCGAATCTCGGCATCCACTTCCGCAAGACCGGCTTCTTCGCCCGCAGCGATCCGCGCGTACAGCGCACGCAGGACGGCAGCGGCTTGCTCCCTGGCGGCCGGCGCGCCTTCCACGGAAACGAGATTGCCGCGCGTGGCCACGCGCACACCCAGCTTTTGCTCTACGCGCACGAAATTCTTGTGGTGGGCGCCGCCCAGCTGCGCAAGCAACTTGTTGTCCTGGAATTCCAGCGTAACCTGTTCGCGCGCCGCCGCGTCCTGCCTTGCCTCGGTGCGGCTCACTGGCGTTCCTGCCGGGCGGGCGCCTCTTCGTCGCGGAGAACTCCACGCAGGCTGTTGGACAGCACAGCATCGATCCGCACTTCGCGGATCCGTCCGATCAGATCCGCCGCATGTTCCACGTGGACAGGTTGCAAATACGGGCTTCTGCCGACGGCCTGCCCCGGCTTGCGTCCGGGCTTCTCGAACAGAACGGATATGACGCGGTCCTTGCACGAGGCGTTGAATCGCGATTGCTGTTCTCCCAACACCGTTTGCAAGGCAGACAGACGGTCCGATTTCACGTGCTCGGGAATCTGGCAGGCGTATGCCGCCGCCGGCGTTCCCGGCCTGGGGCTGTACTTGAACGAGAACGCCTGGGTATAACCCACCTCGCGAACGAACGAGAGCGTGGCGTCGAAATCTTCGTCGCTTTCGCCGGGAAAACCCACGATGAAATCCGACGACAATGCGATGTCGGGCTTTGCCGTGCGGATACGCTCGACGAGGCGAAGGTACTGCGCCGACGTATGCTGACGATTCATCGCGGCAAGCACGCGGTCCGAACCGGATTGCGCCGGCAGATGCAGATAAGGCATCAGCTTGGCAAGCTCGCCATGCGCCGCGATCAAGTCCTCGCTCATGTCGCGGGGATGGCTTGTCGTGTACCGGATGCGCGCAAGCCCATCGATCCCCGCCAAATGCCGCAACAGCAGCGCCAAGCCCCACGAGCTGCCATCGGGAGCCTCGCCGCGATAGGCATTTACGTTTTGCCCTAGCAGCGTAATCTCGCGTACGCCGGCTTCCACGAGACGGTGCGCCTCGCGTTCGATTTGCGCCACAGGCCGCGAGAACTCTGCACCGCGCGTGTAGGGCACAACGCAAAAGGTACAAAACCTGTCGCAGCCCTCCTGGACCGTCAGAAAAGCGCAAGGCCCTGGCGCAATGCGGTGTTCCGGCAAGGAATCGAACTTGTCCTCGACGAGGAATTCCGTCTCCACCGTCCGGCCGCCGCCGCGCGCGATCCTGCCGACAATCTCGGGCAGCCGATGATAGGACTGCGGCCCCACCACAATATCGACGGCGCCCTGGCGGGTGACGATCTCCCGGCCTTCCGCCTGAGCTACGCAACCGGCCACCGCGATCAACATCGGCCGGCCCGAATCGTGCCTTGCGTCCTTCATCCGCTTCAGGCGGCCGAGTTCCGAGTAAACTTTTTCCGCAGCCTTGTCGCGAATATGGCAGGTGTTGAGGATGACCATGTCGGCGTCGTCCGGCGAATCTGTCGGGCAATAGCCCGCCGTTTTCAGCAATTCCGCCATGCGCGTGGAATCGTACACGTTCATCTGACAGCCGAACGTTTTGATGAAGAGTTTTTTCATAGCGCTCATATGGGCACGACGGCGGTCACGCGGCGGCTTCCACAACCTGGATCGGCTTCGCGTCGCGAGACGCCGCCGCCGACATCGGCTTCTCGGCCAGATAGCCGGCCAATGCGCGCGCCAGCCCTTTACGGACGACGGCCTCCGCTGCCCCTGCAAGCACCCTCCTGCTGCGCGCCGTGTCGATACTCAAGGGCGCATGGAATTCCACCACCACGTCGAGCGGACCGGTCTTCACGGCTTCCCAAAGATGCGGAACCAGTTCCATATCTCCGTACCACGCAAACAACGGCCGCATTTCGCGCCCCATGGGAATTCCGTGCACGCCCACATAAGCAACCGACACAGGCTGCACCGGCGCACGCCCCGGGCGCCCATCGGGATCGGCATCAACGTCCAATTCCAATTCGGCAGCCCCCATCAAGGCACTTTTGAACGGGAGAACGCGATTGCCGTCGCTGGAGGTCCCTTCCGGAAAAAGAACCAGGGCATCGCCGCTTCTCAGCCTTTCGCCAATGGCGTCCCGCGATTGTCCGGCCTGGCTACGGCGGGCGCGCTCAATGAAAACCGTATCCTGCAGCTTTGCGAGAAGCCCGAAAAACGGCCAGTTTGCAACTTCGCTCTTGGCCACGAACGAGACTTTGGCCGCCGCCGACAGAACCAGGATGTCGAGATAAGAGGTATGGTTTGCCACCATCAATACGCCGCGATCCTGGATCGGCTTGCCCAGCACCGTCACCCTGATGTCGAACAGCTTGCAGAGGAAGCTGTGGTAGCGGTGCGGAAAGGTCTTGCGGCGCCTCAATTTTAATCGCCGTGCCGACCACTGCCAGGGAATACCGACCAGCGTCACAACAAGAAAAGTGAACAGAATTGTCGTCGCTCTCAGGGACCGCACGTCAGTGTCCGCCGCCCTTCCCCGCTTTCGGCACGCCATAGAGCTCCAGGCGATGATCTACCAGCTCGAACCCGAGTTCTTCGGCAACCCGCCTCTGCAAGTGCTCGATTTCCTCACTGCGAAACTCGATGACGCGACCCGACTGAATGTCGATCAAATGGTCGTGGTGCGTTCCGGGCACTTCCTCGTAGCGTGACCGGCCGTCCCGGAAATCATGCCGCTCCAGAATACCGGCATCCTCGAAGAGCCTCACAGTGCGGTAGACCGTGGCGATGGAAATGTGCGGATCGATGGCCGATGCACGGCGATGAAGCTCTTCGGCATCGGGGTGGTCGGTCGCGTCCGAAAGCACGCGGGCAATGACCCGCCGCTGATCGGTCATCCGCAGCCCCTTCTCCGTGCAAAGCTGTTCGATCCGGCTCACGCCTTGTCCTTCCATCGTTCCGGCTCGATCTTAATCGAGTTCGTCGCCAAATCCCAAGCCGCAAAGCGGAAGGTCGGCCCTCAAGGTCAGAGCGTCTTCCAATCCGTTCCGGTAGTAGCCCCGTCGGCAGCCCACCTCCCGAAAGCCCAGGTGCCGATAGAACATCCGCGCTACGCCGTTTTCATGCCCTACTTCGAGAAACAACCGTTCCCCGCCGGCGGCGGCGCAAAATGCGCCCGCGGCGACTACCAAGCGCTTGCCCGCACCCCGGCGCCGGGCAGGCGGTACGACGCCCAGGGAGAGAATCTCGGCTTCGTCGGCGACGACCCGCGCCAGCACGAAACCCACATCCTCGCCACGGCTCTGGGCGAGCAACGCAAATGTTTCCGGCGATGCGAGCAGCGCGTCGAAAGCCAATTCTGTCCAAGCATCCGCAAAACAGGATGCATGCAGCTCGGCCAGAAGGCCCGCCCGTTCGCGGCCCGCGCGGCAAATCTCCATCATTCCGGGGCTTTGGCCGGCAACCGCACATCCGGTGGTCGTAAGTAAAGGGGTTTGGGAGGCCCGTGCGGCTCGGCGGCGGAATGCGCCAGACGCGCGACCCATACAGCATCGGGGGCAAGCATCTCAACAATCTGTGCGGTGCCGCCCTTTGCGCGATAAGCTCGGGCTGCGTCTTCCGCAGCGGTGCCCGCAAAAGTCACCACACGCCGGTCAAACGCATCGTGCAGAAGTGCGGGCAGTTCGTCCAAACCCACGAGCGATATTGGAATCGCGAGTTTCGCCCCGATGCAGCCGGCACAATAGACTTCGTTGCGCTTGGCATGCTGCAACACCGCTGCGGCGTTCGTGTGCGTGGCCGCCATGGCCTGCGCGAGCATCGCCTCGAGCGTGGTGATCCCAACCAGCGGCCTTCTCAGCGCCACGCGTAACCCGCGCATGAAGGCAAGTCCAACGCGCTGGCCCGTGAACGTTCCGGGCCCGGTGGTAACCGCCAGACGGTCGATGCCGCCGAAGGCCAACCCGGCTTCTTGCATGACCTCCTTCACCATGGGTGCCAAGCGTTCGGCATGGCCACGGTCCATGACCTCAAAACGGTGAAAGGGCGCATCGTTTCCACGAAGAAGGGCCGCAGAACAGGCCCCCAGCGCCGTGTCGACGGCTAGGATATTCATGGATCAGAGAATTTGGCACACCTCGTCGAAAGCGAAGCGGGGGCTGCGGGCAAACACGCCGGACGGATCGCCGTAGCCGAGGCCGCAAAGAAAATTGGACTTTACGCTGCCCTCGGGAAAGAATTCCTTGTCCACGCCGGCATTGTCGAATCCCGACATGGGGCCGCAATCCAGTCCGAGAGCCCGGGCTGCCATCATGAAGTAGGCTCCTTGCAACGTGCCGTTGCGGAATGCCGTGACTTCTGCGGCCTGAGGCTCGGCGAACCAGTCCTTCGCATCGGGTTGGTGGGGGAAAAGCCTGGGTAAGTGCTGCGCGAATTTCAGGTCGTACGCGATAATCACCGCCGCGGCAGAGGTCATGACCTTTTCCACATTGCTCGGCAGCAGATACGGCTTCAGCCGCCCCTTCGATTCCTTCGAGACCAGGAAAACAAATCGCGCCGGCGAAACATTGGCGCTCGTGGGGGCCCATCGCATCAGGTCGTAAACCGCCATCAGCATGGTGGGACTGACAGGCTTGTCTTGCCATTTGTTCTGGCTGCGGGCGTTACGAAACAGGATGTCGAGGGCTTCGTCGTTGATCGCGCGGGACATGGTTGGCTCCGATTGGGACAGCAAAAAGTAGAATTGATCGTCCGTCGGCGCAATTGCGGCATCTATACCGCTTCGACGGCATTCACTTCCGGGATGTAATGCCGTAACATGTTCTCGATGCCGTTCTTCAAGGTCAGAGTCGAAGAGGGGCAACCCGCGCACGAGCCTCGCAGGTGAAGGAAAACTACGCCCGATCCTGCGTCGAATCCGCTGAAGACAATGTCGCCTCCGTCTGCCGCCACCGCGGGTCGCACGCGCGTGTCGAGCAGCTCCTTGATCTGCGCAACGATCTCGCCATCCTCCTCGGTGTTTTCACCCTCTTCTGTCGCCTCGGCTCCGCCGCCTTCGAGCAGCGCAAACCCGCGGGTGAAATGATCCATGATGGCGCCGAGGATGGGCGCCTTGAGATTGCGCCAATCGCCTTCGGCCTTGGTCACGGAAATGAAGTCGCTGCCGAAGAATACGCGCGATACCTCCGGGATTTCGAACAGCGTCCGCGCCAACGGCGAGCGCACTGCCAACTCGCGGTCCGGGAAGTCGGCAACCGCCGCCTCGCCCATGACCTCGCGGCCGGGGAGGAATTTGAGCGTCGCGGGATTGGGCGTCGTTTCGGTCTGTATGAACATGGCTGCTTCTCTGGAATGCTTCCAGTGTGCCGCTTAGATGGGCCAGCGCCGATGCAATATCAAGCCGATACCCTAGAAATCGGAGATGAGACCCTTGTGCTCCCAATCTCCGTAGCGTGTCGGCTCCGGCCCATCGGGGCCGCCAATCTCCTTGGGCAGAGGCTGTTTCGCAGCTTGCGCCCTGCGAGCATCGGCCTCCGCCTTGGCCCTTTCTCCGGCGGCCTTGATTCTGGCTGCAATCTCGGCCTCGGACCGGGGCTTTGCAGGCTTGCTCATCGTCGTTTCTCGCGCTTGAACGGCGCCGCCCTTGGCTTACATGGATGTTCGGCGCTCGCCGCCCAAGCGGCGGCGGGGCGAGAAGGCGACGATTTCATGATGAACACGATGCGAACCGGGCTGCTGATGGCGGGCCTGACCGGTATTTTTCTCGTCGTGGGATACCTTATCGGCGGCGCGGCCGGCATGGCGTTCGCCTTCCTCCTTGCGGCGGCGACCAATCTTTTTGCCTACTGGAATTCGGACAAGGCCGTTCTTTCCATGTATGGCGCAAAGCCGGTCGACGCGCAAAGTGCGTCGGCGCTTGTCCGCCTCGTCGGCAGGCTCGTAAGCCGGGCGGGGCTTCCCATGCCGCGCGTCTATATCGTCGACAACGATCAACCCAACGCGTTCGCCACGGGCCGCAATCCCGAGCACGCTGCCGTTTGCGTTACGTCGGGCCTCTTGCGGCGGGTGAACGAAGAGGAGCTGGCGGGCGTGCTGGCTCACGAGCTCAGTCATGTCAAGAACCGCGACACGCTCACGATGACGATGACCGCGACGATTGCCGGCGCGGTCTCGATGCTGGCCAATTTCGCGTTCTTCTTCGGTGGCGACGGGCGCAACCGCAACCCATTGGGCGTCGTCGGCCTGCTCCTAGTGGCCTTGCTTGCGCCGATCGCCGCCGTGCTTGTGCAGACGGCGGTCAGCCGCACGCGCGAATTCGAAGCCGACCGTGACGGCGCCCAGCTGTCGGGGCGCCCATTGTGGCTCGCCTCGGCGCTTCGGCGCATCGATCAGGCCGCGGCGGCAATCGATAATCCGTCTGCCGATGCCAATCCCGCCACCGCCCACATGTTCATCGTCAATCCTTTGCACGGCGGACTTTCGGGGCTGTTTGCGAGCCATCCTTCGACGGAGGATCGCATCGCGCGGCTCAATGCGATGGCGGCCGAGATGGGACAAGGCCCGAAGCCTGGCCCGTGGTCCTGACCGACACGGCAGCCGCGCCAGGACTGGCCGCGCGAGCCTACGCTCAAACCCTCCTGAGGGAGGTCCTCGGGCGGCGGCACTCGCTGGACGCCGCGTCGGAGCAGAGTCCCGCTCCGGCGGGCATTTCGAACAGGGATTTGGGGTTTGCGCGGGCTATCGCAAGCGAAACCCTGCGTCGCATGGGGCAGATCGATGCGCTGCTGCGCGTACTCGTGCCAAGAACGCCGCCGCCGCACCGCGCCGGCCCGACGCTCGAGATCCTGTTGGCCGGCGCCTGCGAGCTGCTTTTTCTCGGTGTTCCCGGACATGCAGCGGTGGACGCGGCGAACCGGTTGGCTGCATGCGACGCACGCGCAGTCCATTTCAAACCGCTGATCAATGCCTGTCTCAGGCGGATTGCCCGGGACGGCGCAAGCCTCATCGCGCGTCAGGACGCCGAGCGGCTGAACACGCCCGACTGGCTGTGGAGCCGGTGGTGCGCCGTCTTCGGCGAAGAGACCGCACGCGCGACGGCGCGCATCCATGCGGCGGTGCCGCCGCTCGATGTGGCGCTGAAATCGGCCGACGTGCCGATGTCACTGCGGCCGCCGGGAGAAACGTTGCCCGGAGAGATGCTGAGGATTCGCGATGCGGTAAACGTCGGCGGTCTGCCCGGCTACGCAGAGGGATGCTGGTGGGTGCAGGATTTTGCCGCGTCGCTCCCTGCACGCCTGCTGGGAGATGTGCGCGGCAAAACGGTGATCGATCTCTGCGCGGCACCCGGAGGAAAAACGGCGTCGCTTGTTGCCGGGGGCGCCCAAGTCGTTGCCGTCGAGCGCGACGCGGGCAGGCTGGCGCGGTTGAAAACCAATCTCGATCGATTGGGATTATCCGCCGCTCTCGTTCAGGCGGACCTGCGCGATCTTGCGCCGGAACTGCGCGCCGGATACATACTTCTCGACGCGCCCTGCAGCGCTACCGGCACGATCAGGCGCCATCCGGAATTGCCGTGGATCAAGGGCGCTGCAGATGTGAACGCATGCGCGGAAACGAGCCGGGAGCTGCTCGACGCGGCGGCGGAAATGCTGGAACCAGGCGGATTGCTCGTCTTCGCGGTGTGCTCGCTGGAAGAGGAGGAATGCGCTGCCCAAACGGCTCAATTTCTTCGCCGCCATGACAACTTCCGGCGGCGGCGCATCTTGCCGGACGAAGTTTTCGGCATGACGGAATTTCTGACCGCCGAAGGCGATTTGCGTACGCTCCCCTGCCATCTCGCCGATCGCGGCGGCATGGATGGCTTTTATGCCGCGCGGCTGGAACGGCTAGGCTGAAAGCCGCCCCAGCGAATAGGCGATCGCAAGATAGATTTTTCCCGTGTCCGCGCTCAGCACGGTGGAGGTCATAATGCCGCCGGAATCGTTCTCCTTTGTCCGTTCCAGCAGCGTTTCGAATTCGTCGAGATAGATATCCGCTGCATCCCGGAATTGCTGGCTCTCGCGATAGGCGGCCGCGATCCGGTCCACCATGTCGGTATCGATGGCGCCGGCGAGCCGGCGCGCAAATACGGCGCGATCGCCGGCGATATAGCGCCGCCATTCGTCTTGGCCTGGAGTGGCGTCGATGACGACGGCATCGAGATCGATGGCGATGTCGGAGAGCACGGCTTGCAGGGCGCCCAGCGCCGCGGCGGCTTCCGGTTTGAACTCCTTGGCCTTGGCTTCGTTGGAATCCACGGCCGTCAGAAGCGTCCGTATGTTCCAGGACTTTTCTTTCTCGTCGCCCTGCCGCCGCTTTTGCCGCTGCGTCAGACGCCGCGCCAATTTCAGCAGGCTCGGATTGTCCCCTACTTCTGCGACCGGCGCCGTGTCTTCCGCAGGGCGGGCGCCGCTGAGCGCCGTCGCGCGTGTGTGAATTGTGGCAAGCGTGCGCGCCGACAGGTCGAGAATTTCATCGGTCTCGGCGCGCATGAACTCGCGCACCCGCTGCGCCTCCTGCTTGGCCACGCCGGGCAGCGACAGAACATAGTGCTGAATTTCTTCCGCGCTTTCTGCCAGCGACTGTTTGACGTCGCCGGCCTGGTTCGCAAGTTCTGCCGCGGTGCGGAGCAGTCGCTCGCACTCCGCCATCGCCTCGCCGACCAGCAGCTTCGCGCTCGACTTGGTTTCGCCCGCCGTCTCCGATATCAGGGTGTGTGCGCTAATCCCCGCCTCGCGCAGCGAATGGACCACTTTCGAAAGCGCCTGCGTCGCGTCCTCGCTCGTCAGTTTCAGGCCGTCCACCTCGCGAGAGAAGCTCTGGGAAAGCTGCGTGACGCGCGTGGCGGCATTGACGATGATGAGCTCCAGGTCGCGGTCCGCGGTTGCGGCAAAGGACCCGAACTTCTCCGTTTCGGATGCAAGCGATTCCAGCGCGTGTTCCATGGACTGTTGCTGCGCCGCGAGCGTGGATTCCAGCCTGGTGCTTTCCTCCTTCAATTTCTGCAGCAACTCCGACATTGCGGTTCGATGCCGCTCGTGACGGCCGAGCACGAATTCCGAGCGCGCCATTGCGGCGTCGGCGACCAACTCAATTCGCTTCGCCTGCTTGTCGAGTTCGAGCGCCACGGCTTGCGGCGCCTCGGCTGCGGCATTGGCCGCGGTCTTGAAGCTCGCGGCCTGGCTTTCGAGCGATTGTCCGATGGCTTTCAGCGAGCCCTCGGCCAATTCCACCATGGCTTTGAGTTGCGCAGATCGGCCGGCGATGGTCTCGCTGGCGCGAGATGCGCTTTCGATCAACTGGTTCGCCGCAGCGTCCATGCGTTCGCGCTCTTCCGCAAGACGGATCGAGGCCATCTCGGCGCGCACATCGGCGCGGGCGCCGGCCTCGTCCAGCGCGGCGATATGATTTTCGAGGACGGTTTCGAGCGTCCGCAGCCGGGCAAAAGCGTTGTCCATTCCCACGTTCAACGCGTCGAGTTCGTGCCGCACGGTGCGGCCGAGGCGCGCAACACGCTTGGACGCCGTCTCGTCGACAGAGAAAAGTCGGTCGGTTGCAGCCGCAAACGTGACGGCCGCCGACGCCATCGCCTGGCCGCGGGTAAAGGCCCATGCGCCCACAATCATGAGGATCGGCGGCATGAACATCGCAAATCCGACGGTGGCAATCTCCTGAATGTTGAGGCGAAGCATCCCGCCCGGGCCGAAATATCCCCAGGCATATGCAGCCGAAGCTCCGATCCAGAAGGCTCCCAGGGTAACCGCTACAATGATGGGCCAGATTTCCGTCGGCGCCTTCTCGACATTCCGCGGCTCAAGTTCCTCATTGGCGGTATCGGCCGGCGGTGAATGGAGCGGTGAATGAAGAAGCAACGGTTGTTTCGATCCAGCCATGGTGTTCCTCGGTCGTGGGAGAAGGCAGCCCTCCACTTTAACCGTGACTGGCTTCCGGTGCGAGCACTAAGGCTGGGCGCCTATGGGGCGCCCGTCGACGGGGTGGCCAGCGGAAGCTCGCCTGTTAACGTGGTCTTATCGCGGCCGGTGCAGGGTGGGCCGGGAGTCGGAGCCATTTCCATGCCCGTAAGCGTCCAGTCGCGGCCCATCGATCTTGTGCATCTTTCCCGCTATACGGGCGGTGACGAAGCTTTGAACGCCGAAGTGCTGACCCTTTTCGTCGGTCAAGCCGAGCAGCTCATAGCCCGTCTTAGGATATCTTTCGACAAAGGCGATCTCCCTGGTTGGCGGCAGACCACGCACACCCTGAAAGGGGCTGCGCGCGGTGTGGGGGCGTTCGAACTTGGCGACGCTGCGGCGGCAGCCGAGCAGATGGATATCGTCGCGCAGAGCAGGGAGGCTGCCCGCGCGATAGAAACCATGCGGTCTCATGCACAGGCGGTGAAAATCTTCGTGGAGAACTATTTGCGGGCTGATCCAACATCGCCCAGGGTCGAGGCCACGGCAAATAAGCTTCTCACTTGATTGCCGGGCCGCCGAGCAGGCGTGCGCAGGCCAAATGCCAACGGGCGGGTCGTCTCCGCGGTCACAATTTCAAAGAGCCCCGGACCTTCGACCGCAATTTATACCTTATACGTTCCCTATTAGACCCAATTCATCAGTCACATAAACCAACTCGGTATTTCATCTTCGCGCTTCGAGTGGCAGCGAGATGGATGCCTCCCTCCAGAGGCTCCAAAATTGATCTTCCGCAGAGAGCGCCTCGTTCCCAGTTGCGACAAATGTTCGTGCGGGAGCTGCTTGAACGCGTTGCCATGAGGAAGATTTCTACATATAGAGACTGCTGTTTAAAGTTTAATACAGACGAGAACTGTGAAATATGATTGAGACGGATGTGGCCATTGTGGGAGCCGGGCCGGTGGCTCTTTTCGCCGTTTTCGAACTCGGCCTCCTCGACCTGAAGACCCAGCTTGTGGACATTCTCGACCGTCCTGGCGGTCAATGCACCGAGCTTTATCCGGAGAAGCCGATCTACGATATCCCCGGCCTTCCCGTCGTCACGGGCCAGGAGCTGACAGACCGGCTGATGGAACAGACCAAGCCGTTCGGTGCGAAATTCCACTTGGGTCAAATGGCGAGCGGGCTGACCAAACTTGCCGATGGCCGCTGGAAACTTTCCACCGATGCCGGCACGGAGATCGTTGCCCCTGTCGTCGTCATTGCCGCCGGCGCCGGCAGCTTCGTACCGAAGCGCCCCCCGATTGCCGGCATCGAAGCCTATGAGGGCAAGAGCGTCCATTATGCCGTGCGCAAGATGGACGATTTCCGCGGCAAGAACATTCTCATCGCCGGCGGCGGCGATTCGGCGCTCGACTGGACGATCAATCTCGCTCCGCTCGCAAAGAGCCTCACTTTGGTGCATCACCGCGACGGATTTCGCGCCGCGCAGCACAGCGTCAACCGGATGCGCCAGCTGGAGGCCGAAGATAAAATCCGATTCCACGTGGCAAGCGTGAAAGTGCTGCATGGAACGGACGGCCGGCTCGAATCCGTGACGCTCGCGGGACCCGAAAAGAAGGAATGGACGCATATGTGCGACACGTTCCTTCCCTTTTTCGGCTTGACCATCAAACTCGGCCCCATTGCCGAATTCGGACTGCAGCTGCACGAAAATCTCATTCCGGTCGACACGGCGAAATTCGAAAGCTCAACGCCGGGATCTTCGCCATCGGCGACATCAACACTTATGCCGGCAAGCTGAAGCTGATTCTCTGTGGTTTCCACGAAGCGGCCTTGATGGCGCAGGCGGCGTTCCACATCTGCCGTCCGAACGAAAGGCTCCGGTTTCAATACACGACGTCATCTTCGAGCCTGCAGAAGAAACTGGGTGTGGCATCATGAAGATCATCGCAACCGACCGCGAGGGTAAGGAACACGTCGTCGAAGGCCGCGACGGCTGGACCGTCATGGAGATTCTGCGCGATGCCGGCCTTCCCATTTCTGCCGAATGCGGCGGCGCTTGCGCCTGTGCCACCTGCCACGTCTATGTAGCGCCCGAGTGGTACGGCAAGCTGTCCCCGCCCAGCGATGTGGAGATCGACATGCTGGATATGGCGCTCGCCGTCGAGCCCACGTCGCGGTTGTCCTGCCAAATCGTCTGCAGCCCCGAGCTCGACGGCATCAAAGTTACCATCGCGCCGGAGTGAGCGTCGTTACGGCCCCGGCAACAACTCCGGCGTCCAGCCGCGCAAGCGATAATAGACGAGACCGACCCATTCGTGGCTTGCCCAGTCTACCGCGGCCAATCCCGCGCTAATATCCGGCAACCAACCCCCGCCGTCCTCCCGCGTGTGATAATCGACGGGAACAGCTATGACGGGCCAGCCGGCTGCACGGAAGCATCCGATCGCCCGGGGCATGTCGGCAGCCGAGGTTACGAGAAGCCATTGCTGGGAACGAGCCGGCCGCACCAGCTTCATCGAATACAAGGCATTCTCGTGTGTATTCCGGCTCGATGCTTCGAAGACGACGCGAGACGGCGAAATACCCATTTCGCCGAGCAGACCGTGCATGACGCCCGCCTCCGTTCCGCGCCGATTGAAGACGCCGGCATTGCCGCCTGTGAAAACCAACCGGGCACTGGGAAATCGCCGCGCCAAGGCCACAAAGGCGGTAACCCGCCCGGCCCGCAGGTTCAATGCAGGCATGCCGCGATCGATGCTAAGGTCGACATTGACGGCGCCACCCAGCACAATGATTCCGTCGACATGCGCGGGCGCGTGTACCATCGGGGGAAAGCGATCTTCGAGCGGGCGCATGAGCCACGTGCCGACGGGAAGGCAGGAGCAAACGATCAGGCCAAGCGCCACAATCGCCAGCAGGCGGACGCCCATTCTCGAATCGCGCCGGCGGGCGACGAGTAGTAACCCCACCACGGCGAGCAGAAGCAGGACCGCGCCGGGCCTCCCGAACGCCCAAAGGAATTTCGAAGCTGCATACATGATTATGAACAGGTTCTCGCATCTGCGGGTATGGGCGGAAAGTGTCCTAAGCCCGATACGATACACGGGACGTCAGCTGACATGCAGATGATAGATCCCTTTCGCATCGCATGCCTCCTCATTGCCGGCATCTTTTTCTTGCACACGGCGCGGGCCGACACGCTCAGCGTTGGACCCGGATCGGCGTTTCCGGATGTTGCCCAGGCGGCGCTGGCCGCGAAATCGGGCGACACGATCGTTATCGCCGAGGGAACCTACGCAGCATGCGCGGTGTGGCGCGCCGACAGCTTGACGATCCGCGGATTGGGGTCTGGCGCGCTGTTCGAGGGGCCGCTCTGCGGCGATAAGGCCATCTTCATCATCCAGGGCCGCCATGTGAGAGTCGACAATATTGGCTTCGCGAATGCCCGATCCGACGATGGCAACGGGGCGGGCATCCGCGCGGAGGGCGACGATCTGCTTGTCGAGAACAGCAGGTTCGCCAACGACCAGGACGGCATCCTCTCGGGCAGCAATCCTCAAAGCGCGATCACGGTGCGCAACAGCATCTTCACGCACAATGGCGCCTGTCTTCCGCCTGGATGCGCACACGCCATCTACGTCGGACACATTGCATTGTTGCGCGTGGAGAATTCGCGCCTTCTCGGTACGCAGTCCGGCCATGCGGTCAAATCGCGCGCGTCGAGAACGGAGATCCTGCGCTCGACGATCGAGGACGGGCCTGATGGGACATCGGCCTATCTGGTGGATATTCCCAATGGCGGCACATTGCTGATGGCCGGCAACGTGCTTGAGAAGGGCGCCGGCGGCAATAATCATTCCGCGGTCGTCAGCATCGGCGAAGAAGGCCGATTGCAGCCCTCCGTCGGCATCGACCTTTTCGACAATTCGCTGACCAACGATGGTCCGCCCACCGTTTTTGTGCGAAACAATTCCGCCACGCCCGCCCGCTTGTCCGCCAACACATTGAAGGGCGTTGCGGCAGTTCCGCTTTCGGGGCCGGGCTTTGTCTCTCAGCGCTGAGCGCCGCGCAGCCCGGAGCCTCGGCGCCATTGCGCTGGCGCTGGCAGTGTTGGGCTGTCTGCCGGTCACCAGCACATCGCCGGTGGGAACGACGAAAGGCCTTGGGGTCGACCGCCGCCTCACGGGCATGTGGCTCGGATCGACGGGCAACGCGGCGCCGGGATGGTTCGCGTTCGTGCCGGACGATCATGGAGGCATGACCGCCATCGTGATCGGCTTCCCCTCGGCGAAGGAGCCGTCCGGCTTCTACGGCACCTATGCCGTGCAGACGGTTTCGCTGGGCAAGGCCGCATACATGAATGCGCGCGAGATGATGGAAAACGGAAAACCGGCAACCGGCCCTCTCGCCGAAAATTCCATGCTGCTGCTTTATCGTTTCAACGGCAAACGCACGCTATCGCTTTATCTTGTGGACGAAGAAGCGGCAAAACAGGCCGTCAGAACGGGAAAGATCGCTGGCGTGGTTCAAAGCGGGCAATTCGGCGATGTGACGCTGACGGCCAAGCCCGCCGACCTCGACAAATTCTTTGCAAGCGATGCGGCGCTCAAGCTGTTCGCGAAACCGTTTGTCGTGCTCGCGCGCGCCAAATGACCGTCAGAGCGGTTCCAGCAAAAGTGTGAGCACTTTTGCGTCCGGAACCACGTAAAAACAATGACTGAGAGCGAAATGACAATTCGAAGAAAACTCATTTCGCTCTAGTGTCCCGAATCTCAAGTTCGTGATGTTGAAAAAGAGAGTTCACCACGATAGCACGACCTTCCTTCGCTGAAGCTTCGGAGGGCAAGCTCAGAGCCCGCCGTAGCCTTGCCTGCCTGCGCGAAACCGGAGCTGCACTTCGGCGGAGGCAGGACGCAGGTGGGAGAACACGAAGGTATCCTGGATCAATGGCGCGAAGCGTTGATGAAATTGGTATCGCATTTTTGGCACACGGAGACACGGAGACACGGAGCCGCGGAGAGGCATCGTTACTCCCTCTGTGTCTTTGTGCCTCTGTGTGAGAAATTTTGCGCTTCGCGCCGCAATCCGGCGCATTTTCGCGTCACTTCATGTTCTTTAAGTCTATATGGGGGAAACCTGTGTCGAGGCTGCGAATTTCTGGTTCAGGACACTAGTGCACCGGCTCATACAAAACAGAGAATCGCATGATGGACCGCGGGGCTTCAGCCCCGCATGCGCGCCTGAAGGCGCGCGGTCCAGGCAGCGAATCTTTTGTATGCATCCGTGCACTAGTGCGACGCGCGGTGAAAGATCTCCTCGGCGAGCCCCGTCTCGTATTGCAGGCCGGAGGATGTGAGCGTGATGCGGTGCGGCCAGTCGACCCGCGCGAGTCCCTTGCGCTCCAGCGCATTCCAGACCTTCTCGTTGTAAAGCCCGGTAGCATCTTGGGCGGCGACTACTGAGCCGCCCAAGTGAAAATGATCGCCATGCGCATGTGGGAATCGCTCGAGCGTAATCTCTCCGGCGCCGGGACCTTCCGATGCCGCTCCCGGCATGCGTGTCATCGCCTGCAAAATCGTGAGTGTGCGTAGCTGCAGGCCGTTGAGCTTGAGCGGATTGTGCTTCGGTCCCATTCCGTTCCTCTATGAAGCGAGCCGATCGGGCGTATCGGCACCGGGCTCGGGCGGCGGTCCGCGTCATCTCCATTGCGAGAGCGCGACCCCGTTCGTCTGCCACGCCTGCGGGAATTCGTCGAGCCCCTCGGCCGGAGCGCAGAACCGCACGGGGGCCTCGCGCTACTGCCCCGCCGAAATCGTGATCGTTCCCATGTCGGTGCGCGCGTGGATCTGCGGCGCATACATGTCGCTGACGTTTCCCGCCGGCATGGCAAAGCTGCCGGCGGTCACGGCGCGCGCGATATAGGCGAGCCGGAACGTCGGCGGCGGCGGAAGCGGTTTTTTCGGGTCGGGCTTTTCCTGATCCTGCGAGCCGATCGTGAAGGCCGCCACGAAGCGGTCGTCGCGCGCGTCCTCCACCGTGACATCGCTCAACGCATCGAGCCAGGAATAGGTCTTGCCTTCGTCCACCGAGACCGGGGATTCGATCTCGAGCCCGGCGGGAAGAAGGTCGAGCGCGGCCATCTGGCGATAGAAATTGTTCGCCATCTGTCCTTCGAGCACGACCATCAGGCGATCGTTCTGTTTGACGGCAGAAAGATCGGCCGGCGCGCCCGACAAGGTCCAGACGGTTTTTTTAAGGGTCAAGCCGTTCGCTTCGGCGGGGAGTGCGGCGGCCGGCGTTCCCTCGACGGAGATCGTCCGCCACACGGGCGCATCGCCCCTGTTGGTCAGCGTGATGCCACTGTCGAGCTGGGCGAGCGAAGGCGACAGACGGATGGCGCCGTCGCGCGGCTGTACGGGCTTGCCGTCGACCAGGATGTCGAGCGGCACGCGTTGCTTCGTCAGCGCATAGGCGGCGCGCAGCATCCAGGCCTTTTCCTGCGTCGTGGTCGCATTGAGGCGCATGTCCACGTCGCCGGCGCGCCGCATCAACGCCGGCACGATTTCCGGGTCGTCGGCCTCGATGGCCAGCGCCGTGGTTGCTGCGAGGTCGCGCACGAAAGAGCCGTAATCCGCCGTGGTGTAGGCGACGGGATTGGCCGACGTAAGAATGCTCCGGGCGCGCCCCAGCGCATAGACGGCGCGGCTTTTGTCGCCCGCCTGGGCGGCGGCTGCGCCGGTCAGAGCCGCGGCAATGGCGTTGTTCCATTCGCCGCCGCGGGTGTCGCTGAAGTAGCGCAGATCGCTGAGATTTTCCTCGCCCATATGGGCCAGCACATAGAACGCATAGGCGCGCACCTGATCGTCATTGGAATCCGAGCTTGCTGCCGTGCGAAGCCAGCCGGCGCCGCGCCGCAGCGCTTCGCTCGGCACGACATATCCTTTGTCTTTTGCCTGCTTGAGAAAATCGAGCGCGAAAACGGAGAGCCAGGAATCGGCATCCGCACCCGGACCCCACATGCCGAAATCGCCCGAAAAATTCTGCATGTCGAGGACGTTGTCGACCGCATCCTGGATGCGCGCGTGCAGCGCCTGGTCTTTCGGCAACCCGGCAAGATCGGCGAGATCGTTGAAATAGAGCAGCGGCATGGCACGGCTGACGGTCTGTTCGATGCAGCCGAAGGGATATTTGTCCAGCCATTTCAGCAGTCCGGGAACGTCGTTGTAGCCATGCACGGCGGAGACGCCCAGCGCCACCTTGACCGTCGACGGCACGAGATCGCTGACGAGCGATCGTTGCGCCGAAAAACTTTGGCCGGCGCCCAGAACGATCGTCTGGTCCCTCGATACGTCGAGCTGCGGGGCGCGCACTTCGATCGGCCAGGAATGCGTGACTTTGAAGCCCTGCGGCCCGCTCAGCACCAGCGTGATGTTGGCCACTCCCATTCCCGTGCCGTCGAGCACCACGGGAAGGAGCACGCGATCGCCGCGCGCCAAATTCCGAGTGAGCACATCGCGCGGCGCACCGGCATCGAGACCCACGGGTCCCGAGGCGGTGACGATTGCGGTATAGCTGCCCGACACGCCTTCCACATTGTCGATGTTCAGCGCGGCTTGAGACTTGTCGTTCGGCGCAAGGAAGCGCGGCAGCACAAAGTCCGCCACCACCGGGTCGCGCACCGTCAGCGGCCGTTCGGCGCGGCCGAGCTTCTTGTCGCTCATCGCGACCGCCATCAGCCTGAGCTCGCCGTTGAAATCGGGAATATCGAGCGGAATGAGCGCCAGGCCGCCTGCTCCCACGCGCACGAGCCCGGAGAACAGCGCGACGGTGCGGGTGGGAACGACGGCCAGCGTACGGCCGCCCAGATTGTCGCCGCCTTCCCGCAAACTGCCGATGGGTGCTTTTTCCGGTTTGATCAGGCGGCCGTAGTCGTCATGCACGCCGACGCCGAGGCGCCGCTTGCCGAAATACCAATCCGGGGGATCGGGCGACTTGAAGTCGGTGAGTTGAAGGATGCCTTCGTCTACTGCGGCGAGCGTGAGGAACGCCGTTTCCCCATCGCCTAGTCCCTTCACCGTGACGGGAATGGTGAGGCGTTGGCGTGGCGCGATCTTCGCCGGTCCGCCGATCAGCGGCGTGAGCGTGCGGGAGGAGTTGTCGACGCCCAGCCATGTCACGCCGATGGCGCGAACCGGCTCGCGTCCCGTGGCGCCGTTGAGCGGATGATAATGCGTCACCAACACATAGACGCCCGCGCCCCAATCGGCGGAAACCGGGATGTCGACGCTTGTACCCGAAGCCGGAGCATCGATGAGCTGGGAGGAGAAGACACGGTTGCCGGCGACGACCACCAGCGCTTCGCCGTCCGATCCAGGCTTGATCGAAACATGGGCGATGGCGCCGGGTGCATAGGCCAGCTTGTCTGCCTCCACGGGAACGCGATCGGGCCGATCCCCGGCTGCACTGGCGGCCCAGCCGGAATAGAAGCGGTAAGAGCTGGAAGCGCCCGATCTCGGATCGGCGATCGTGAGCCGGTAGGTGCCCCACGGAAATGCCTGGGCCAGTTTTGCCGGCAATTCGGTCCCGGCGGCGAGTGTGCCGCTTGCGATCAACCGGTCGCGTGTGACCGGCTGATACTTCCAGGTTCCCTCGTCCTGGTACCATTGATAGTTCGTATCCTCCCTCACCCAGGTGTAGGTGAGGCCGGAAAGCGCAATGCGCTTGCCGTCGCCGTCGACGGCAATGATTTCAAAGCCGGCCTTGGCGTTGTCGCCCACGAAATCGTCGGCGAAATCCGGGCGAATGCCGATCGCGGCATCGCGTATGCGTACAGGAATCTCCACGGTCTTGTCCGTGGTGCGGCCACCCGGCTCGTGGATGGATATTGTGACGACGGCCTTCAAAGGCAGGGTCGTGTCCGCCAGGTCGCCGATCGAACCCGTGGCCACAGTCGCACCCGTGGAATCGGTAGCAGGGACATCAAGATCGACGGTTACGTCCGCGAAAGAATCGTCCACCCGGCCGAATTGATATTGCGCATACGCCGGGTACGGGTTTGGGTCGGCGGTAATCCGCGCTTCCCCTTCCCCGGAAAGTCCCGATGCCGGTGCGCCGTAAAGGAAGCGGCTTTCCACGGCGACGTGCAGATCGCCATTGGGACGAAGCACCTTCTCTTGCGGCGAAAGCGTCACTTTGAGCCGCTGCGGCACGAAGTCCTGTACATCGAATTCCACCCGGCCGATCGCGTCCGCTTTGGGATCGATATAGGCGGCGATCTGCCATCGGCCGTGCGGCGCGTGCGAGGTGAGCGGCAGCGGCCATTGCGCGGTGCCGGCCATGAGAGCCGCGCCCGGGACAACGGTGCGGGAGACCTCCATGCCGTCCGGTCTGGTGGCGACGAGCGTGAGCGGAGCGGTCACGGCCGTGCCGACCTCGTCGCGCAGCATGGCGACCGCGTGCACGGTCTCGCCGGGACGGTACACGCCGCGCTCGGTGTAGAGATAGGCGTCGATGGGGCCGGGTGCCCGCCGCCCGCCGACGCCGCGATCGGTCAGATCGAAAGCGGGCCGGCGCAAGTCGAGGAAGCTGAAATCCTGGTCGGGACCGTAGGCCATGACGACCACCGGCTCGTCGCCGCCGCTCGCTTTGAAGAAGCCGGGGTCGAAGTCGGCGCGGCCATCCTTTCCCGTCACCGCCGTCGTCAGGACATTGTTGTCGCGCGCAACCAGCGTGAGCTTGACGCCGCTCAAAGGCTTGGCTGTCGCGTAAGAGCGCGCGAACACCGCAAGCCCGCTGTCGCCTTGGAACGTCGTCAGCGCAATATCCGAGTCGACGATCCACTGCGAGGCCATTTCGTCGCTGTCGGAATCGTCCGAATCCTGCGGCTTGGCGGCGTCGGAGGCGAGCAGCACATAGGCGCCCGGCGGTTTGCCCTTGAGCAGGTCGCCCACGGGAACAAGCGTCACCACGGTGTTGTTGCGGGCGTTGTCGATATCCATCGTGCCGGAGAAGACCAGTGCGCCTTGATTCTTCTCGAGTTGCTTGGCGTCCCAGCTCTCCATGTTCGCCTGATCGACGACGCCGGTTTCGATCTGGGAAAGCAGGCGGTCGCCGACGCGAACGATCTTGAGCCTCAGCTTGGCGATATTGACGGTGGTGACGGGAACGCCTTGGGCATTGTCGCGCGGCAGGATGATCCCGCCCGAAAACCGCACCAGGGCCGGCTTGTCGCTCAGGGTCACGGGAACCGTCTCGGCCTGGGCCAGCTTCTCGCCCGACGCGGCCGGCAGGCCGGTCTTCAGCGTCACGGTGTAGGTCTGGTTGAATGCGAGGCCGGCGATGCAAAGCCGCTGGTCCAGTGGGCGAACGACGCTGCGGATTTGCGGAGCGATAAGGAGGTAATCTTCGTAGTGCGTCTTGCCCGAGATATCGAGATTGCGGGTAAAGGCCAGACATGCCTGGGCCTGTGCTCCCGAGGTATCGATATCGAGGTGGCGGAACGCAAACTCAGGCGCGGCCGCCATTTCCTGCGGTGTTGCCACGTGGGTCACGGCCGAGAATCCGCTTCGCAACCGGGCAAAAAAGCCCTGCTGTTGGCCGATCTGGTTTCCCCCGCCGAAATAGTAGAGCAGGGCTGCGACGACGAGCAGAATGGCGACGATAATGCCGCCGGCCAACAATATCCGCCTGATCATTTCCCCTCCGAGACGCCTTGCAAGGCGCTGTCCCGCCGCTTCCCGAGGCTACTGCGAGCGCACAAGGTTAGCGCGGGCAACCGTGTCCGGCAAATTGCGTTTTTTGAGGCTATTTCAGACCGCGGCGTGCCGATTGACGCCCTGCCGGCCCAATGCAGAATTCGGCGATTCGCTGGTTGATGGGACTGTGGTAACCATGGCCAAAGTGCCGCTCGACATCGCCGAGGGGCACGACATCGATGACGGCAGGCGCGGCATGACGGATGGCTGAGACGAGGCGGATCGCTCCCGAAATCAGGGACAAGCTGATTGTCGCACTGGACGTTCCAACCGTTCGTGATGCGCACCGGATCGTCGAGGCGCTGGCAGACAGCGTCAGCTTCTACAAGATCGGTTTGCAGCTGCAATTCGCCGCCGGCGGCGAAGGTCTGCGGTACGCTCGGCAGCTGATCGAGGCCGGCAAGAGCGTGTTCCTGGACTGTAAGTTCCTCGACATCCCGGAAACGGTGGAGCGGGCGGTCGAGAACGTCGCGCACATGGGCGCAAGGTTTCTGACCGTGCATGGCGAGGGAAAAACCATCGATGCCGCCCTCAGAGGCCGCGGCGGTTCTCCACTTCAGATTCTATGCGTAACCGTTCTGACAAGCCTGAATGCCGACGACCTGAAGGAAATCGGCTACAAGGACATCGGCGTCCGCGACCTTGTGCGGCTTCGCGTGCGCAAGGCGCTCGAAGCCGGCGCGGACGGCGTCATTGCCTCGGGCGAAGAAGTCGAAGCGATTCGCGAATTGGCCGGCGATAAGCTCAAGATCGTCACGCCGGGAATTCGCCGCAGCAGCGATCGGCTTCACGATCAGAAGCGCATCGCAACTCCGGGTCAGGCGATCGCCGCCGGTGCCGATCACTTGGTCGTCGGACGGCCCATCACCCAGGCGTCCGACCCGCGCGCGGCAGCCGAGGAGATATTGCGGGAGATTGCCGAAACCGTTCCTCGCTGAGTTGGCCACGCTACGTGTTTGATTTGAACATCGCCGGCGCAATGCTCGCCTGCGCTCTTATGTAGGCGTAATCAGCCTGGAAAAATGTATCGCGAAGCGCTTGGCGTTTTGGACTGCCGGCGCCGCAAGTTCCGCTGAAATCTCTGCACCTGGTCCAGTTTCATAGTCGGCGATCGCCTTGAGATTATAGGCGTGCACCAAGAAGCTGCGAAGCTCGCTGTCCACATCCGGCTCGCTCTTTGTGAGCCGCAAGAATTCGGTTTGGACGCCCTTTTGCGTTTTGTAGACTTTGCCCAGCCGTTCGAAGATGAAGGCTTGCGCAACATGGAAGCCGGCAAGATAGGCCGCACGGCCCGCCGCATCGCTTAGGCCTACGTTGAGCATCCTATCGGCATCGGCGAGCAGTTTGCGGGCTTTCTCAAGATAATTCGCCGCCTGGGGCGTCACAGATCAATCCCCTCACGGCGAATTTCGTGCATGAGGGGTGTTGTGTCCCGATAGGCCGTCGTGAGAAAGGGTACGGCGTGAATAAATTCGCCCGTATCGTCGATGAAGCGCACGCTCAAATCGGCAAGCCGGTCCATTTCGAACCACCGGTCGGGCATGTCGCGTAAAAACACCGCTACGTCATAATCGGAGTCGGCCCGTGCATCCCCGCGCGCACGGGAGCTATGGAGCACTGTACGCTCGATCCGAGCGCCATAGATTTCGTTCAGCGCAGTTCGGCAGCGCGCCAGTACCGGATCGCTGAGCGGGCGTTTATCCATGATTATTCTTGGCACGGATCGATGCAGAAGGACATTGGCACCTACGCCGAACTCCTCAGCCGTCGCCTCTCAGGTCGTGTACCCCGCGTTTTGGCGGTTAATTGTGACGAATCCGACCCCGAGGATGACGCCGAGGCTTGACGAACCCGCCTCTCTGGCCTTTCATTTCGCACATGCAGCATCGGGCGGCGGCGGTAGTCGGATTTCCAGGGAGCGAGCCGATAAGGTCGGCCGCTGACGCCGCACTGTATCGCTCCTACGACTTAGGCGCTGCATTCGATGAGATGTTCACCCACGATGGCGAAGTGCGGCCGCATTATGCCGCCTTGTGTTCGCGCATCGCGGCCTTGCCGGCCGAGGAGTTGATCCGGCGGCAGCAGGCTTGCGAGCTTTCGTTCCTGCATCAAGGCATCACATTCACCGTCTATTCCGACGCGCAGGCCACCGAGCGGATCATTCCGACCGACCTTCTGCCCCGCATCGTGACGGCCGAAGAGTGGGAGCGGGTGGAGAAGGGGCTTACCCAGCGCATCCGCGCCCTCAATCTTTTCCTCGAGGACATTTACGGCGAAGCCCGCGTCCTCAAGGACGGCATTTTGCCGAGGGCGATGATCTACGGCTCCAAGCACTACCGCCGCGAGATGCGAGGGCTCACCGTCCCGCACGGCGCCTATGTCAATGTGTGCGGCACCGATCTGGTCCGCCGCGAGGACGGCGCCTTTGTCGTGCTGGAGGACAATCTCAGGGTTCCCTCCGGCGTCTCCTACATGCTGGCCAATCGGGAAGTCGTGCGCCGGGCGTTTCCCGGGGTGTTTCGCGCCGCAGGCGTACGGCCCATCGAGCATTATCCGCAGGAGCTGCTGGCGACGCTGAAGTCGCTGGCGCCCTATCTGGAGGACGCATCGATTGCCGTTCTCACGCCCGGCATGTTCAATTCCGCCTATTTCGAGCACGCTTTCCTGGCGCGTCAAATGGGCGTCGAGCTCGTCGAAGGTTGCGACCTGCTCGTCAACGACAATTTCGTTTATGCCCGCACGACATCCGGTTTGAAGCGCATCGACATCCTCTACCGCCGGGTGGACGACGACTTCATCGACCCGCTCACGTTTCGCGAGGATTCCACGCTGGGAGTTCCGGGCATCTTCAATGCGTGGCGGGCGGGCAATGTCGTCATCGCCAACGCGCTCGGAACCGGGGTGGCGGACGACAAGGCTGTCTATGCCTATGTTCCCAAGCTCATCGGCTACTATCTCGACGAGGATCCGATTCTCGACAACGTCGAAACCTATTTGTGCCGCGAGCCGCAATCGCTGTCGCACACGCTAGCCAATCTGGACAAGCTGGTGGTCAAGGCGGTGGGCGAATCAGGCGGCTACGGCATGCTGGTCGGCCCCCACGCCAGCGCGGCGGAGCGCGAAGCCTTCGCGCAAAAGCTCAAAGCCGACCCTGAGAACTACATCGCGCAGCCCACGATTCAGCTGTCGACGGCGCCCACGCTGGTGGACGGTCACGTGGAAAGCCGGCACGTGGACTTGCGGCCGTTCATCCTTCATGGCGACCGCACAACCATCGTTCCGGGCGGGCTGACCCGCGTGGCGCTGAAGCGCGGCAGCCTGGTCGTCAATTCGAGCCAGGGCGGCGGCTCCAAGGATACCTGGGTGTTGACGGCCTGATGCTGAGCCGAGTTGCCGAGAACCTCTACTGGATGGGCCGCTATGTCGAGCGGGCGGAGCACACCAGCAGGCTGTTGGCCGTCAAGCTCGAATCGATGGCCGAACAATCGGGCGAGGCGGCGGAAGCGGGATGGTTGCGGGTCATCGCCGCGCTTGCCGCCGAAGGTTACGCGACGGATATCGGCGATCCGCTTTCCCGGACCGAGGTCCTCGCGCTCGATCGCACCAATCCGTCGTCGCTTTTGACGTCGCTGTCGCGCGCCCGCGACAACGCGCGCCAGGCGCGCGAGCAACTTTCGACCGAGGTGTGGGAAAGTCTGAACCGGCTTTATCTGCGTTTGCAGCCGCTGATGATCGAACAGGTCTGGGTGCACGAGCCTCACCGCATCTTCCGCGAGGCGCTGCAGAATCTACACGCCGTGGAAGGGGTCGTTTACGGCACCTTGCGCCACGGCGAAGGCTGGTACTTTCTCGAGCTGGGACGCTATATTGAACGCGCCCAACTCGTCAGCCGCCTGCTCGGCATCCATTTTCCCGCCGGCGGCACCGCCACCGTCCATCCCGCGCCGATCTACCTCGATTGGCTGCTGCTGCTGAAATACTGCTGCGCCTTCGAGCCCTATTTGAAGACGCACACCGCCGCCATCGTTCCCTCGCGCGCCGCCGGTTTCCTGCTCTTCGATGCGGAGTTCCCCCGTTCGGTGAAATTCGCCGTCGGCCGCATGAACGATGCGCTGCTTCATGTTGCGCAAGGCGCGCCGCCGCAGCGCAGAGCTGCGTGCGAGAGACTGGCCGGCAGGCTCAAGGCCGCCATCGATTTCGGTCAGATCGACGAGATGATGGAGGGATCGATCGCGCAATTTCTGGCGGAGATCACCCGCCAATGCGAGGAGATCCACGAAGCGGTGCATGCGGCCTACATCGCCTATGGCGCCGCGGCGGTGGCGTAGGGGGGCCAGCGATGTTCTTCTCGGTGCACCACATCACGCGGTTCCGCTATTCCTCGCCGGTGTATGAAAGCGTTATGGAACTCCGCTTGCAGCCGCGGTCGGAAGGCCGGCAGACGCTGCGAAGCTTTCAGATCGTGACCAGCCCGCGCGCGCAGCTGCACGCCTATACCGATTATCTCGGCAATGCCGTCTATCATTTCAATGTCTTGAGGGCGCATGAAGAGCTGCGCATCGAGGCGCAAGCCGTCGTCGAAAGCGCGGTATTTTCACCGCCGGAATCGGTCGACGGCCTGGAGTGGGAACGCTACAACGCGTTCAATCTTTCCTCCGATCACATCGATCTGCTGCAACCGTCCCGCTTCGCGGCGCCGTCGCCTGCGCTGGCGGACTTCATGGCCAAGCACGACCTCAAGGAGCCGCGCGGCGATCCGTTGACGGCGCTGAAGGCGCTCAACCTCGCCCTTCACGACGCTTTCGAATATGAGAAAGGCATCACGGAAGTCCATTCGCCCATCGACCACGCGCTGGAAGAAGGCCGCGGCGTCTGCCAGGATTTCGCGCACATCATGATCGCGATTGCGCGCCTATGGGGCGTGCCGGCGCGTTATGTCTCGGGCTATCTGTGCCAGCGGAAGAAACACGAGCACCGCGCGGGTGACGATGCCACTCACGCGTGGGTCGAAGCCTATCTCCCGAGCTTGGGCTGGGTGGGCTTCGATCCGACGAACGATGTCATGACCACGGAACGGCATATCCGGGTGGCGGTGGGGCGCGATTATGCCGACGTGCCGCCGACGCGGGGCACATTCAAGGGCGATGCGGAATCCGAGCTTGCCATCTCCGTCACGGTCGAACCGACACAGGCGCCCACGCGGCACGAGGAGTTCCTACGCGTGGCGCGGCCGATGAAGCCGAGAACCCCATCCAATGCCGAGCGGGCGTACCAGCAGCAGCAGCAGCAGCAGTAATAATTTATTGGGCTGCGTGCCCGCCTCGCGAAAGCAGAGACCGCGCATGGACACGCGATTATTGCGAGCCCGAAGTCCCGTGAATAGCAGGGCCTGCTCATGGCGTGAGAGTTGGCGAAGCTGCTCGGATTGTCGGTCCACTGGGGCTGCGGTGAAAAAATTCCCTGTTCCGGAAAAAATTCGAACCGATAAGCCCTTGAGATTCCGTCGATAAGCCGCCGAACAGGGCGGAATTCGATTTTACCCCTGTATTTCGCCCTGTTATCTGCCCCTGTTCGGGAAGCTTCAACGTGCCGAGGCAAATCCTTTCAGTTCCTCCGCAACGATCGGCATCAGCTCCTGCCAGTCGGCGAATTTCGCCGGCGTGAAGACGCGCGTCGAGCGATACCAGGGAAATTCCTGGGTGCCGAGCTGCGGCCAGGTCCTGCCGGCCGTCAGGAACCAGACCTCGGTGCCGACACTTGCCGCCACCGCGGCGGCGGCGGTGGGTGCGGAGATCACAAGGTCCAGTGAGGCGGACAGCGCCGCCGCGCCGTCGATATCGTTCTTGAGATCGAGATCGTTGAAGACCGTCACGTCGGCGCCCAGCGTAGCGGCCGCGCGCCGAAGCTCCTCGGCAACGTCGCCGTACTGGACGCTGACGAGTTTCACGCCCGGCACCGAGAAAATCGGCGTCCAGTTGTCGAGTGCGCTGTAATACTTGCTGCGCTTGGCGCCGAGCATCATCGAACGCCAGCAGATCCCGACATAAGGCCCCGGACCCATTTCGCTGAGGCGCTGCTTGATCTCGGCTACGCGCGCCGCATCGGGAACCAGGAAGGCTTCGCGCCGGAAGTCGTCGATGTGCTTGCGGAAGTGCGGCAGAGCGCTTCCCATGGGAAGATAGAAATCGGGCTCGCCGTCGCGCGTCGACCACGGAACGAACCTGACTTCCTGAACGTGATCGGGGTCGATGACCTTGCGGTCGTCATAGGTGCCCACCTTGGCCTTGGGAAACGAGCGCTGGAACAAAGATACGAGCCGGGGATCGACGGCAATTTCGAGCTTGCCCGTTTCGCCCACGGCCTGCGCAAGATCGGGAAGGACATTGGCGAACATGAACTCGTCGCCCAACCCCTGTTCGCCCACCGCCAGCACGCGTTTGCCCTCCAGCGGCTCCCCATTCCAAAACGGCGCCCTCAGGATGTGCTGCACATAGCCGCGGAAGCGCGGATTGTTGCGAATCTCGTACTCGGCGAAGCCTTTTTCGAGCCGGCCCATGCCGATCAGGCAGATGCTGCGGGAGTGCGTGCTCTCGATGCGCTCGGTGGGATCGGTGGCGCGCTCGAGTGCCGCGTCGTAGGCCGCAAGCGCTTCTTCGAGGCGGCCCAAATGGGAGTAGGCGAAGCCGATGTTGTGATAGGGGCGTGCAAAGCCCGGCTGGAGCCGGATCGCCTCCTGGTAGAAGACAAGGCTCTCCTCGGCGCGGCCGTTTTCCGCCAACACGGTGGCGAGCGAGTTCCACAGAATTGCTTGGCCGGGCATGCGATAGATGGCGGCACGCAGGGTTTCGATGGCCGTATTCACGTCGCCGATGTCGCTCTGAATGGTGCCCAGATTGTTGTATCCGAGCGGCGAATCGGGACGCGCGCCGATATAGAGGCGGAACATGTTGGCCGCCTCATCGATCATTTTCTGGTTCCAGGCGGTCAGACCCAGATTGAGCAGCAGATCCGGGTCATTGGGATCGAGGGCGAATGCCTGTTCATAGGTGACGAGCGCTTTGTGCAGGTGCCCCATGCGCTCGAGCGCCATGGCCAGGACATGAAATGCCTGGGCATTGGTATCGTCCGCGTCGGTGGCTGCAAGCGCCAGCTGACCCGCGCGTGGAATGTCTCCCCGCCGCCAGGCCTTCGTCGCCCGGCGCACCAACAGGTTCGATTTGCGGCGGGCGCGGGCGGCATCGCGCGCATCGACGAGGGCTTCGAGCCGCGCGATCGCGCTGGTATGGGCGCCGATGCCTGCCAATGTGTCCAAGCTTGGTGCGACGGCTGCCTGCGCCATGGTGAGTCCCTTGCGGTTTGACCGCATAAGATGCTCGCCATGCTTAATCTTGCGTGAACGCGAAACATCGTCTTGCAAGGCAATTGTTAAGTTTCGACGGCTAGTGTGGCTCCCGCATTTGGCAACGGCGCGACGAAGCGCTGTTATGCCGAAGCTCTAAGAGGGTCTTTCGCATATGCCGCTCAAGCTGTCGCTAAAACCGGGCGAGAAATTCGTGCTCAACGGTGCCGTCATCGCCAACGGCGACAAGCGCGCCACCCTTGTGATTCAAAACAAGGCTTGTCTGCTGCGCGAGCGCGACATCCTGCAGCCCGAAGAGGTCACGACGCCCGTTCGGCGCATCTATTTCCCCATCATGATGATGTATCTTGAGCCGGGAGAAACCGAGACCTATCACACGGAATTCGCCTTGCGGATGACGGAGTTCATGGGCGCGATCAAAAATCGCGCAGCGCTCGCCCAATGCATCGAGATCAGCAGGGACGTGATGAGCGGCGCCTATTACAAGGCGCTCATGGGCTGCAAGAAACTTTTCGACTTCGAACGGGAGCGGCTCGGGTATGACTGTCAAGGCATATCAGCAAACGCAGCGAATTACTGAGAATCCTCGGGCCGCCGAATACCGCGTCTTCGGCAAGATCACCGGCGCGCTGATCGAGGTAAAAAAGAACGGCGTTCAGCCCGGGCCGCTGGCCGAGGCGCTGGATTGGAACAGGCGTCTGTGGTGCACGCTCGCCGACGATTGCCTGGACGAGCGCAACAGGCTGCCCAAGGCATTGCGTGCCAACATCGTTTCGCTGTCCTTGTGGGTGACAAAATATTCGCGGAAGGTGGCGCGCGAGGGTGCGCCCATCGATCCCTTGATCCAGGTCAATCGCAACATCATGCAGGGCCTCGCGGACGCAGCCTGACGGCAGCGTCACCCTTGAACGCATGCGATCGTCGGCCCCTGCGGCCGACGATTTTTTTTGCACGTTTTTCCGGGACGGCGCTGCCGGGCGGCAGGAAATGCCGCGTCGGCGCCCGCAGCTTCCCAATAAAATATCCTGATATCTCAATGTCTTAAGTGGTTTATGCCGCGCTAACCATCTGGCACGGCGATTGCGCTTGGTCTGGCGGGCATCGAGCCATGGCGGCAGAATTCTGCTCGCCGCGGTCAAAGGATGGAGAACAGCCATGCTCAGCGTAAACACGAATTCCGGGGCGATGATCGCGCTGGAATATCTCGATCAGACCAATGCGCAGCTGCAGAACACGCAGACGCAAGTCGATACCGGAATGAAAGTCTCGTCGGCGAAGGACGATGGGGCCGTCTTCGCCATTGCCCAGAACATGCGGGGCGACGTGGCCGGCTACCAGGCGGTCACCGACAGCCTCAATCGGGCAACATCGGCGGTAGGCGTGGCGATGTCCGCCGGCCAGTCGATCTCCAACCTGCTGATCCAGATGAAGCAGACGGCTCTTTCGGCATCGGATCAATCGCTCGACACCGCGAGCCGGCAGGCGCTGAACGCGAGTTTTGCCGCGTTGCGCGGCCAGATCGCCACCATCGTGCAGAATGCCGAGTTCAACAACTTCAATCTCCTGAACGGGTCGACGCAGCAGATCGCAGCGCTCGCCTCTTCCGACGGCCAGCACAAGATCACCGTTGCGGCCCAGAACATGTCGCTATCCGGCTCGATCGTCACGATTACGTCTACGGCAACGATCACGACGCAGGCTCAGGCCTCGACGATGATCACCGCCGTGGAGACCTCGCTCACCAACGTCGATGCTGCTCTGGCGCAGCTCGGGAGCGGTTCGGCCAAGCTCTCCGTGCAATCGACCTTCGTCCAGAATCTTTCCGATACGCTAACGTCGGGCATCGGGAATCTCGTCGATGCGAATATGGCAATGGAAAGCGCCACGCTGCAATCGCTGCAAGTCAAGCAGCAGCTAGGCGTACAGGCGCTTTCCATCGCCAACCAGCGGCCGCAGATCATCTTGTCGCTTCTGAAGGGGGCGTGACCAGTAAAGCTCCATCCTTGATGCAATAGGAAAATTCTGCCGGGTTCCCCGGCAGAATTTTCCGCTGCCCGGCAGCTTGTGCCCAGTAAAATCTGACGGTGGGCAGAACTCGCCGGAATATGTTTTCCGGCCTTGGGCTGCAAAAACAGATTTAAGAAAATTTGAATCACCTGTCGGCACACGCCTTGCCTCTGTGGCGTGCGGAGCAAAACGCTCCGAGAGCAAAACGCTCGCGATCACGAACCAGAACGGAGGCATAAAATGAACGGCATTAGCGTCAATACCAATGTCGGCGCCATGACGGCGCTGGAATCCCTCAACCAGACCAACGCTCAGCTCGTCCAGACACAGAACGCCATCAACTCGGGCCTCAAGGTTGCGAGCCCACTGGACGATGGCGCCACTTTTGCCATCGCGCAGAACATGCGCGGCCAGGTGGCAGGCTACGGCGCGGTCGGCGACAGCTTGAACCGCGGCATCTCGACCATCGACGTCGCGACGTCCGCCGGTCAGTCGATCTCCAACCTGCTGATCCAGATGAAGGCCACAGCTCTTGCGGCGTCGGATCAGTCGCTGGATACGGCGAGCCGCCAGGCGATGAATGCAGACTTCTCAGCTCTGCGCGATCAGATCACCTCGGTGGTCCAAAACGCCTCCTTCAACGGCTTCAACCTGATCAACGGCTCGACGCAGCAGATCACGGCGCTGGCTTCGTCCGACGGCACGCACAAGATCACCGTGGGGGCCGAGAACATGGGTCTTTCCGGCTCGATCGTCACCCTCACCTCGACGGGAACGATTTCGACCCAGGCCAAGGCGTCCACGATGGTGGCGACGATCACGAACTCGCTTTCCAATGTCAACGCGGCTCTCGCCAAGCTCGGCAGCGGCGCGGCGAAGTTTTCGATCCAGGCGAACTTTGTCCAGCAGCTTTCCGACACGCTGACCGCGGGCATCGGAAATCTGGTGGACGCCAACATGGCCACGGAAAGCGCCATGTTGCAGTCGTTGCAGACCAAGCAGCAGCTCGGCGTCCAGGCGTTATCGATCGCCAACCAGGCGCCGTCCATCGTTCTGAAGCTGATCTAATACCTTCGGCGACGGGGCGGCGGTCGCCGCTCCGTCGTCAACTTCCCCAAGGCCAGAGCCGTTTTCGCGGCTCGTCCCCGGGGCGTATTCAGGGTAGTTGGACAAGGGTGTCGCTCTATAAGACACATGGGCAGCAGGCGGCGATTTCCAGGGGGCGGATCGCCGCCTGTCTGCTTTTCAGGAGATGGCTTCAGCCCGGCAGACGCAGATGCCGCATTACGGCGCGGCAAACCGTGTCCACGTCGTCTTCGGTCATGGACGCAAAGAGAGGCAGGCTCAAAGCCCGCTCGTAATAGCCATCCGCACCCGGCAATTGCGCGGCGCCGTAGCGCCGCTCGTAATAGGGCTGGCGGTGAACCGGAAAATAATGCACTTGGCTGCCGATTCCCTCTGACGCTAGGCCCCGCATAAAGTCTGCGCGAGAGATCCCGGCCTCCTTGAAATCGATACGCACCACATAAAGATGCCATGCCGGAAGGCACATCCGCGTGCGCCCGATCGGGCGCAGGATCGGCCCGCGGCCGGCGAAAAACGCATCGTACCGGGCCGCCAGGGTGCGCCGGCGCGCGATGAAGCGGCCGAGCTTGCCGAGCTGCGACAGGCCGAGCGCGCATTGAATGTCGTTGGCGCGCCAGTTGAATTCCGGCTCGGCGAGTTCGTAGTACCATGGATTTGCAATCCCCGCTTCGTCGAAGCCGTCCGCGGCGTTTTGGAAATCGTGCGGGTCGCGCGTCATTCCGTGATTGCGGGCCAGCGCGAGCCGTTTCGCGATCTCCGGATCGTTGGTCGTGACCGCGCCGCCTTCGCCCATGGCGATGGCCTTGACGGGGTGAAAGGAAAAGACGCTCAAATCGGCGAACGCGTTGGCGCCAATTGCGCTTGCCGATCCGTCCGCCGCAACGAAAGTTGCGCCGAGCGCGTGGCAGGCATCGTCGACGATGCGCGCGCCGTGCGCCCGCGCAATCCCGGCGATCTCCTCGATCGCGCCGCACTGGCCGTTCAGATGTACATTAAAGACCGCGTCGGCGCGTCCTGCACACGCCAGGGCCCGGATGAGATCTTCGGGCCGCATGAGGCCGGTGTGCGGATCGACATCGGCGAACACGATTTCGGCGCCGTTCATGTGCGGAGCGCTCGCCGTGGCAAGGAAGGTGATCGCGGGCACGATCACTTTGGTTCCCGGACCGAGCCCGAGCGCCCGTGCAGTCATGTGGAGGGCGGCCGTGCCGTTGGCGCATACGACGGCATGTCTGGCGCCGACCGTGCGCGCGAGCTGGGTCTCGAACCGGCCGACATAAGGGCCGGTGGTCAGCAGGTCGCCGCGCAAGGCCTCGACAACGGCGGCCACGTCGTCGTCGTCGATGACCTGGCGGCCATACGGCAAGAAGCGAGTGACGCCGGGCGGCCTTTTGAGAGCCGGCTGACTCATGCGAAGGCATCCGCCAGCAGAAGCTGGAGCCCGCGCGCGCCGAGTCTTTCTGAGTTCGTATCGCTGGAATAGGCGAAGTCCTCGGGCACCGGTTTGGCGCCGCGGTTGAGATAGGCTTCGCGGGCGGCGGCGGCAAAGCTCGCCAGAATGACGAAACGGTCGTCCATCTCCACGGTCCAGCGCGCATCGTCGGCGGGAATCATGGTCTCGTGCAGCTTTTCGCCCGGACGCACCCCGACGACGCGCTGCGCCAGCTTTGGGCCGATCAGCGTGGCCATGTCGACGATGGTGGTGGACGGAATCTTGGGAACGAAAATTTCCCCGCCGCGCGCCATCTCCATGCTGGAGAGCACGAAGTTCACACCCTGAGTGAGCGTGATCCAGAAGCGGGTCATCCGGCTGTCGGTGATCGGCAGCGCGTCGGCGCGTTCCTGTGCAAGCTTGCGGAAATACGGTACCACGCTGCCGCGCGAGCCCACGACATTGCCGTAGCGGACCACCGCGAAACACGTGCCGTCGGCGCCGGCGAGGTTGTTCGCGGCCACGAAGATCTTGTCGGACGCGAGTTTGGAGGCGCCGTAGAGGTTGACGGGATTGGCCGCCTTGTCGGTCGAAAGCGCGATCACCTTGCGAACGTTGCGGCGCAAAGCGGCGTAAACGATGTTTTCCGCGCCGAAGACATTGGTGCGGATGCATTCGAAGGGATTGTATTCGGCGGTCGGAACCTGCTTCAGGGCGGCGGTGTGGACGACGTAATCGATGTCGCGCATGGCGAGATCCAATCGGTCGCGGTCGCGCACGTCGCCGATAAAGTAGCGCATGAAGGGGTGCTTCTCCATCGGGAATATCTGCTGCATCTCGAACTGCTTGAGCTCGTCGCGCGAGAAGATCACCAGACGGCGCGGCCGGTAACGTTCGATGGCAAGCTTGACGAAATGCTTGCCGAACGATCCGGTGCCGCCGGTGACGAGGACCGCCTTGTCGTTGAGATCGAGCCATGGCTGGGTGAAGTCGCGGATGACTGGTTCGTCCACGCCCGTCTGTTGTTCGGGGTGAAGGCAGATTTTCTGAGCGCGCTGCGCCATTTGGGGACAGTTCCTGTCGTTCCACCACCAAATGGTTGCAGATTGTCGTTAATTTTGTGCTGCCAATGCTCCGGGGCGGAGGGAAAATCTGATGCGCCGCGGGCCTTCTCTGTACGACGCGGGCTTGCGCGTCTCGTCCAGTTCGAGCGCGGATAGCACGAGCTGGCAGAAAAGGCTGCCGCCGGCGCGCGCGTGCGTCAAAAGGCCCAGCAAGGGTGCGGTGGTACGATCCACTTCGATGCGGATACGGGTTTTGTCGTCGCCGAGTTCTACCCAGCCCTCGGTTATGCCGATGCCGAAGGACGAGGAGACCAGAAACGACACCGGAGCGCCATGCGCGACCTCGGCTCCGTCGAGGAGAAAGGTTTCACATTCCTTGCCGCCGTTATGTGTCGTCAGGGACAGCCTGCTCCAGTCGAAGGCCTCGGGTAGCAGCGTGATGTGGCCGACCCGCAGGCTCCCCTTTCCCCAGTCCGCCCAATGAAATGCCAACTCGATATCGATGCACGGCTCGCAGCCGCGGATCCGGATCGCTTTCTCGATGATACCTTTGGGGGTATCGATCCGGGCGGCAACCGTGATGTCTGCATCGGGGCCGCGGCCGATATGGGCTTCGCACCATTCCAGGTCCGTGACTTTGTGCTCGCCCGGCCCCTCGAAGACGCAATCGCCAGTGTACCAGTCTGCCTGCAGGGAAATGTCGTCGAAATGTCCGTGCGGCAAGCCGCCTACGACGGCGCGCTCCTGGCTTGAGAACTGCAAGCTGTCGATAGCCAATCCGCGCCGGCGGTCCAACCGCATGCGGAGCGAGGGCGTGTCGATATCGATGTAGCGGTCGGCAATCTGGGACGCCGCCCTGGGACCGCTGCCATCCTGGCCGCATGCGGGCTGGAAGCCCGCGCTCCCAGGGAGAGGACGCCAGCATTCTTCGGCCGCCCGCAGCCGTTCGCAATAGCGTTTCCAACGCTTCTCCGTGATGTGCGTGCGGAAATCGCTTGACCAGAGATAGCAGAGCTCTTGCCAGGCCGCATCGTCGGAATCGGTTGCGCAAAGCCCGCGATAGATGCGTTCGCAAGCGGCATTGATGCCAAGATCGTCGCGGCCGGTGACGGCCCAGCGCGCAAGATTGTATTTGCGCTGCTTTTTGACCGGCACGGGGCAAGCGGCGGATTCCAGACGGAGCAGCGTGTCCGCGCCTTGGCATCCCGCAAGCGCGAGGGCGGCGCTGGGCGCAACAAGCCGCATGCCCTCTTCGGCCTTAAGCGCCGCCAAGGCTTCCGCCATCCGGCGCCATTCCCCACCGCCGGTCAGGCGCTCTTCGGTATGATAACGTCCGGGACGAAAATCGAAAATCTCGGCATCGTTCGCATAGAGACAGAATGCACGCGGCCCGGTACCGCGTTTGCCGAGCACGTAATCGCGATAGGCATCGAGAGAAATATCGCCGTGGACGAAACGCTGCAGCTTCTGGAATGCCACCGTGCTGGTCCAGAGCACGGCAATGCTGCGTCCGTCGGCGCCGAGTGCCCGCTGCGGCAGGAAACGCGTCTCGTGCGGCCATTCGCGATGGTGGACGGCGGGATTGTCCCAATCCATCAGGATGGCACGATAGCCGGCATCGAGATAGAGGCCGACGAGTCCGGCCGAATAGGCCTGTTCGTTGACAAGGGCGATGTGCGGACGGGCGTCGAGTATCTGCCGATAGGCGCGGCCGGCACCGGCGAGATTTGCTTCGCTCACGCGCGCCGGAACCAGCGGGCCGATGAGCTGCGCGTATCCCGATCCGATGAGTTCGATGCGACCGCACGCAATCAGCGCCCGGGCCCTGCCGCACCACGCGGGATCGAGGCGCTCGATTGTTTGCAAAGTAAAGCCGGTTGCCTCCAGGCCGATCGGCCCGTGTGTCGCAGCGAGTTCGAGAAGCGGCCAATAACACCGCGCGACGACTTCGGCCCAGCTTTCTTCCTCGATCGAGGAAAAGGCGAGGTTGAGATGGAATACGGCAAACAGATTGAGGCTGCCCTGTGCAACCGATGCGTTGCGGCTCAACAGCGGCGCGTTCATGCCGTCTCAATTCGGATTCGCGCGAGCGCCCCATTTGCGGAAGCGAGCGCCGCCTCGTGCGTGGCTCCGGAGGCAAGCACCATCGCGGCGGAGGGCCGTTTGTCGCCGGCAGGGGGAATGACGTCGCCCAGCTTCGCCGTCACGACTACGTCTGCCACTCCGGGATGCTTGCGCGCCTCGTCGGCGCCACAGATTGAAACAATGCGCCCCGGCGCGGGAAAGGCGTAGCGCTGAACCACGGGAACAGACGCCCGCGGCAGAAGCTCTTCGCGCTCGACAGTTTCGCCCAACGCCACCTTGATCGCAGCGCCCACGAAATCGACGCCTGACGCCAGAGGGATTTCCTTGGTGCAAAAATATCCACCGGAAAGCCGCGCCGCCATTTCGATCACGAATACTTCGCCGTCATGGACAACGATGTCGCCCTTGACGGTTCCATTACGGATTCCGAGCGCCGCCGCCGCCTGCGTCACGACGTCCTTGATTTTTTCCTGGATTCTGGGATCGAGTCTGCTCGGCAATTCCCCGCCGTTTTCGATGAAAAACGGCGCGAAGCGATCGAGGTGTTCGTAGTTGCGGTCGGACAGAACCGGCGTGAAACAGCACCCGTCCACGACGATGGTTTCGGTGGAGACCTGCGGACCGGACAGGTATTGCTCGGCCATCACCCGGCTGGTCGGCGAATACGAGACTGCAAGCGCAAAGGCGCGATTGAGATCGGAAACCTTCGCGAGTTTTTGCACGCCACGGCTGCCGCGGCTGTCCACGGGCTTGATCACGAGATCGTTCCCGCGCTCTACCGCGATGCGCGCCAGCGCCTGCGGCGTATTCACGGCGGCGAACCAGGGAACCGGGACGCCTGCCTGGCGAAACCGCTCCTTCATTGCAAGCTTGTCGGACGCCAGATGCGCGCTTTCGCGCGACAATCCCGCGATGCCGAGCTTTTGCGACACGGCGGCAACCGTCATGGGCGCATCGGCCGCCACGCAGATGACACCGTCGATTCTTCTGACCTTGCGGCTGAAGCGTTCGGCCGCAGCGGCAGTCTCTTCGCTGCCATAGACGTCAGCAATGAGAAGGGAATCGGCAAACTCGAAGCCAGGCGCCTCCGGATCGCGGTCCGAAACCACCACATAATGGCCGAGCTCCTTCGCCCGCCTTGCAGCATCCACGGCTTCAATTCCGCCCGAAACGATCAGCAGGGTTTTCGGCATCAGAAGTAAAGCCCGCCGTTTACGTTGATGGTCTGTGCGGTGATGTACGAAGCGGCATCGCTCGCCAGAAACACCACGGCGTCGGCGACCTCGCGCGGGTTGCCCAGGCGCTTCAGGAGAATCGATTCCATCGATCTTTGCACCGAGGGCGCCGACATGGCCGAGGCGGCCATGTCGGATGCGATGAGCCCGGCTGCGACGGTGTTGGAGCGCACGCCGTATTGGGCGCCGAAACGTGCAACGACTTGGGCCAGCGAGATAAGTCCGGCCTTCGAAGCCGCATAATGCGCTGTGCGGGGGCCGCCATATTGGCCGCTGACTGAGCCGATGTGAACGATGCTGCCGCGTCCGGATTGCGCCAGGTAGGGCAGCAGCACCTGCGCGCAGAGGAACGGCCCTTTGAGGTTGGTTGCGAGAACGAGGTCCCAATCCTGCTCTTCGATTTTGTCGAAGTCGGTCGGGCTGTTGATACCCGCATTGTTCACAAGAACGGAAATGGGGCCAAGCTGCTTGTTCGCTTCCGCCGCCGCCGCAACGATGCTCGCCCGGTCCGTTACATCCATGCGCAGCGCCACTGCCTTGCACCCGTTCTTTGCGATCTCGGCGCACACGGAAGCCGCTTCTGCGGCGCGTTCACGAAAGGTGAGGGCAACATCGGCGCCCGCCAAGGCCAGCTCTTCGGCGATGGCCCGGCCAATGCCGCGGCTGCCTCCGGTGACGAAAGCAGTTCTTCCGGACAGAGAAAGGCGGCTCATGCGCGCGCCTTGCGCGACAGGACACGTCTGGCGGCGTTTGCGATATGAGCCGCATCGAGCCCGAAGGCCGCGGCAAGCTCTTCCGGTTCGCCCGACGCACCGAAACTATCCTTGACGCCTACGAACTCCACCGGACAGGGCCGTCTCGACGCGAGAGCTTCCGCAACGGCGCCGCCCAGCCCGCCAAAGATATTGTGGTCTTCGGCGGTCACGATCGCGCCGGTCTCTTCCGCGCAGCACGCGAGAAGCTCGCCGTCGATAGGCTTTATTGTCGGCATGTTGACCACGCGGGCAGAGATCGATTCGCGCTGCAGAATTTCTGCGGCATCGAGCGCGCGAGCGAGTTCCACGCCGCAGGCCACGATCGTGACATCGCGGCCGTTGCGGATGATCTGGCCTTTGCCGATTTCAAAGCGATGATCGGCACCGAACACGCGCCGGGCCGGGCTGCGGCCGGTGCGCATGTAGACGGGTCCTTCGAATTCGAGGATCGCGCGGGTCGCAAGCGCCGTCTCGACGGGATCGGCAGGCGAAATGACCGTCATGCCCGGAATGGCACGGAAAGCCGCGATGTCTTCCAATGCCTGGGCGGAGCCGCCGTCAGGCCCGACATCGAGGCCGGGGTGACTGGCGACGATCTTCGCATTGCGCCGCGCATAGGCGATCGAAAGCCGCGCCTGCTCGATGGCACGCAGGCAAAACACCGCGAACGTAGTCACCACGGGCAAGAGACCGACCGCCGAAAGTCCGCCGGCCGCCGCCATCATGTTCTGCTCGGCAATGCCGAATTGCAGAAACCTTTCGGGCCAGCGTTTGCGAAAATGATGTGCGCCTGTGCCGCCCGCGATGTCGGCATCGAGAACGACCAGCTTGGGGAAATCCGCAGCCAGATCGGCAAGAGCCTTGCCGAAGGCCTCTCTGAGCGAATCCCCGCTCGATCCGATGAGGGCAGGAGCTTTAGCGGCTGCCGACATTGAGGAGATCCTTTACTTCGTTGTCGCTTGCGTCTAGCGACTCGAGCGCTTGTTGGGCCTGATCTCTCGTCAGCTTCACGCTGCCGTGCCAATGCGGCACGTCTTCCATGTAAGACACGCCTTTGCCTTTTATCGTGTGCGCAACGATGACGGCCGGAGTTTGCCCGGTCCGCGCCCAATGCAGGGCGAAAAGAATTTGATCGATGTCGTGGCCGTCGATCTCGGTGACGCCCCAGCCGAAGGCCTGCCACTTCGCAGCGAGCGGCTCGATCCGCATGATGGCATCGTTGCGATCGTCGCTCTGTAGCTTGTTGTAGTCGATGATCGCGCAAAGATTGTCGAGCCCGTGATGGGCGGCGCACATGGCCGCTTCCCACACTTCGCCTTCCTGCAGTTCTCCGTCGCCCAGAAGCGCGTAGACCCGTGCGGAGCTGCGCTGGAGTTTCAAGCCCATGGCCATGCCCAGTGCGACGGAAAATCCCTGGCCGAGCGAACCCGTGCTCGTCTCCACGAACGGCAGGTCGCCGACGTGCGGATGTCCCTGAAACGGGCTGCCGAGCTTGCGCAAGGAAAGTGCTGTGCGGGCGTCGCAAAAACCATGATGTGCGGCGATGGCGTAAAGCGCCGGCGCAGCATGGCCCTTGGAGAGGACGAAGCGGTCGCGATCGGCGTCGGTCAGCGTCGACGGCCAAATATTGAGTTCCGCACCGAAAAGACAGGCGAGTATATCGGCGGCAGAAAGGGCGCCGCCGGGATGCCCTGAGCCGGCATGAAAGATCGCTGCGATGGCGTGCTGGCGCGTGAAGCGTGCCGCCAGCCTGAGCCTACTTGAAAGAGCGCCCGCGAACGGCTCCGATCCCCGGAAGATTGGCGAAGGCTGAGCCATGTTTCAGGCTGCCTTCCTCGAGCGCGCCCGATGCAGAACGTCGGCGTAAGCGACGATTTCGGCGTGGGGCAGGAGACGGCGTGCTTCGCGCGCGATCTCATCGGCAAAGCCGCGCGACATGATGACGACGACATCGGGGCTGGCGTTCGCAAGCTCCTCCGGACCCGCCAGCGGACAGCCGTAGCGTTCCGCCACATGCGACTTTAAATGCGTGTCGACCAGGAGCGTCAGCGAGTTGAGGGCGAGCCCGCCATGCCTGACGACCGAATCGAAAATCCGTCCGGCACCCCAAATGGCGACGCGTTTGGGCTTCATGGCCGAGATTTCCGCCGCCACGAAGGTGAGCGCGGCGAGATTGCGGGCGCGCGCGCAAACATACGTCGTGATGAGCGTGTGGGCCGATGCCACCTCGCGCGGATCGGACCCGATCGCGGGGTGGGCTTTCAAGGACTTTCGCGCGACAAGCAGCAGGTTTTCGCTGTCGGAAATGTCCGGAGCGGACACGATTTCGAAACCGCAGACTTCCAGCAGCCGCATCAGCGTGCGGGCCGAGAAATGATAGAGATGCTTGTCGATGAACCATTCTTCTACGACATCGTCGGCGCCGAGAAACGCAATGTTTGGAGCATCGAGGATCAACAGGCCGCCCGGCCTGAGGACGCGCCAGTGATCCGCCAGCACACGTGCCGGCTCGGCGAGATGCTCTATGGTGTGGCAGGAGTGGACGATGTGGAAGCGCTCGGTTTCCAGCGCGGCCTCTTCGATCCGTGCTCCGATCAGCTCGACGCGATCCAGACCGTCACACGCAGGCGCCACGCGCGCATCCGGCTCCACCGCGACCACCGTTGCCAACGGTGCGGCATCGAGGAACGCGCGGACGAAGCTGCCGCGATTGGAACCGACATCGAGGAGCGACAAGTCCGCGTTCAGATCCGCATGGCGTTTGAGGAGCGCGAGCACGGCGGAGGTGCGAAATGCCTTGCCGTATCGCACATTGCCCCAGTCGGCGCCGCCCGATACGGCCGCAGGAGCGCGTGGAGCCCGATCGATGCGCGGCAGACTCTGGACCAATCCGCAATGCAGGCAGACATGGACCTTCAGGCCGCGCGTCGTCCCATCCGGCTCGTAGACCGGTTCGAGGCTGTCGTGACGGCAAAGCTCGCAGATTGCGCTCATGATGGAGCTCCGGGAACTATCTGCTAACCATTCTTCGTCCGTCGCGGTTAATATTTTACTACGTATTCCGGTTTTCCCGCGTAACCGAGTTCGTCGAGCACGGCTCCGGCGATACGCTGAAAGCTCGCCGCTTGCCCCGCATCGAGCAGACGGTCCTCCGGCTGGTTGACATTGTGCGGCCGGGCGAACATCGCGTGATACGCCTCACGGAAGGGAAGTCTCAGGAACCCGAAAAGGGCGGCCACCTCCGGCGGGTTTGCCTCGAGACTTTCGAGACGCGCGAAGTGCTTGCGTTCGGGGGCGATGTCCGCGAGCGATTTGAGGATAACCCGATTGATTTCCGCCCAGTGCCAGCAGATGCGCTCGAATTGGTCGAACGACTTGAAATCCTCGGCGAAAGTGTCCGAAGGCCGCGGCTGCGGCCACCAGTATTTCTTTTCCGGCGGCGGAGCGGGATTGCGTGCGGGATCGCGCGCATGCGCAGCAAGAATCGCGGTTGAGTGGTCGTCGTAACATTCGGCGCCGAGCTTGTGGAAATAGGAGCTCGCGACCTTCCTTCCGTCGCGCACCAAGTGGACGAACTTGGCGTCGGGCAGGACCTCCGCAAGCTCGCCGATGAGCCAGGAAAGCTTGTTGGACGAATCGCCCCACACGGGCTGCTTGCTGTAATGCACGGCGGCGCCGTGAACGCCGCGGAGCACGGATACGGCTTCCGCGCTGCCGACCCAGCCCAGATAGCGTTTGACCGCCAGCGGCTGAATGACATGCACCATGTATTCGTGGTGCATTTCGACGCCGTCTACTGCCGAAAGAAGCTTGTGCAGCATCGCAGTGCCCGACCGCCCGCTGGATACGATGAAGACCGGTGAGGTTGTCGTGCTCAACCTGGGGCTGTCCGCCAAAACTCTACGAAATCCGCAAGGTATTAACCTTCCCTTAGCCAAACCGCCTTTAGAAATGGTTAAGCCTAAGAAGGATCCCGCACGTGCATCGACGGCCGCTGTTCATCGCCGAAGCGTCCAGCAATCACGGTTGCGAGCTTTCGCGCGCGCTCGCTTTCGTGGATGCGGCTGCGGATTGCGGCAGCGATGCCGTTAAGTTTCAGCTTTTCCGAATCGATCGCATGTTCGCGCCCGAAATCCTGGCGGCGAGCGCCAAACATCGCGCCCGTCGCGACTGGGAGCTGCCGCTTGCGCATCTGGCGCCGCTTGCCGAGCGCTGCCGCAAGCGCGGTATCGCGTTCTCGTGTACGCCGTTTTATATCGAAGCCGTGGACGAACTTGCACCCTTCGTGGCGTTCTACAAGATCGCGTCCTACGAGCTGCTGGTCACCCCGCTACTGGAAGCGTGTGCGCGCAGCGGCAAGCCCGTGGTGCTGTCTACCGGCATGGCCACGCTGGAGGAGATCGTAACCGCCGCCGCGACGCTCAAGAGCGCCGGCGCGCGGGAAATCGTGCTCCTGCATTGCGTATCGGCCTACCCCACGCCGCCCACTGAAGCCAATCTCTCCGCCATTGCCGTCATCCGCGATGCAACCGGCTGCGAAGTGGGATGGTCGGATCACACGCGAACCCCGTGTGTGATCGAGCGCGCAGTTCACCGTTGGCGTGCCGCGGCAGTGGAATTCCATCTCGATCTCGACGGCCATGGCGCCGAATACGCCGCCGGCCACTGTTGGCTTCCCGACGAAATTGCTCCTGTCATCGCACGCATACGGCAATCCCTGCTTGCCGACGGCGCCGGCTTCAAGGAGCCGCAGCCTTCGGAGGTTTCCGACCGGGAGTGGCGCGCCGACCCGGCGGACGGAATGCGGCCGCTTCGCTATCTCCGCGCAACCTGGAAGCCGGCCGCATGATGTTTCCCCCGGAGCCGAGCGATCATTTGCGCATCGTCGCCATCATCCAGGCGCGCATGGGCTCCACGCGCCTGCCCGGCAAAGTCTTGATGCCGGTCGCCGGCAAGCCGCTCATCTGGCATGTGGTCAACCGGCTCAAGCGTTCGCAGCTGGTCGAGCAGATTGCGGTTGCCACCTCCACGCAGCCGCGCGACAACGCCATCGTGGAATGGTGCCGGGAGAACGACGTCCCCGTCGTTCGCGGATCGGAGGATGACGTGCTGGCGCGCTTCGCGCGCGCCGCCGAGCTGCTCGACGCGGACGTGATCGTGCGCGTTTCCTCGGATGCACCCTTCATCGATCCGGGATTTGTCGATCATCTTGTCACGGCCCTGCTCGAGCAGGACGGGGACTACGTGCTCCTCGAAAAGGGAGCGGCGACCGCGCATGAGGGCGTCGATCCGTTCACGCGGCGGGCGCTCGACAAGCTCATGATGGATGCTCACGACGATCCCGTCGCGCGCGAGCACGTCACCGGATATTTCAAGCTCCACCCGGAGTTCGTGCGGATTGCGCGCGCCGCTCCTTACCCGGCGCTTGCCCGGCAGGCGGGCCGGCTCACCGTCGATACGCCTGACGATCTGACCTTCATCGAGGCGGTGCACGGACGCATGGCCGCGCGCGCCGGCGAAGCTTCGCTGGCCGATCTCCTCGCGCTTCTCGAGCGGGAGCCGCAGTTGCGACAGGTCAATTCGCATGTCCGGCAGAAGCCGGTTGCGTCTACGGGCGGATTAGCCGTCATCCGGTGCGATGGCGGCGGCAAGTTTGGGTACGGTCATGTCAAACGCATGGTTGCGCTGGCGCGCGCCTTGCGCGACAGAGAAGGCATCGGGGTTCAATTCTGCCTGAACGGCAGCAGCGACGCGCTTGTGCCTATTCGGTCGGCCGGATTTGAAGTCAAGCTACTCGGCGCGAATTGCCTGTCGGAGGATTTCAGACAGTCCGTGCTGGCGCAATCGCCCGACATTGTCGTCTACGACGTCCGGGAAGGTGTGACCCGGCAGGACCTTGAAGCGATTCCATCTCGTCCTCTCGTTGCCGCGATCGACGACGCGTCGGATTTGCGTCTGGCCGCCGATTTTGCGTATTACCCGCCCGTTCCCCAAACCGAGACTCTCGACTGGAAAGGCGCACGGTGCTGCGTGCGCGTGGGTTGGGAATGGGCACTGCTCGGTACGTCCGGGACCGCGCTCGCCGCCGCTCCCAGGCTGCTCCCCAGGCCGACCGTACTCGTTACCATGGGGGGAAGCGATCCCATGGGCCTCACGCTTGGCGCCGCACGCGCCCTCCGCAAGCTCAATCCGTTGTTCCGCGCGCGCTTTGTCATTGGTCCCGGAATGGAGGATAGCGCCCGCATTGCCAAAGCCATCGTCAGTTTGGCGCCGCATTTCGAAACCGTCGAAGGCGCAAGCGACCTCGCGACCGAATACGCCACGTCCGACATGGCGTTGACGGCCTTCGGCGTGACGGCCTACGAGCTCGCCGCTGCCGGCGTGCCGGCCGTCTATGTGTGCCTGACGGAAGACCACGCGCAGTCGGCATCCGCCTTCGAGCGGGCGGGCATGGGGGTCTCGCTTGGCGTCGTGGAGCGCATTGCGCCCGAGGATGCCGCGCGCACGGTTTGGGCGCTTCTTTCGGATCGTGCGCGTCTGCGCGAGATGCGCGCGATGGGCCTTGCCAAAATCGACGGCGAAGGCGCAAGCCGGATCGCCGCCGACCTCGCCCGCGCTCTCTCAGCCAGGCGTTCCGGCGGCTCAAAACGCGTTCTGAGTTAAGAGCCGGCTCAGCGCCTCATTGGAGCGATGACGCGTCTCGTGCAAAGGTCATTTGTGGAGCCCCGAGGACTGGCACGATCAAGGAAATTATCACACAGAGCCACGGAGACGCAGAGGAAAGGTCTGCGCTTAACGTCGACGCAGCCTCTCCGTGCCTCTGTGTCTCGGTGTGAGATTTATTTGCGCTTCGCGCCGGACACACTCGAGGGGAGACACGGCACGTGTTCCTCGTGTCTTAGTGGTGAATGGGATGTCGGTGAGACCGACAGAACGTATTACGCTCCAATCAATCTCGTCGCTTGCGCGAAGACATCGGCCCAGTCGCCGCGCGATTTGGGCATCAGGCAGGTGCAGGCCGGCGCGAAGGGTTCGCAGGTCTTTCCGAAATTCGTCCAGCTGGTGTCGTAGAGAATTTTGAACGTGGGTGTCCCCGTTGCGGCAGCCAGCCAGGATACCGCGGTGGGTGCGCTCGCTACGGCATCCAGAACCGAAAGCATCGCCGCAGCCCGGTCGAGTTCACGCTTCTGGTCGATGCCCGCGGGAAGATGGATATCGCGGCCGCTGAGGGCGGAGAGTGTCGCGACTTCCTCCGGTGTCGCATCGTATTGCGTGCAGACGATCGTGCCCGGGAGCGTGCGCAGGAATTCGGCCCACGCCGCGAGCGGCGCGTATTGTAGGCCGCGCCCGCCGCCGGTCTTGCCGCTGCGCCAGCATATGCCGATGTAGGGTGCCGGGCCGCTGCCGCGAAATACGCCACGCCAGTGCTGTACCTCGGCTGCATCTGCCACGAGATAGGCGTGGGGTGTGGGAAAACTGTCTATCGATCTGCGCAGCAGGCGCGGCAGGCTTCCCATCTCGATGGCGGCGTTGGCGCCCCCGGCCTGTTGGAGCCAAGCATAGTGCGCGCGCGTCACGCCGCCCGCCGTTTGCATCTGTGCCGGGCGAACCGTTGCGGCCGGGTACGACCGGGCGAACAAGTTTTCGAGTCGCGGCTCGCACTCGATGACGACGGCTCCGCCTTCCGTTCGCGCGCGCTCCGAAATCTCGCCGAAGAGGCTTGCAAACATGATCTGATCGCCGACGCCCTGTTCGGCCGTGACGAGCAGGCGCGTGCGCTTCAGGCTCGTGCCGTTCCACGGCTTCAGACCATGGTCGCAAACCGGCGCCTTGCCGGGAATCCTTAGTCGGGCCGCGTAATCGCGCCATCCTTCGGCCAGCGAGCCGACGAGCAGACGAAGCACGGCGCGGTTCAAGCGGAGCTGCGCATTCTTCGGCTCGCGAGACAAGGCGCGATCGTAAAGGGCCATGGCCTCGTCAACGGCGCCGTCATCGGCCAGAAGGTCGGCGAGATTGCCCATAGCCGCAACGCAATCGGGATCGCGCGCGAGTGCTTCGCGATAATGGGCAGCGGCAAGCAAATGGTCGCCCAACTCGCGATGGATCGACCCCATCGTCAGCCACAGCTCCGGCGCGCTCGCGTTGGCCGAAAGCTCCGGCGCGATCAGGCGTTTTGCGCCGTCCAGATCGCCTTGCGCGCGCAACAGATTAGCAAGATTGACCAGCGCTTCCAGGCGGCGCGGTTCCAGCGCAAGCACCCGGCGAAAAAATTCCTCCGCCGGCTTGGCCATCCCAAGTGCGCTTGCCGTATTGCCCAGGGCAAAAAGCACGCGCGTATCGCCGGGTCTCTCGGCAAGAGCGCGTTCGTATTCATGGATGGCATCGTAATGGCGGGACTGCGCGGAAAGGGCGAGGCCAAGCTCGTAAGGGTCGTTAGCGCGCATATGCTTTTATCGTGCGACAGACTTAAGACGCCCTTAATCACAATTCCTTAGTGTCTCCTTAATCCTGGCCCGCGACAATCGCCCCAAATGCGAGTTGAATAGCCAATGTCCACAATTGGCGGATTGCCATCCTTTGGAGGCCCGTACACGTCGTCGACGGCGAACGGCACGGTCGTTTTGCCGTCCATCGATCCCAGTTCGCTCATCGGTTATTTCAACGCACACGCCCCCGTCGCGCATGCTTCGGCCCAATCTTCCACCGCGACGACGCAGACGGATCTAGGCGGGCATCCGCCATGGGAGACTCCGCTCGCGGCGAACAGCCCGGTTCGCGATGCGAAGATTCTTTCCACCACGAATTTCATCAATCCGAACAACGCCACGTTGACCGTCGGCGCATCGACCACCGACAAGCTTGCGGAGGACAACCAGAAGCTTTTCGCGCTCTATCAGGGCGTGAACAGTCTCTATTACCTCGCCTCGATGTCGCAGCGCTCCACGATGACGCCGGGCCAGCTCGTCGGCTTCAACACGCTGTTCCAGACCGGGCTTTCGCAAGTCCAGTCCTTCGTTTCTTCATCGAGCTTCAACGATTTTGCGCTCCAGGCCGGCCAGACGAACTCGTCGGTGACGAGCACGGTGGGCATACCCTCCCCCAGCTTCTCGTATAAGGGAGCGACAATCGTCGGCGACGCCAATATCGAGAACGCGCTGCCCAATGTCAGCGCCGGCGACAGCTTTAACATCGCCGTTACCAAAGGCGGCACGACGACCAACGTGCCGATCGATCTTTCGCAGGTCCAGGGGCCGTTGACGATCGATAACATCGATAATTACGTCAATCAGCAGCTTGCAGCCGGCGGATTTTCGACTCGGTTTACGCGGGTTATCACGCAGGGCTCGATCGACGATCCCACGAAGGCCACCTATGGCATTCAGATCACGCCGGCGCCGAACGAAACGGTTACGCTGTCCTCGGCCGCGGCAACCCCGGCGCTCTATGTTGCGGGTTCCACGGGCAATCCCGCGGGTTCGATCTCCACGACCAATGTCAACGGAACATCCGGCACGTCGACAACACCGTCCGACGTACAGGGGCGGCTCACCAAGCTGACGAATTTTTCAAGCTCGCCGACAGGCGATTTCGTTCAGACAGTCGATCCGAGCTCCGGAACGACCACTGCGCAAGCCACGGCGGTCGATTCGAACGGAAATGTCTACGTCGTCGGCAACGTGACCGGAAATTTCGGCAACGAGATCAACCAGGGCTCGCAGGACGTCTATCTGTCGAAATACGACTCGGCCGGCAATCTGCAGTGGACCCAGATGCTGGGCAGCGCGGGCACAGCATCGGCGTATTCGCTAGCGGTCAATCCCCAGGGCGGCGTGGTCGTAGCAGGTTCGACGACGTCGCAGCTCACGCAGACGGCCATCTCGGACGGCAATGCGGGCAGTTTCGTTACCAGTTACGATGCCAGCGGCAATCAGAACTGGGTGACGCAGATTCCCACCCTTGCCAATAATCAGGCGCAAGCGGTGAGCGTGGATTCCTCCGGCAACGTCTATATCGGGGGACAGGTTACCGGCGTGATAGGCGCGGGCCAAACGAATTCGGGCGGCACCAACGCCTATGTCGCAAAGCTCAGTGCGAAGGGCAGCATTGCGTACGAACAGCAGTTCGGCCCGTCCGGCAAGGATCAGGTGGCTGCGACCGCCACGACGTCCGATGGCGGGCTGGTCGTAGCCTCCGTGCAGAACGGCCAGGCCGTCGTCGCGAAATATGCCAATGGCGATGCGACGCAAGCGCCGGAATGGCAGGTCAATCTCGGCAATCTGCAGAACGGCGCGCTGGGCAATCTCGCCGTATCGGGCGACCAGGTCTACCTTTCCGGAACCACGGCCAACGGTTCGCTCGACGCGGGCGGACAGGCAAGTATCGCCAATGCCGGCACAGCCGGCACCAACGGCTTCGTCTTCGATCTCACGGATAACGGCGCAAGCGCGACGCCGAATACTGTCAGCTATGTTGGTACCAGCGGCGGCAACACGCAAGGCAACGCATTGACGGTCGGTCAGGACGGCACGGTCTATCTCGCCGGAACGACCACCGGCACCTTTGCCGGCCAAACCCGCAACGTCGCCGGCGTCAACAATATGTATGTCGCCGCTTTGGGCTCCGGCGGCACCGTCGAGTGGACACGCCAATATGGCGGCGTCGACGGGCAATCCACGGCTCAGGGCATTGCCATCGACCCTCAGGGTTCGAGCGTGCTTGACGCGCTGGGACTGCCGCGCGGCACAATCCGCCTCAATGAACCAGCTTATTTGTCATCGGTGTCGACATTGCGGACTGGTGACAGCTTTAATATCGACGTGCGGGGCGCTGCGGCGCGCAACACGACGATCACCATCGGCCAGGGTGAAACGCTTCAATCGCTCGTCGACAAGATCAACAATGGGCTTTTCTTCAACGGCAAGGCGAGCATCACCTACGGCGCCAGCGGCCAGCAGCTGAAAATCGCGGTCAATCCGGGCGTGACGGCGAACCTCGTTGCCGGGCCGACCGATTCCGATGCGCTGGCACGCCTTGGCATTCCGGCCGGTGCGCTCACTGCACCGGCCAAAAGCAAGACCACCAGCGCGTCGACATCCACGTCACCGTCGAGCAGTTCGGGTGCGCAAAAAGTGTTCGGCCTTGGGCTGTTGAACAACATGGATATCTCGACGTCCGTCGGCGCCGGCGCGGCTCATGCCGCGCTCGGAAATGTCCTGGCGCAAATCCGCAACGTCTATCAGGCGATCAATTCGCCGCCGTCGAGCACCAGCACCACGCAGCAATCGTCCGGCCCGGCTCCCGCTTATCTGCAGTCGAAGATCGGCAACTACTCCCTCGCGCTTTCCCTGATGGGCGCCGGGGTTTCCACGGTGGCGTAATCCGTCGGCCCGTTTTTCCGACCCATGGCAATCAGAGGGGGCGGGGGCTTACGCCACGCCGTTGTACAGCATGGCGCCGGGAGCCCGTACGCCCGGACGCGGGCCATAGGGGCGGGTGACGCGCTTCTTGTGGTCGACGTCGTCCACGATGGCGCGGATCATCCCCTCGCTGGCGTTGCGCAGACAGGTGAGCCGCCGCTCGTGCCGCGCCAGCACGTCGTGCAGCTTGGTCGTGGCGCCGAAGAGCTTTGCGCGCGTGCCGGAGGGCAGCATCTTCGCAGCGTTCTTCACCGCGGCCGCTTCGCGCGCATATTGCGAAAGCAGCTGCTGGATTTCCGGCAGGATGGAACGCATCTCGCTCGGGCGGCCGCGATCGAGCGCTGCGAGATCTCCCAACAACGCTTCGGCAAGGCGCTGCGTCAGCGCCAGCACGCGCTCTGCCCGCTCTTCGATTTGGCTCATTTCTGTGCGATTCCCTTATGCGCTTCCTGGGCAGCCAAGAGCTGCTTGGCGATGGCGGCGGAAAGGCCGAAGCCGCCCCGCGATTCGATCTCCTTGCCGTATTGGTCGAGCATGAGCGAGCGGAACATCGCTTCGCCCTGGCCGCCGCCGAACGGGCCGTCGGTCGAAACGCCTTCGAACATCGAGCCCAGGAACTCGGAGATGAAAACGCTTTCGAATTGCGACGCGGCTTTTTTCGCGGCATCCGCGTTGGCGGTTGCATGAGGGACGAAAAGCGGGCGGTTTTGCGCGAGTGCCTGAGCTGCTGACGAGTCGATGGCTGCGGTCATGGCGTCACTTCAATCAACACAAGCTGTCATGGCCCGCCACTGCGGGCCATGACGACATTTTGAGAGTGAGGACCGCTGAAATCATCCCGGTCATCCGATGATCTCGATGTCGGCCTGGAGGGCTCCAGCGGCCTTGATCGCCTGCAGGATCGAAATGATATCGCGCGGCCCCACGCCCAACGCGTTCAGACCGTCGACAAGCTTCTGCAGGCTCACACCCTGGCTCACAATGGCCATCTTGTTGCCGTGCGAGTCGTCCACCTGGATCTGCGAGCGGGGAACCACCGTCGTTTGGCCGTTCGAAAGCGGGTTCGGCTGGCTGACTTGCGGGGACTCGGTGACTTTGATCGTCAGATTTCCTTCCGCGATGGCCACGGTTGAGATGCGCACGTCCGAGCCCATCACGATCACGCCCGACTGTTCATCGACGATCACTTTCGCCGGCTGGTCGGGATCGACCTTGATCTGCTCGATGTCGCTCAGCATGCCCACGACGCCGTTCTTGTAGCCGCCGGGAACGGCAAGCCTGAGGGTGGACGGATCGTCGACCGTGGCGACGGCCTGCCCCAGAAAGGCGTTCACGGCATCGGCGATGCGTTGTGCCGTCGTTAGGTCGGGATTGTGCAGCGACAGCTTGAGTGTCTTCTGCGCCGCCAGAGAAAATCCGATTTCTTTTTCGACGATGGCTCCATTGGCGATCCGGCCGGCCGTCGGCACGCCCCGGGTCACGCTGGCTGCCTGGCCTTGAGCGACGAAGCCGCCGATCGAGACCGGGCCCTGTGCCAGTGCGTAGATGCTGCCGTCGGCGCCGAACATCGGCGTGACGAGCAGCGTTCCGCCTTGCAGGCTCTTGGCGTCCCCTAGCGCGCTCACCGAAACATCGATGCGCGAGCCCTGTGCTGCGAAGGCGGGAAGATTGGCCGTGACCATCACGGCGGCCGCATCCTTGGTCTGCATCGTGGCGCCGCGCGTATTCACGCCCAGCCGTTCCAGCATGACCTGGATGCTCAGCTGGGTGAACGGCGCGTTCTGGAGCGAGTCTCCCGAACCGTTGAGGCCGACCACGAGGCCATAGCCGACCAGCATGTTGTCGCGAATGCCGTCGACGTCCACGAGGTCCTTCACGCGCGAGAAGGCAAGCGCGGCATCGACGGGCGCGAAACTCAGGACGGCGCTCAGTGCAAGTGTAAATGCTTGCCCGGTTCGTCTAAGGCGGCGCGGAGTGTGGATCATGAGCGCCTTCTGCCCTGCTCGGTTTTCTTCGCATCCTGTCTTGCCAGTTTCGTGCCTCTTTTCGGCAGGAAATTCCTGTGTGATTTCAACGACCTAACGAAGAGAGCGAGTGCCTCTGCGCAGCACGCGGCAAGAATTTCCGGGCAAGAACGGCTTTGCCGCCGAACAGGCGGCGCGATCCCGACTGGCGGCGGCTCGGATGGCACGACCGGCAGCGAACGGTGCATTGACCGATACGAGCGGCAAGCCCCGAGGGACGGATCGGGCTAGGAGCCGGGCCGCTGCTTGGGGGACACGGCAACCCGCAGCATGCCATCGGTTGCAACGTTTGCCGCAAGGTCGAGCGAAGGGCTTGGCTCCTGCGCATTCACGCCGGGCAAGGGCACACTCGTCGGCCGGGACGCCAGCAAGGGTTCCGGCCGCGGCTTCGGCCGGGCGCCGGCAAACGCCCCATCGATTGCCGACGCCATAGGCGCGTGCTCGATCATGGGCCGCGGCTTGGGTGTTACGCAGGAAAGTACAGGCCCGCTTGCCGCCACCGCGGCGATTTCAAGTTCCGGCCGCGGTTTCGGAATCACGGCGATCACCGGTGAATCCATGTCCAGTGCGCCGGCCACGATGCTGGGTTCGGGCCTGGGCCTGGGTTCCACCGCGGCAAGCGCAAACGACGAGTCGACCGAGGTGCCGGCGCGGGCTTCCGCGACATCCGTCTCCAGACGCCCGAACTCTTGCGAGTCTTCGGGGAGCGCGGCATCCGATTTGACCGCGTCGGAAACCAGGCTTGCAACTTCGTTGGCATCGAGGCCCTGGCCGGTGATCACCTCAACCATGTCTTGGCTCGGAATCACGGCAATGCGCTGACCGCCCACGCCGTTGGCTTCGAAATCGGGCGGTCCGCCGGCATGGCCCCGCCCGGAATAGAGCCACATCCCGTAGCCGTACTGCACACCCGGCTCGACGGTGGCGTGGGGGCTGAGCGCATCCGCCAGATATGCGGCGGGAATGATCTGCTTTCCCTCCCAGACGCCGTGATGGAGCCAAAGATAGCCGAGCTTGGCCATGTCGCGCGGCGCCAGCTGCAGATCGGCAAAACCATGGCTGATGCCGTCCGCATCCTTCGGCCAGGAGACCTCGGTGATACCGAGCGGACCAAACAGGCGTGCTCTGGCATAATCGGCTGCGCTCTGGCCAGTCACGCGGGAGAGCACGGCGGAAACGACATGCATATTCCCGGCGCAATAGCCGAACCGCGTACCGGGTTCGGCCACTTCCGGGCGTTCCAGCGCATAGGATACCCAGTGAGGGCTGCGTTCCATCATCTCCAGGAACGACATCCCCTGGGAGTTGCTGCAATCCAGCCCGGACGTCATGCTCAGCAGATCGGCGAGCGTAATCCGCGACTTGTTCGTATCCGCCGGCACTTGATCGGGAAGGACAGTGCTCACGGGGACATTGAGGCTCGCAAGCCTGCCGTCGGCGACGGCGATGCCCACCAGCGACGACGTCACGCTTTTCGTGACCGAGAACACCTCGTGCGGACGGTCGGGATCGTAAGGGTAGAAGCTGGCGTCGAGCACGATGCTGCCGTGGCGCTCGATGAGCAGGCTGTTGGCCGGAATGTGCCGCGCGCGAATGGCATTGAGCGCGTCGGCCAGCACGCGCGAGTTTATCCCCTGAGCTTCCGGAGTGGAGCTTCGCCAGCCATGTGTGGGCCAATAGACGGCGGCACTGGACGCGGTCGCCTGAGCGGCGGCGGGCGTTGCGGCCGGGTTACCCCGCAAGGCATCGGTTCCGTCGGAGCTTGCCAGAGCGGCGCCGGAGAAAAGAAGCGCGCCCACTATGGCGCTGCTCCAGCCGGGCAGAATGCGAAATATGCAGACCTTTGCGCGCGGAAAGACGCCCAGCATGCAACTCCTCCACCTGCGGCGGCCCTGGCCTAAGATCGTCGAAGCGGAGAGATGCCCCTCACGCCCAGCGATGAAGACTGTACATGGTCGAAGATTTCCCGGCAATGAATCAATTGGTTCGTATTTTTGCGTATTGCCGGCGTGAATGTTCAATGGCGGCGGAATTTGTAACGTGTCGGATGCCCGGGCGGGAGCCGTCGTTGCGCCGATCGGAAGAATTGGAATCGATTTCGATCGGAGACATTAGCGTGGCGTTACGAGCGGTCGCTTACGATTGAGGTCGTAGGTGACAAAGGGGCAGGCCATGAAGCGAAAAGTGACGGCGATGGTGATGGCCGGCGTGCTGGTCGGCAGCAATGCGTTTGCATCTTCCGAATGCGTCAGACCGGAAGACGATCTCGCGATGAAAACCTCGGCCATGCAGCAGGAGTTGATGGTCGCGGCGCTCGCCTGCGGCCAGGCTTCGCTCTACAACGATTTCGTGCTGAGCCATCGCGACGAGCTGCAGAAGGCGGACGCTGCGCTGCTTTCGTTTTTCGAGAGAGAAAACGGCGAAGGCGGCCAATCGAGCTATCACGAATTCAAGACCAGGGCCGCCAATGTTTCTTCTCTCAGAAGCGCTCGCGACCTCAATGGCTACTGTACCCATACCCAAAGCATTTTTGCGTCGACATATGGATTGAGCCTTGCGGCATTCGTGATCAGCCAATGGACAACGATATCGGAATCGATCTCGGCCAGCTGCACGGTAGAGATGCAGCAGGCCTTGGTCGGCTCTCCGTGGCCCAACGAAGCGCCGGTTCCTGCTGCTCCGGCGGAGCCAAGCCTGGGCAATTGAGCTCGGCGGCCGGTTCGTCTACCGGGCGCGCGCATCCTCGCGCGTCATCTTTGCTTGACGGCCGAGGGCCCCGATCAAGTCGGGTGCCGCGCTCTCAGTGGCCGGCGCGCGAAGCGGCGGAGCTTCGAATCGCGCCCGGGGATCGCTACCGCGATCCGAGTTGACTCAGTAGTAAACTCGGACTCAATGAACGTTCCTGGGGTCAGGTGGTGCAACGAAAGACGCCATTCTCTTCGATGACCTGCAAAGCCCACTCATCGCTGTCTTCCAGTTTGCAGATGCGAGCTTCCACCTCAATTCCATCCTTTTCGAAATGACAAGACCGCTCCGAGTCGACGATAACCGGATCGTTATCGTTAGAGGCCGTCACGGCACACCCCGCACCCAAGCGATTGCCCTGCCTTATAACAACTTGCTTCTGGTGACATCGGCGACGGTCTCCACGCTCGCGGGGCCACACACGTGCTACCGTCACCGACATACGTTGCGGGAATTCGCGTAATGGCCCGCTATTTCGCGGATTTTTTGCCAAGCTAAGACGCTCATGTTTCGCGTAAATGAGTAGCCATTACCGGGCTCCCAAGTTTCAGTGCCAAGGGCTGCGGGTGTCCGTGGTGCTGTTGGAGAATTTTTGCGAATTCCTCATGTGTTCCGCGATCGGAGTAAGCAACCTCGAAACAGGAGGCGCCGCCGGCAGCGTAACCGAAGGCATGTCTTGCGCCAAGGAGTGCGGCAGCTTCGGCCGATTCCTCGGGACCATTGCATAACTGGACCCACTCGTTACGGCGCTCGCGGGGGATCCAAGGCGTGTAGAAATCGCCGTACCCAAAACCTGGCGGCGACACATAAGTTTCCGACGCCCCGGTTACGCCCAAAAAGGCCAAATCGATACGGAAGTCTTTCGCCAATCGCTGATAAACGTCGGGTGTGGATGTCGAGTCTGCGTTGGCATAAATTGTGAGTTCCGGACTCGAAACAAGATAGGTTCGCGCCGGAATCTCCAGTCCCCAGTCCTCGCCCTGGAACGGCGCGGCAACGACAATCGCTTCTCCAAACTGCAGCCGCTCCCACTCTGCGACCTCGCGGACGTCCGTAAACCCGAGCAACGATACCATGCGCTTCATGTCGACGTGGTAAGGTTTGATAACGTCGGGCTTGGGGATCACCAGTGGCGTGTTGCGCGGAATCGTAAACAGCGAGTTGGCATTCAGATGATCGTTGTCACCATGCGTGATCAATACAGCGGACACTTCGCCCATATTGCCCGGGTGGACCGGAATGTCCGGTCGGCGGCTAGGATTGCTCCTAGGCTGGAATAGCGGATCTATGAGAATGCGTGCTCCTCCCGCGGCATAAAGTATCCCGGCGTGTCCGAGCCAGGTTGCCTGACCGTCCGGAAACGGCTCGCGGGTCACGCCCTCTAACATGGCGAACGCATTGAGGATAGCCAGCAGACGTTGCGTCTCGATGTTATCCGACAACGTATCGGCATCGCCGCCCCGAATAAGTTTCGGAATTATGTCTCGAATCAGGGCGGCGTGAGTGGCACAGCAGCAGATGCTCAGCGAGCAAACGCTCGCTTCCATCTCGATTAGGCCAAAATTCGCACCGATCAAAAACGCGCGATCCAGCGACCCGGAACGGGGCATGAAGGGAAATGTCGTGATTTTCGCTTCTGGCAATCCCAGCAAAGTGGTTATCGCAACATTCCCTGCGAGGGCGATCGGTCCTTTAATTTGCGGCAGGGATGCGTTTGTAAGAACTCGCTTCGGAGTTCCTAGGGACCAGAAGGCGAGATCGGATTCCACTAAGGCGGCTAACAGGTCTTGGGGGACGCCGAGTTCATCGGCCGTACGCCAGCGATCCAGCCGGCCGAGCAAAGCAATGACCGGAAGAGATACCAGCTGTGCGCGATCTCCTCCGTGACGACGCGCAATTACGCGGATGGGCTGCTCGGGGTGGCATAGGCTTGCTTCGCAGAGCAAACCTTCCGCACGACGAAAGCGGGTTCCAGGGGGATATCGTGGAATATTGTTGGTGTTCGCCGAAAATTCCGACCACCGATCCGGAGATAGTGTCACAGAGTCACCATGGAGCACTGGATGGAGCATCTGGCGCCCGCAAGCATAAGTCTGCCTTCCAGGGGGCGGCGACCTTATGCCAAGCTTGGTAGCAGCCACTGGTCTGGGGCATCACCAAGTCCTCGCCGGGCGTTCCACTCGTCCGTATACAGGGTTTTCCCGCCAGGCGCAAATATTCGCGCCGGTGTGCCCGGCGCAACGAAGCCTGCTCGGCGATCATCCGCGGCCATGCTTCATACCAGACAATGTCGGGTTTCTATCTTTCCCATTCAGTTCCTGATGCCGACATTCGACGGCCCACAAGGCCGCAAGCCGGCCAAAACCAAGCCTGCTTTGATCCGTCTTGATCAGCGATGGGCGCAGATAACCTGTCCCCGGATACCTGTCTCAGTGGCTTATCCCCGTTGTCCCAGGTTCATCCATATCTAGCGTCGGTGGCCCGCCTGACGGCTGATAGCGGTCGTTCGCCCGCGCTCGCCGTCCTGGCGCATTCCGATCTCTGTCTTCCTGCGGCGTGGTGCGCGCCTGAGCGCGGGGGAGCCCTTGCGGGGGTTGGCGCGCTCGATGATGTCCCAGTAGCCTGCTGGTTCATGGCGCACGGCGAGGCCGAGGATCGATTCGAACGAGACATGGCGGAAGAAGCGACGATTATAGCGGAAGACGAACTCGTTGAGATACGTGTCGATATGTTTGCGGCACAGGCCGCGATAGGTGCCGAGGCCCCACCACTGTCACTCTCTTGGCGGCTCATCGTGGACACGATACCATATTTAGATCAGCCTGAGACAACGGGATAAGCCACCTGTCTCACCACAGGGGTACGGTCCACACCGGCAAACGTTGCGGGATTTCGCGTTATGTCCCGCTGTTTTCGCCAACCGCCTTGTGCCTTCGGAACACGATTGTCAAATTATTGGCAGGCATCGCCAGAACCTCGTTCAGCGCGAACCCGGATTTCTCGGCCAACGGCTTTACTTCGGTATCGAGACAGCGCACGCCCCAGCTCGAATCGCGCGCCCGCAAATCTCGATCGAACGATTGGTTCGAAGGCGCCGTGTGCATTTCATGCCTTTTGAAAGGCCCGTAGAGAATCAGCGGTGCCGAGCTGGCAAGAATGCGGGACGAGCCCGCGAACAACCCTTCCGCAGCCCTCCAAGGCGCAATGTGGATCATGTTGCTGCAGAACACCGCGTCCGCGGACTGAATGGGCCATTCACTGTCGATTGCGTTCAAGAAAATAGCAGGGCGAATGCGGGAATTTTCGACTGCGCCGGTGTGAGCATCGATGTCGTCAAGGGCGCCCGAGCGCGCGTCGCTTGGCTGCCAGTGCAAGCCATGGGCAAGTCGCGGCGCCATAAAGGCCGCGTGCTCGCCGGTACCGCTTGCAATCTCGAGCAACACGCCCGCCGCCGGCAGCACGCGCGTCAACAAATCGAGAATAGGCTCCCGATTGCGCAATGTCGCCTGCGCGTGACGCGGCAGCCGGTTGTCCCTGTCGCTCATAAAGTGTGCTTGGCCATCGGAGAAATGCCCTTCCAAAACCGGCTCACGTTACGGGCCTTTGGCATGGGAAATATACTTCATATCCCGGAAACCTAACGCGTATCCTCGTCCCTCGGCGGCTTCGGCATAAACACCGCGCGATTCTTGTTGTCCTGCATCAGCATGGAAAACCCGGCGATCGTGTCCAGACCGAGGCCGCGGGGAAACCCCGTCTCGGGGTCGGCTTCGATCCTGGTGTAGGGCACGCCGGAGATTTTCTCCCATTTGCCGGCAGGCTTTTTCACTTCGAGATTCGCAACCGTCGCCTTCAGCACCAGCCGTACGATCGCTGGGTGCGGAGATGAGGGTTTTGTCAGGCTTGGATGGCCTTCGATCATCTGCCAGCCGTTGGCGAGTGCCCATTTCGTCAGTTCATCCTTCTCCAAGCTGCGCGCCTTCCTACGAACGGGGACTGGGGACAAGTTAACATGTCCCCATAACCCCATAACCTGAACCTGGGCTTCAGCCCCGCGGTCCAGGCAGTGAATCTCTTGTTTGTATCCGTGCACGAGCAACGGGCTCAATGCCGTCTAGCCCTGCCGGTTCCTGCGCAGCCGCCCGATGACGCGCAGTTCGTCCAACGACGTAGGTGGGATCTCGTAGCTGCTCAAATCCTCTATTTCGGGAAGATGCGCCGCGATGTCCTCTGCGGTAGGGCAAGATTCCGAAGGGCCGAGCCAGCCGTCGGCCACGCCGACGAACACGCGGCCGAAGCGGCCGCCGCCGGCCGAAAACGCCTCGCCGCTGACGGTGCAGGCAGCGCTGGCGAGATAGACCGCCATCGGTGCGACAAGCTCCGGCCCGGCATCGTCCGGCGACAACCCTGCATTTTGGAGCTGCTCGGTCAGTTGGGCCGGCACGGGCCCTCGCTTGCGGAAGGGGGCAACGGGCAGGATGCAATTGGTCTTGATGCCATGTTGAGCGCCTTCCAGCGCAAGCGCCCGGCCCAGGCCCAGCATCGCTGCTTTGGCTGCCGCATAGTTGGTGCCTGCCAGCCGGCCGAACGCTCCCGTACTGGAACTCGTCAGGACAATTCTGCCATAGCCTTTCGCCTGCATGATCGACCAGGCCGGCTGCGTCACGAAGAACGCGCCGCGCAAATGGACATCGAGGACAGGATCGAGCTGGTCGGGTGTCATCTCGGCGTAAAACTTATGCCGCCACACCCCGGCATTGTGGATGACGGCGTCGATGGTGCCGAACCTGTCGAGCGCCCGGTCCACGATCGCCTTGCCGCCCAGTGGTGTTGCCACCGTGTCATGGGAGGTAACGGCTTTGCCCCCGGCGGACACGATCTCGCGCACGACCGCATCGGCAGCCGAACTCTCCGGACTTTCCAACCCGGCGACATCGTTCACGACAACCATGGCCCCGCGGCGTCCAAGCTCGAGCGCGTAGGCGCGTCCGAGCCCCTGCCCCGCTCCGGTCACGATTACGACCTGTCCGTCGAATGCGATCGACATCGAGAGTCTCTCCGACTTCCGTTGCACTGTGCCGGTGGCAGCAGCCTTAACGTCGATTCGCCCGGCCTGTCATTCCGCCATCGGGCAGCTTTGGCTCTTGTCGGGACATCCGCCAAAATTCCGGGTCAAAATTCCGGGGACGGGAGATGCTTTAACCTGCCGCGCGTGCAATTCAATTTTATGATCCGTTATTCTACGTCCCCGTATTTCATCGGTCATGCACTGGGAGCGCGCGCATCCTTGCGCGTCATCTTCCCTCGACGGCCGCGCTCCCAGTGGCGTGGACCAGTAGGCTGATCGACGCGAGACGATCGTGCCGGCAGAAGGATTGCGGAAACCGCTACTGCACCTGCAGAAGTTCCACGTCGAAGATCAGCGTCGCGTTCGGCGGGATCGTGCCGTCGGGAGTGCCTCCCGCGCCATAGCCGAGTTCGGGCGGGATGATCAGCGTGCGTTTGCCGCCCACTTTCATGCCGGCCACGCCCTGGTCCCAGCCGGGAATGACGTTGCCGGCGCCGAGCGTAAAGGTAAAGGGCTGGCCGCGATCCACCGAGGAGTCGAATTTCTTGCCCTTGGCGCCGTTCTCATAAAGCCAGCCCGTATAGTGCACCGTCACCGATTGTCCGGCCTTGGCAACGGCGCCGGTGCCGGGTTTGACGTCGACGATCTTGAGCTGGCCCTGCTGAGACGCCTGGTCGGCGATGGCCGTCGTGGTCAGTGGCGCGGCGGCGCCGAAAACGAGAAGCATCGCCACGGCAATCGATTTCGCGTGCATGAGGGATCCCTGGTTGCGGAGTGAACAATCGGCCGCTTGCATAAAGAGTTTGCCCGCCTTTTGCCATCCCCCTGCGGCGCGCGGACAGGGCATCGCTTTGCGGTCCAATTCCAAAACGGCGGGCCGCCCGCTCGCCGCGGTATTGCTCCTGTAACAGTATTATACGAGGCCGGCGCCGAAATTGCCGAAAGGTACGGCTCGCAGAATCGAGCCCGAGAGAGGGATTCCACTCTCACCCCGATCCTTCATTCCTGAACCCTCCCCGGTCAGGACCGCACGCTGCGGTCAGGTACGCCCTCGAATTCGGCGAGTACCGCTTCGTTGCGCTCCCTGATCTGTTCGCGGAATTCACCGTGGGTGAAAATGTGCGAGCGGTTCCGGCGGATAGCGTCGAGCACCAGGGCGGCGACCTCCGCCGGCTCGATCATGTTGGACGCGGAGGGCGGGGGCATCACGCCATCATCGATCATGGGTGTCCTCACCATGCCGGGGCAAAGCACCGAGACGCCAACGTTGTGCGGCGCCATCTCCATCCGCAGCGCTTCGCTAAAACCCACCACCGCGAACTTTGTCGCAGCATAGGCGCCGAATGTGGGGAGCGGCAGCAAACCGACCGCGGACGCCGTGGCGACGATGTGCCCGTCTCGGCGTTCCCGCATGCCGGCGGCGAAGGTCGCCACGCCGTTGAATACGCCGGTCAGGTTGATGGCGACGATCCGGTCGAAGACCGCCGGTCCCATGTCGGCCAGTTCGTCGAAGCTCGGACCTATCCCTGCATTGCACATGAGAATCTCGACCGGGCCGAAGCGGCTTTCAGTGAAGCGCCTCGCTTCGGCCCATTGCGGACGGTTCGTGACGTCGAGCACGAAAGCGGCGGCATTGGGCCCGAGCGGCGGGACGACCCGGGCGAGCAAGTCCGCGTTGATGTCGGCCAGCACCACACGGGCCCCAGCCTCGAGCAATGCGGAGGCCGCGGCGAAGCCGATGCCGCTCGCGGCTCCGGTAACAAACGCGGTACGTCCTTCCAGCCGGTCCATCCGGTTCTCCTTCCTGTTGAGATCACTCGATAAATAATCAGACGGGCATGACACTCATCCGCATCGGCCTCACGCGTCAAGATCGGCAAAGGCCGCAGCCATGCCGTGCAGGCCAAGGGCGTGAAGCTGATCGAGGGTCGGATGTTTGAGCAAGACGGTTTCTCCTAATTGCATTAATCGGAACATAAGTAACTGCATATTTAAGTAGACGGGGTGATTCAGTTCTGATTCTCCGAGGGCATGAGAAAAGACGATGCCCGCCGACTGGATCACAAAACGCTCGAAGCGATGAGGGAACGAGCGGTGCGGAGCGTACAAGCTGGCGAACGACCGACGGTCGTGGCGAGGTCTCTACGGATAAGCAATCGTACGATGTTTGGTTGGCTGGCGCACTATCGGGAAGGCGGATGGAGTGCGTTGAAAGCAAAGCCGTTGGCCGGCCGCCCCCCGAAGCTGGACGACAAGAAGCTGAAATGGATTTACGACACGGTGACGCAAAAGAATCCGCCGCAATTCAAGTTCGAGTTTGCGCTGTGGACGCGCGAGATGATCGTGCAAATCATCAAGGATAAATTCAAGGTCACTTTAAGCGCGATGTCCGTTGGGCGGTTGCTGGCGCAACTCGGCATCACCTGCCAGAAGCCGTTGCATCGCGCCATGGAACGCGACGAGGCTTTGGTGCAAAAATGGCTCAAGACGGAATATCCGACGATCAAGAAAATGGCGCAAACACAGGGCGCGGACATCTATTTTGGCGATGCGGCGCATATACGCTCCGATCATCACGCGGGGCGCACATGGGGCAAGAAAGGCGAGACGCCGATTGTCGAGGCGACAGGGGCAAGACACGGCATCAGCCTGATTTCGGCAATCACGCCGCGCGGAAAAATGCGTTTCATGATCAAGGAAAAAGGCGGCGTGAACGCGGGTGTCTTTATCGAGTTCTTGAAGCGGCTTCTGGTTGGCGCAACGCGCCCGATCTTTCTGATTGTTGACCGCGGCCCCGCGCATCGCGCAAAAAAGACAGCGGCCTTCGTAGAAACGTTGGGCGGAAAGCTGAGGTTGTTTTTCTTGCCGCCCTATTCACCAGACCGCAATCCTGACGAGCTTGTGTGGAAACATTTGAAGGCGGACACGGTGGGACGCATGGTTACGACAAGCAAAGCCGACTTCAAGGCAAAAGTCGTCGCCTCCATGCGGCAGCTACAAAAAAGCCCCGACAAAATCTCCATTTTCTACTATAAACCTGCCCTTCGCTACGCCGCCTGATGTGAATTTACCTGCGTTCTGATTAATACTATGGCCGGTTCAACAAGTCGGCTCTGACAACCGGTCTCAACCGCGTCAACGAAAGGTTGGCGAAGTGGGCGTCTTGGAAGTTCAAGTCCTTCAGGAGAAGCCGTGTGCAGGCATACGCCTGGCTAAGGCGCATCAAGCGCAAACAACCGGAATTGTTTGCTTACTGGCATCTCGGCGGGACACTCGGCCGAACAATAGGAGTCGTATGAGGCGAGAGTCTCACGTACAATTCTGAGAATTATATCCTGCTGCCGCCCGTGTGGGAGGCGGGTGGTGGGCAAACCTGATTTCATCCCGCTCAAGCGCTTGAGCCGTCGCGCCTGGCGCAGCCATCGTGCTACGTCGGGGCGCCATGAGCACAGCTTTTCTCGTCGGATCGATATTTGCGGGGTTGACCCTGCTGGCGGCCTTGTTCGCCGCGCTGCCGGTCTGGCGCGCGCGGACATTGAAGCCGGCGCAGCGAATCTTTCTGCCGATCGCGTTCGCTGCGGTGGTGATGGCTTTCGGCGGCGGCTTCTACGTGGCTTCGGGCACGCCTACGCTGGCGCTGCGCTCGCTGAGCGCGCCTAAGGACGTACCGGCGCTGATCGCGGCTTTGGCGTGGCGGGCTCGCCAGAAGCCTTTCGATTCGACGGGGTGGGCGCTGCTCGGACGCGGCTATCTTTCCCTGGGAGACGCTGGCGATGCGGCTGCGGCCTTCCGGCGTGCCTTACAGACGGCGCCGCCTCCCGACCAGGCGCCGCTCGCCTCTGCCTACGGGGAGGCGCTCACCGCAGCGGCGGCGGGGGAGGTGACGGCCGAAGCCGAAGACGCGTTCCGCTCGGCCCTGCGCGCCGATCCGCGGGATCCCGCGGCGCGCTATTATCTGGGGCTTGCCGAGGCGGCACGCGGCGACCGGGTGGCAGCGCTCATCTACTGGCGGGGGCTGCTCGCCGACACGCCGTCGGGCGCCCCATGGCGTGCCCAGCTTCTGGATCGCATCGCCGCCATTTCGAGCCAAGGCGGCGCCCCTGCACCGGACATTTCGGCTATGGTGGCGGGTTTGGCAAAGCGTCTCGCCGCCAACCCCAACGATCCGGAGGGCTGGCAGCGGCTCGTTCGCTCCTATGCCGTGCTGGGAGAAACCGGGAAGGCCCGCACTGCGTTAGACCGTGCGCGGGCGGCCCTGAAGGGCAATCCGGAGGCTCTGGCTGCTCTCGATAGTGAGGCCAAATCCCTGAAGCTCAACTAATACCGGGAATTACAGGTTTGCGACAGTTGAAAAGATTTAGCGCGGTGGTCGCAGAGGCTTCGCGGCCCGCCTTCGCTTAAGCTTCGGCGGGTCTTGTGGATCGCTTTGTCCGCCGGAGCCTTGGCGTAGGCGGAAGGCCGCAAGAAAAAAAGGGCGCGCGCAGCTCGCCAGAAAACCACCGCTTCCCTGCGCTAAAAATCCTGCCGCTTTCGACGAATCACCTCTTGAGAAAAGTGGGTATTAGCCGCCGAGGCGGCCTTGCCACACCGGCCAGCAGGTGGACCGGCCGGCTGCCTTCAAACTCCGATACAGCGTCATTTGCGCCGCTTCGGCATCGGCGCCGGCCGATACCGCCGTGGAATCGCCCGAACCGGCGCACCAGACATAAAATTCGTGTTTTCCGCTCGTGAAATAGTCGTTATCTCCGCTCGAAACGAGATTGCCTGCTGCCGACATGCCGGCCGCCCCAAGGATCATCCCGCCTGCCACTGCCGCGAACATACGCCGCTTCATTGCCGCTGTCTCCTGTCCGACCGATGGTCCACTCCCGGCACAGCCCCGGGCTACCTTGCTTCAATTCTTCCGACAAACATCACGCTATACGAACTTGCGCCGGCTGTCACGCTATTTTTTGCTTTAATATCAGATACTTACAATTTATCTCGCATTTGCAGCATTTGCCGTCACATGCGCTTGCTGCCGACGTTTTGTGCCGACAAAATGGCCTCGATCGCTTGCGTCGCCGCCTCGACGGCTGCGGCCTCACGTCCGCGGACCACGAGTTCCACGCCGGAGCCGTCATCCCGGTAGAACGGATAGCTTCCGATGGCGACCTGTTTGTGTTCGGCCTGGATCTGCGCCAGCGGCTCGGCAATCCGTCCCTCGGGTATATGGGCACTGACAGTCTTGGAAGCAAATGAGGGGCCCCTGACGAGGCGCGGAGCGACGTCTTCGAGCATTGCCCGCATGATCATCGGCACGCCGGCCATCACAAACACGTTTTCGAGCTGAAACCCGGGGGCCACAGAAACGGGGTTTTTAATCAGGGTCGCGCCATCCGGTATCCGCGCCATCCGGCGCCGCATGACGTTGAACTCGCCCGGCTCATAGTGGGGTTCGAGGATTGCCAGCGCCTCGGGATGATAATCGATCCCGACCCCGAAGGCCTTGGCGATCGCATCGGCCGTGATGTCGTCGTGCGTCGGACCGATGCCGCCGGTGGTGAAAACATAGGTATGGCTCGCGCGCAAAGCGTTAACGGCCGTCACGATCTCGGCTTCGACGTCCCTCACCACACGGGCTTCGCACAATTCGATCCCGAGTACGCCCAGGAATTTCGCGATGGTAGCGATATTGATGTCCTGCGTGCGGCCCGACAGGATCTCGTTGCCGATGACCAGGACGGCGGATGTGGGCGCAACGGGCAATTCGGCGATCATCGTGCGGTCTGGGGCTGGCGTGGGGCGGTCTGCTGAGGTAAGCAGTTCGCTACGTCCTTCGTGCTAAGAAACACTGCCGGTGGGCCATGGCAAGCCGTTTGATCTTCAAGGAAGGCGGAGTGAGCCCTAAGTGAAAGACATGTCCTCGTCCGAAGCCCCTATCCGCGAATCCCTTGATGTAGCACGCCGCAGCAATATGGCGGTCGCCATGCATGGCCCCGAGGATTTCGCTGGTATGCGCGCCGCCGGCCGGCTGGCCGCCGAGGTATTGGACCTTCTCGTCCCGGCGGTGCAGCCTGGCGTGACGACGGCGGCACTCGACAAGCTCGCCTACGACTATGTCCTGGATCATCGCGCAGTGCCCGCCTGTCTGGGTTACCGGGGCTATCGCCACACGCTGTGCACCTCGGTCAATCATGTCGTCTGCCACGGAATTCCGTCGGACAAGCCGCTCAGGGACGGGGACATCGTTAACATCGACGTGACCGTGATCCTCGATGGCTGGCACGGCGACACCAGCCGCATGTACCCGGTCGGCGAAGTGAAGCGCAAAGCCCTGCGGCTGGTCGACATTACCTACAAATCGATGATGCGGGGAATTGCTGCCGTCAGGCCGGGTGCCACGACCGGCGACATCGGCCACGCCATCCAGTCCTTCGCGGAGGGTGAGGAACGGTGCTCCGTCGTGCGCGATTTCTGCGGCCACGGGGTGGGCAAGGTTTTTCATGCCCTGCCCAACGTCGTGCATTACGGGCGGCCGGGATATGGCCTGGGGCTGAGGCCGGGAATGTTTTTCACGGTGGAGCCGATGATCAATCTGGGCGCCTACGGCGTGAAGGTGTTGGGTGACGGCTGGACCGCCGTGACGCGGGACCGTTCCCTTTCCGCCCAGTTCGAGCACAGCATTGGGGTGACGGCGGATGGCGTCGAGATTTTCACCACCTCGCCCAGAGGCTGGCACAAGCCGCCCTACCTCTGACGGCGAACCCGAGCCGCATTATCTTGGACATCGCGACCGGCTGCGGGCGCGCTTCCTCGGCGGCGGCGCCGACGCCTTGCCGGATTACGAGCTGCTCGAACTCATCTTGTTCGCGGCCATTCCCAGACGCGACACCAAACCGCTCGCCAAGGCGCTGATCGCAGAATTCGGCAGCTTCGCCGAAGTCATTGCGGCTTCGCCCGCGCGTCTGCGCGAGGTGGAGGGGGTGAAGGACGGTGTCGTCGCGCAGCTCAAGATCGTTCAGGCTGCTGCTTTGCGGCTTTCGCGCAGTCGGCTGCTCGGCAAACCCGCCTTGAGCTCGTGGGCGGCGCTTCTGGATTACTGCTCGGCCGCCATGGCGCGCGCGACGGCAGAGGAATTTCGCGTGCTGTTTCTCGATCGCAAGAACACGCTCGTCGCCGACGAGGTGCAATCGGCAGGCACGGTGGACCACGCGCCGGTCTATCCGCGCGAGATCGTCAAGCGCGCGCTCGAGCTTTCGGCTTCCGCGCTTATTCTCGTGCACAATCATCCCAGCGGCGATCCCACGCCCAGCCGCGCCGACATCGAGATGACGCGCGAAGTCGTGGAGGCCGCACGCTCGCTGCGCATCGCCGTACACGATCACATCGTGATCGGCCGTGGCGGCACGGCGAGCTTCAAGGCGCTGGGGTTGCTGTAATGGTCTGGCCGCAATGAACAGTTCGCACGCGCAGCCTTAAGGCGCCAGAGCCGCGACAAGCGCGTTGAGCACGAGCTTTCCCTTTGCAGTAGCTTTGAGCCTCGCTCCATCGCACCAGAGGAGATCTTCTTCAACGAGAGGTGCGATCCGAGCCTCATCAACCTCGGTGTTCCAGCGGGCATGATAATCGGCAAGGCCCAGGCCTTCCGAAAGCCGCAAGCTCATCAGCAGATGCTCGCGCGCGGCATCCTGGGGCGCCACGTCCAGCATGTCGGCCAGCCCATGGCCTTCACGTGCAACCTTCTCGCGCCAGCGCTCGGGCAGTTTCTCGCAAACCGTTGCCAACCGCCTGCCGTCGATCGAAAGCCGTCCATGCGCTCCGGGGCCCACCCCGGCATAATCGTTGTAGCGCCAGTAGATCAGGTTGTGCCGGCACTCCTCACCGGGACGGGCATGATTGGAGATTTCATAGGCGGGCATTCCCGCCGCATAGGTCAATTCCTGCGTCAGCTCAAAGAGCGCGGCGGCGCTTTCCTCTTCCGGCGGAGCGAGCGCGCCATTGCGCGCTGCGTGCGCAAACAGCGTCCCCTCTTCGATGGTTAATTGATAGAGCGACAGGTGTGCGGTTCCGAACGCCAAAGCCTCCTTAAGTTCTTCGCGCCATTCGTCGAGTCTCTGATGCGGGCGCGCATAGATCACATCGAACGAGACCCGTTCGAATGTATTGCAGGCAATCGCCAGCGCGCTTCGTGCTTCCTGCGCGTCATGCAAGCGGCCCAAGAATTGAAGAGCGGCATCGTCGAGTGCCTGCACACCCAGCGACAGCCGGTTGACGCCGACACAACGATAATCGCGGAAACGCCGGGAATCGGCGCTGGCCGGATTGGATTCGAGCGTGATCTCCGCATCTTGCGCAACCGGCCAAAGCCCGGCGATCGCGTCGATGACATGTCCGACAGCCTTGCCGTTGAGCAAGGAAGGCGTGCCGCCGCCGAAAAAGATCGACTCCACTGCGGGCCGCGCCGATCCTTGAAACCCGGCCGTCCATTTCAGCTCGTGCAAAATCGCCTGCACCCATCCCGTCTCGTCGACCTCACTGCGCACATGCGAATTGAAATCGCAGTAAGGGCATTTCGCCGCGCAAAAAGGCCAATGAACATAGATGCCGAAGTTTACCCTCCCCCGGACCGCGGCCCCTGATTGGATCGCAGGGCAATCGCTCTTGGGAACAAGCGCTTGGGAACCTCCTGGGAGCGCGGACGTCCTCGTCCGCGAGTGAGGTTGATACACCTTAATTTTTTCGGTCATCTGGGATGTGTCACGACCAGGCGCGGACGAGGACGTCCGCGCTCCCAGGAAGTTTTCGTCCTGTCGCCCCACGGTCATTCATGCGCTCGCACGCGAAGAAAAATACGCTGCAAGCTTTGCGAAAGCTCGGGCGCGGTGGCTGATCTTGTGCTTCAGCGACGGCTCGATTTCGCCAAACGTCTCCTGCATCCCTTGCGCGACGAAGATGGGGTCGTAGCCGAAGCCTTTGTCGCCGCGCGGCGGGAACACCAGACTGCCGCCCACCTCGCCCTCGAAAATCTGCGTGTCGCGGCCGGGCTGCGCAAGCGCCAGCGCGCAGACGAATTTGGCCGAGCGGTCGGATGCGTTGGCGTCGCGCAAGGCGCGCTCGACGCGCGCCATGGCCTGTGCGAAATCCTTTTGCGGGCCCGCCCAGCGCGCCGAATAGATGCCCGGCTGTCCATCCAGCGAGGCGACCACAAGACCGGAATCGTCGGCGAGAGCGAAGTGTCCCGTGGCAAGCATTGCGGCTTGCGCCTTGATCGCCGCATTGGCCGCAAACGTCGTGCCGGTTTCCTTCGGCTCGGCAAGGCCCAGCTCGGCTGCACCCTTCACATCGAACCCGAAGGGCGCAAGCAGAGCACAGATCTCCCGCACCTTGCCGGGATTATGGCTGGCGATGACAAGGGCGATCCTTTCGCTGCTCACGATTCGCCCAGCACCCGCTTTTGCACGACAATGAGCTCGGAGATTCCTTTGCGGGCCAATTTCAGCAGACTGGCGAACTCTTCGTCGGAAAACGGCGCGCCTTCCGCCGTGCCCTGAATCTCGACGAAGCCGCCCCGGCCCGTCAGCACGAAATTGGCATCGGTTTCCGCCGTCGAATCCTCCGCGTAGTCGAGGTCGAGCACGGGCGCGCCCTGCCAGATTCCGCAGGATACGGCCGCCACATGATCCTTGATGACGGGTTTGGCGATCATGCCCGTCTTCTTCATGAAGCCGATGCACTGATGAAGCGCAACGAAGCCGCCGGTGATGGAGGCCGTCCGCGTGCCGCCATCTGCCTGGATCACGTCGCAATCGATGACGATTTGCCGCTCGCCCAACGCGGCGAGGTCGACCACCGCGCGTAACGAGCGTCCGACAAGGCGTTGGATCTCGAGCGTGCGGCCGGATTGCTTTCCCTGTGCCGCCTCGCGCCGGGTCCGTTCGCCGGTGGCGCGCGGCAGCATGCCATACTCGGCCGTGACCCAGCCTTTGCCCGATCCTTTGAGAAAGGGCGGGGGCTGTTCCTGCAGGCTTGCGGTGACGAAAACGTGCGTATCGCCGAATTTCGCCAGGCAAGACCCCTCGGCGTGCTTTGCCACTCCCGGCTCGAGGCATATGCTGCGCAGCTCGTCATGGGCGCGTTTGGAAGGCCGCATCTGGTATCTCTTGAAGTTCGTTGTCTGCAAAGCTACCTAGCCTTCCTAGGCTTCTCGGCGCAACGCGCAGCGGCCGAAATGTTCGAAACAAAAGGAAATTCAGGAGGTTGACCGTGGGCGCGCCCGCTACTGATGCCGGCCCGGCCCGACTATTGGTCGCCGAGCTGGGCGAGAGGCCGAGGGAGGTTTTCCGCCATCTCGTCGATGCTTTTCTTGCCTCGGGAGAGCCGGTGGGATCGCGCACCCTGTCGCAGCGGCTGCCGCACTCCCTTTCACCTGCCTCCATCCGCAACGTGATGGCCGACCTCGAGGCGATGGGCCTGCTCTATGCGCCGCATACCAGCGCAGGGCGCGTACCCACCGAACGCGGCCTGAGACTTTTCGTCGACGGCATGCTCGAAATCGGCGAACTGTCGCCGGAAGAGCGCCTCGCCATTGAGGCGCGGGTTGTCTCCAAAGGACGGGGGCTGGAAGAGGTTCTGACGCAAGCTACCCTCATGCTTTCCGGTCTGTCGCGCTGCGCCGGGCTCGTGGTAGCGCCCAAGGCAGACCAGACGTTCAAGCACGTGGAATTCGTGAGCGTGGCGCCGGGGAAGGCCTTGGTTGTCATTGTGGGGGAGGACGGTCAGGTCGAGAACCGGCTGATCGACACGCCGCTGGGGCTGCCGGTCTCGGTTCTCGGCGAGGCCTCGAACTATCTCAACGCGCGGCTTCGCGGCCGCACTTTGGAAGCGGCGCGTGCGGAAATAATGGCCGAAATCGAAAACGAGCGCGACGAGCTGGACCAGCTGACTGCGAAGATCGTTTCGGAGGGCTTGGCTACCCTTGCAACGCCTTCGGAAGCTGCCCAGGCGGCAGAGGAGAAGGTGCTCATCGTGCGCGGCGCCTCGCATTTGCTGGACAGCGTGGAGGCACGCGACGACATCGAACGGGTTCGCAGGCTATTCGACGACATCGAGCGAAAGAACGAGCTCATCCGCCTGCTCGAGCTGGCCCGCGAAGGGCATGGCGTGCGGATTTTCATCGGCTCGGAGAACAGGCTGTTCAGCCTCTCGGGGTCCTCGGTTATCGCAGCACCCTACGCGAACGCACAAGGCAAGGTAGTAGGCGTGATCGGCGTCGTCGGGCCGACGCGGCTTAATTACGCCCGCATCATTCCAATGGTCGATCATACGGCCAAAGTGGTCGGCAGGCTGTTGGCCTGAATAGTATGGGAAAAAGCGATGTCTGAAGATCGGGAAGATTACATTCCGGAAGCGGAAAACGCCAACGGCCACGACAACGCAGGCGACGAAGTGGCCCGTCTGGCTGCCGAGAACGCCGAACTTCGCGACCGTGCGCTGCGCGCACTGGCCGATGCGGAAAATCTGCGCAAGCGCGCCGAGCGCGATCGCGAGGACCAGCGCCTCTATGCGGTTACCTCCTTCGCCCGCGACATGCTGGTGGTTGCCGACAATTTCCAGCGCGCGCTCGATTCCTTGTCGCAGGATGCGCGCGACGGCCTTCCGGCGCAGGCCAAGGCGGTTCTGGAAGGCGTGGAGGCGACCGAGCGCCAGCTCATGTCGACGCTGGAGCGCCATGGCGTCAAGCGCATAGACACGGCGGGCGCCAAATTCGATCCGCACCTGCACCAGGCGATTGCCGAAGTGCCCGGCGAGGGCAAGCCTGCGGGCACCATCGTCACTGTCGTGCAGGCAGGCTATGTCATTGCCGACCGCCTGCTTCGTCCGGCGATGGTCACGGTAGCCGCCCGACCGGCCAACGAGGCCGGGCGCGGAGGAACCGTCGACACGACGGCGTGACGACAGGCACCTCGGCTGGGGGAAGGCACTTGGGCGAAGTTTCGGTCGTTGTTGCCGGCGCTGCAGGCCGAATGGGCCGAACGATTATTCGCGCGCTCTCGGAAGCCGCCGGCATGGCGCTCTCGGGCGCGATCGAGGCCGCGGGGCACCCCGATCTCGGCCTCGACGCCGGCACGCTTTCGGGCCTCAAGCCGCTTGGCGTTGCGCTGACGGACGACGCGCTGCCTTTGATCGCGCATGCGCAGGCGATCGTCGATTTCAGCACGCCGAAAGTTTCGACGGAACTTGCGCGGTTGGCCGCTCAGGCGCGCATCGTTCACGTGATCGGCACGACGGGATTTTCCGCCGACGAGGAAGCGGCGATCCGCGCCGCCGCCCGGCATGCCGTGATCGTCAAGTCGGGCAATATGAGTTTGGGCGTGACGCTGCTGGCAAGTCTGGTCGGGCGCGCCGCCAAGGCGCTGCCCGGCTTCGATATCGAAATCGTCGAAATGCATCATCGCCTCAAGGTGGATGCGCCCTCCGGCACCGCACTTCTGCTCGGCCAGGCGGCGGCGGAGGCGCGCGGCGTTTCGCTCGCCGAAAATGCGGTTCGCGCCCGCGACGGGCATACCGGTCAACGCCAAACAGGAACGATCGGCTTTTCGAGCCTGCGCGGAGGTACCGTAGTGGGCGAGCACCAGGTCATTCTCGCGGGACCGCACGAGCGCATCGTGCTCGGTCACGTGGCCGAGGATCGCGCAATCTTCGCCAACGGCGCCATTGCGGCCGCGCGATGGGGACTGGGGCGCAAACCCGGTCTCTACGCCATGTGCGACGTGCTGGGGCTCGGAGAATAGACCAGGCCGTGCCGGATGCTCACCTCTTGCGAATCGCAAGCGAGCAACGCGCGAGCTGGGGTAATCCGATCCCCAGCGGGCACTTTTGATCTGGGGCGAATCGGTCCAGCAAGACAGAAGATGCGCAATGACCCTATTCGTCGGACTGGATGTGTCGCTCAGGATGACATCGATCTGCGTCGTGAAGGCAGGCGGTAACGTGGTTTGGGGGGCAAGGCCCAGAGCGAACCCGCTCCGCTTGCGAAGGTGCTGGCGAGATATCGGGAAAGGATAAAACTCGTCGGAATAGAGGCAAGACTGCTAGCGCTCCCAACGAGTGCGTGCGGTTCCCGCGTCGATTCAAGCTCATCTTATCCCGCATTAAGCAGCGATCGCCTTGAGCCCCGTTTCCGGAGCGATGCCGGCGGTTTCGAGCGAACGGATCAGTTCGCACATGGCCACTTCTGCATCGGGCTTTTCCGGTCCCGTGGATATTCGCGACACATAGCTCGTGAAAAAGCCCGGCTGCCCCAGTTGCGCCAGTATGATCTCCCGTGCCCTGGCGCTGAGCTTGCCTTCGGTGAAGGTCGACGAAGAGCACAGCGACAGCACCGTGATGGCCTTCTCCACCGGGCTGGAGGCGCGTTCTTCTATTGCGGTCAAGACGCGCGCGCGCTTTTCCGCCTCGCATGCGATCTTGTCGAGGCGGGCCGAAAGCTCCTGCCGTTCGGTTTCCTGAAAAGACGACCTGCGAATGCGGGTCTGCAGTTCGCCCAGACGGCGCAGGCGGACCAGCGCGGCAGTCTTCGACGACAGGAAGTGGTTCTCGAAAGCAACGCTGGTCACGATGGGCAGTGCAAAGGCGGCAAGCTGCCGCTTGTTCTCTGCTCCGATGATATTCTCTTCGATCTGCAGCAGCCGTTCGAGCTTTTCGTCCGGCTGCGCGGTTTCGGCAAGGTGCTCGCTGATCGATTCGTGGCTCACGATCCGGCGCGAGCGAAGCGTGAAGGCGGCGATCAAAACCTCCGGGCTCGAATATTTTTCCGGAGCAGTGACCATCCTGTTGGCGATTTGGCGCAGAACTTTCATCTCGTCCTGGAGCGCGCCGGGACAAAGCCTTTTCATGCTGCGCAACTCCGCCGTGATCCGATTGGCGATCGCCGTGCGGGCCTCCGGCAACTTATCAGATGCGAAATTCCCGGCGAGCACGGCAAGCGGCGCATCGCAATTGCCGTCCGCCGGTCCGCGGCCAAGAAAAAGATCGACCAGCACGAGAAGCGCTTCGCCCAGACATTTGGTCTGGCCGATCAATTCGTGCAGAGCCGAAGTGCCGCCCAGGACCTCGGCGACATAGGCATCGATGGAGCCGATGAGGAGATCGTGCGCCGCGCCCTCCGCGGGCACTTCGTTCAGAAGCAACAGTAGCCTTTGAAGCTTGTCGTTCCAGCTCGCGCTATCGGCGAGATATTGCGCGATTGAGGCGTTGAGCTGGTAAGCGCCGTCTGCCGCCGCCGCCACTTTATCGGCGAACGGGGCAAATTTGCCGGGGTGCAGCGTGGTGAAATATCCGTTGCGCGCATCGCGGTAGACGCGATGAAGCGCGCGCGTGGCAAGCTCGTTCAAGCTCTTGATGATCTGTTGGACAGGCTTGGAGGTCGACGCCGCCTGAGCAACGGCGATCTTTTGAATCGCATGTTGATAGACCGTGCCCGTCGCTTCCAGCTTTTCGAGCGCGTCGGCGCGATGAATGAGCTCCGTCACGGTGAGTTTTTGGCGCGCAAGGTAGTCGTGCAGAACACGCGCTATGGTCGAACGCGCGTGGTAGGAATAGAAGTCGTCGGGCTTGAAGCAGGGCAAAGCGTGCGGCAGGTCTTCCTCGGCCGGCAGCATCTTCAGCCGCGTGTGGCCGTCTTCGAAGATCTTGAGCGACAGGTATTCGCCGCTGTCGGGATTGTACGTCTCTTTGACGACCTTGACGCCCGTGGCCTTCTCTTCGGACATCAGCTCCTCTGCCAACCGCACGGCAGCGTCACGTCCGGCCACTACGTCATGCAGCGACCAGCCGCCTTTGGAGCCGTGGCGGCGAAATACCTCGTAGTGCACTTCGTGCGCCATTAATCCTTGATTTTGCTGTGGCCTCTCGGGGGCGAGTATCGGCTAGGCCGCTTTCGGCAGAGTTAAGGAGTCAGGCCAAGGAGGGTAGGCGAGTTTCCACACAGCCGGCACATGGGATCCGGCCGCACCCGCACGGTCCGGAAGCGGGTTGCCAGCGCGTCGTAGATCAGGAGCCGGCCGGCCAGGCTCTCCCCAATACCCAGTATCTCCTTGAGCACCTCCAGCGCTTGCAGGGTGCCCATGACGCCCGCGGCGGCGCCGAGAATGCCGGTTTCGGAGCAAGATGCGGCCGTTCCGGCGGGGGGGGGCTCGAGAAAAAGGCAGCGGTAACAGGGATATGCGTCCGTGCGGTCATGCGCCTTGAAGGTCGCGAGCTGGCCGTCGAATTCGCTGACCGCTGCGGACACCAGCGGCTTTTTTGCAAAAAAACACGCATCGTTGACGAGGAACCGGGTCTGAAAATTATCCGAGCCGTCGGCCACGAGGTCGTATTGCTCGATCAGCTGCATGGCGTTGTCCGGCCCGATCCGGGTGGGATGGGCCTCGATCCGTATCCCGGGATTGAGGGCAAGCGCCGCCTCGGATGCGGAATCCGTCTTCAGCCGGCCGACGTCCGCGGTACGGTGGGCGATCTGCCGCTGAAGATTGGAGAGCGAGACCCGGTCGAAGTCTACGATTCCGAGAGTTCCGACTCCTGCGGCGGCGAGGTAAAGGATCAGCGGACTCCCAAGTCCGCCGGCCCCAACGATCAGCACGCGCGCGCCGGCCAGCCGCGCCTGGCCGGCGCCTCCAACCTCCCTGAGAACGATGTGGCGCGCGTAGCGCTCGATCTCCTCGTCGGAAAACGCCATGATTTTTCATTCTCGGGCAACTGATGCGGCAGTTGGTCTTTAGCATACCCAGCCAAAACGGTTGCATTTCTCTTGGCTTTGCAGGGATTCCTTGCGGCGGGCGGGGCCCGAAGCCTATCATCGGCCCCGGAGTTGGCGTCGGGTCAGCCCAAGCGGGCGGCCTTGGAGAATCAGGGAGCATTCATGTCTCAGGACGGGCGGCATCCGAGCGCTCATGGCCTTGAGGGCCAGGGGTTTTGCAATCTCAAGGCGGTGCACTGGAACCTGACCGCGCCCGAGCTTTATGAGCGCGCCATCGGGCGCGGCGAGGGCCGCATCGCCAAAAACGGCCCGCTGGTCGTTCTGACCGGGCAGCACACCGGCCGTTCGGCCTCCGACAAGTTCATTGTTCGCGACGCCGCGACCGACAGCCAAGTGTGGTGGGACAACAACAAGCCCATGACCCCCGCGGCATTCGATGCGCTCTTCCAGGCGATGATGGCCTACGCCCAGGGGCGCGAGCTTTTCGTACAGGATCTTTTCGGCGGGGCCGATCCGTCGCATCGCCTGCCGGTGCGTGTCGTCACCGAGCTTGCCTGGCATTCGCTGTTCATCCAGCATCTCCTGATCGAGCCGAATTCCGGCCAGCGCGAGGGATTCAATCCGGAATTCACGATTGTCGACCTGCCGGGATTCCATGCCGATCCCAAGCTGCATGGCTGCGAGACGGGCACGGTCATTGCGGTCAATTTCGCGCGCAAGCTCGTGCTTATCGGCGGTACCTCCTACGCCGGCGAGATGAAGAAGTCGGTATTCACGATATTGAACTATATTCTGCCGCCCAAGCGCGTGATGCCCATGCACTGTTCGGCCAATGTGGGCAGGAATCGCGATGCGGCGATCTTCTTCGGCCTCTCCGGCACCGGCAAAACGACCCTTTCGGCAGACGCCTCGCGGACGCTCGTCGGTGACGACGAACACGGCTGGTCGGAAAACGGCGTGTTTAATTTCGAAGGCGGCTGCTATGCCAAGGTGATCAAGCTTTCGGCCGAGGCGGAACCGGAAATCTTCGCCACCACGCAGCGCTTCGCCACTGTGCTTGAGAATGTCGTGATCGATCCCGTCACGCGCGAGCTGGATCTCGACGACGGGCGTTACACGGAGAATACGCGTGCCGCCTACCCGATCGATTACATCCCCAATGCGTCCCGCACGGGCACGGCGCCGCACCCCGGCAACGTCATCATGCTCACGGCCGATGCATTCGGCGTATTGCCCCCGATCGCCAAGCTCACGCCGTCGCAGGCGATGTATCACTTCCTCTCCGGGTTCACCGCCAAGGTGGCGGGCACGGAGAAGGGCCTCGGCAAGGAGCCGCAGCCGACCTTTTCCACCTGCTTCGGCGCGCCGTTCATGCCCCGGCATCCCTCGGAGTACGGCAATCTCCTGCGCGATCTCATCGCCCAGCACCAGGCCGATTGCTGGCTGGTCAACACGGGCTGGACCGGGGGCGCCTTCGGCGTCGGCCATCGCATGCCGATCAAGGCGACGCGGGCTCTTCTCGCCGCGGCGCTCGACGGCACGCTGGCGAATACCGAGATGCGCGTCGATCCGCATTTCCGTTTCCGCGTGCCGGTCGCCGTTCCCGGTGTCGAATTGCGAATTCTCAATCCGCGCGAGACTTGGTCCGACAAGGCTGCCTATAACGCGCAGGCGCGCAAGCTTGTGGGAATGTTCCGCGACAATTTCCGCAAGTTCGAGGCGCATGTGGGCGAGGATGTTCTTCAGGCCGCCCCGCAGCTCGCCGAAGCGGCGGAGTGATTGATAGACTCTAAAAGGGCACCGCGATGGTGTAGGTAATGAGCGTCGCTGACTGCCAAGAACGCACAAGTTGAATAGTGAGAGCTGGGATCACCGCAAAATGCCCACCGTCGAAGCAAAACCGTAGCGCGCGAAGGCAGTTCCCAATTGCTTTGCGAAAACGCCCAAATGCGATTCTCCTGTTTACAAGGGAAGGCTGGTCAAAATTCCCAATCCACAACTCGATGCGATCCCATGCCGCTTTAATGCGCCTCGTCCCAGTTCCGGGCGGCACGGGCCTCTACGACGAGCGGTACCGACAGATCAAGCGCCGGCAATGCCGCGTTTTCCATGGTGGTCGTCACCACTTTGCAGGCGGCTTCATTTTCGCTCTCCGGCGCTTCCAGTATCAGTTCGTCATGCACCTGCAGGAGCATCTTCGCCTTGAGGCCGGCTTGGGCGAGCGCTGACGGCACGCGGACCATGGCGCGACGAATAATATCTGCCGCGGCGCCTTGAATGGGCGCGTTGATCGCCGCGCGCTCCGCGCCGCCACGCAGACCCGGGACTTTCGAGTTGATTTCGCGGATATGGATGCGCCGCCCGAACAGCGTCTCGACATAGCCTTTCTCGCGCGCCAAGGCCTTTGTGCGCTCCATGTAGTCCCGGATTCCGGGGAACCGTTCGAAATAGCGCCTGATGTAATCGTCGGCTTCGTTGCGTGCGATCCCGAGCTGATTGGCGAGACCAAATCCCGAGATGCCATAGACGATGCCGAAATTGATCGCCTTGGCTCTGCGGCGCACTTCGGAAGGCATATCTTTCACCGGAACGCCGAATATTTCCGAGGCGGTCATTGCGTGGATGTCCAATCCCTCGGCGAACGCATTCTTCAATGCCGGAATGTCGGCGATATGGGCAAGCAGCCGGAGCTCGATCTGGCTGTAGTCCGCACTGATGAGCTTTGTGCCGGCGGGTGCGACGAATGCCGCCCGGATACGCCGCCCCTCTTCGGTCCGGATGGGAATGTTCTGGAGATTGGGATCCGTGGAGGCGAGCCGTCCCGTCGAGGTCGAAGCCATCGCGTAGGACGTGTGCACACGCCCCGTTTTCGGGTGAATGTAGCCCGGCAGGGCGTCGGTATAGGTGCCCCGCAGTTTCTGCAGTTGACGCCAGTCGAGCACCTTCCGGGCAATCTCGTGACCCTGTGCCGCCAGATCCTCCAGCGCGTCCGCATCGGTGGACCAGGCGCCGGTTTTCGTGCGCCGTCCGCCTTCGAGCTTGAACGTGCCGAAGAGGATGTCGCCCAGCTGTTTGGGCGAACCGATATTGAAGCTGCCGCCGGCAAGCTTGTGGATATCCTTCTCAAGGTCGAGCATTTTGCGCGCAAAATCGTTGGAGAGCTTGCGCAAATGGTCGGGATCGATCGTGACCCCCGCCTGCTCCATGTCGGCGAGCACGCTCACAAGCGGGCGTTCCAAGGTTTCGTAAACCGTCAGCTTTCCTTCGGCGATCAGCCTCGGCTTGAGAAGCGCGTGCAGACGCAACGTGACGTCGGCGTCCTCGGCCGAATACCGTGTGGCTTCTGCAAGCGGCACGCTGTCGAAGGTGACGCGCGACTTGCCGGTGCCTGTCACCTCGTCGAATGTGATCGGCTTGTGGTCGAGATGAAGTTCGGCGAGTTCGTCCATCCCGTGGCCGTGCAGCGACAAGTCGAGCACATACGAGATGAGCATCGTATCGTCGAAGGTCGCGACGCGGATGCCCCGCTGAAGCAGAATGAGAAAATCGTACTTCAGGTTCTGCGCGACTTTGAGGACCAATTCGTCTTCGAGCAGGGGCTTGAGGCGCGCGATGATTTCGCCTTCGCCGAGCTGGACGATGTCGCCGGTAGAACCCAGATCGAGGCCGGAAGGCGGCTTGTGCCCGCACGGAATGTAGCAGGCCTCGCCGGGGGCAACGGCAAGCGACACGCCGCACAGCTCCGCGCGCATGGCGTCCAGCGAGGTCGTCTCCGTGTCGACGGCAACGGTTCCTGCCTGCCTTGCGCGCCCAATCCAGTGATGCAGCCGGTCGAGCGTGACGACAGTTTCATAATGGGAATGATCTATCGGTTTGAGACGCCCCGCCAGGTCCATCACCGCCCCCGGCGTACCGGCTGGTTTGCCAAATTCCTGCGGCACCAAAGCCTGTGCAGGAGCCAAGGGCTTGAGCACCGTCGCGGGCAGGTCCGGCCCTTGTGGAAGTGCGGCTGACGCAGGATCGGGTGCGGGAGGAATTGCGTCCACATCCTCGATTCCGAAATGCGACGCTGCGCGCCGGCACAAGCTTGCGAATTCCATCGCTTTGAGAAACCCGATCAGCCTGGCGGGCTCCGGCTCGTGAACGGCCATGATCTCGACGCCGGTCGGAAGCTGCACCTGCAAATCCAGCAGCACGAGCTTGCGGGAAATGCGCGCGTTCTCTGCGTTTTCGATGAGGGCTTCGCGCCGCTTGGGCTGCTTGATCTCATTGGCACGCTTCAGAAGCGTCTCCAGATCGCCGTAAGCGTTGATCAGCTCGGCCGCCGTTTTTACGCCAATTCCGCGCACGCCGGGAACATTGTCGGTAGAATCGCCGGCGAGCGCCTGGACCTCCACCACCTTGGACGGCGGCACGCCGAAGCGTTCGATCACGTCGGCCGAACCGATGCGCTTGTTCTTGACCGGATCGAACAACTCGACTTCGTCGTCGATAACAAGCTGCATCAAGTCCTTGTCGGACGACACGATGGTCGTTCTGGCGCCCAATTCGCGGGCAAGACGCGCATAGGTGGCGATTAGATCGTCGGCCTCGAAGCCCGGTTGTTCGACGCAGGCGACGCTAAAGGCCCGCGTAGCGGCGCGGACGAGAGGAAATTGCGGGATCAGATCGTCGGGCGGCTCGGGACGGTTGGCCTTGTAAAGCGGATAGATGGCGTTGCGGAATGTGATCTTGCCGGCATCGAAGACGACGGCCAAGTGCGTCGGCGCTTCCGGTCCGCGCATGTCCTCGAGCAGCTTCCACAGCATGTTGCAATAGCCGGAGACGGCGCCCGTGGGCAGTCCGTCCGCCTTGCGCGACAATGGCGGCAGGGCATGATAGGCGCGAAACAGATAGCCCGATCCGTCGACGAGATAGAGATGGTCGCCCTTCTTGATGGACGCTGCCCCGACAGGCGCGGCGCTCAATGCGGATGCGCCCCCGCGCGCAGCACGAAACGCCTGTCGCAATAGGGGCACTCGACGTGTGTGCGCGCGCCCATTTCGAGATAGACGCGCGGATGGCCCAGTGCGCCCCCGCCGCCGTCGCAGGCGACGCGGGTGTCGTCGACTTCGATCACTTCGGGCGCTTCGACGGGCATGAGATCATCCGGTTTCGGGCTGGCGGGATAATAACGACGGAAGACCCCGCCGCAACCTCCCGGCTTGGGCCCGGGCGCCGGGCGGGCTAAGGTGGGTACATGGTCGTACTCAACCGCATCTACACCAAGACCGGCGACAAGGGCGAAACGGCGCTCGGCGACGGCACGCGGCTGCCCAAGCACGCGCTCAGGATATGCGTCTACGGCACGGTGGACGAGGCCAATGCCGCGATCGGCCTCGCCCGGCTCTACACGCAAGGCGAATTGGACGAAATGCTCGCCCGTATCCAGAACGATCTTTTCGATTTGGGTGCCGATCTTTGCGTGCCGGAGGAGGGGCGGCGAGGCGAGGCGGCCTTGCGGGTGGTCGATGCGCAAGTGGAGCGGCTCGAGCGCGAGATCGATGCCATGAACGCCGATCTCGGCCCGCTGACGTCGTTCGTGCTGCCGGGCGGAACGCCGGCTGCGGCACATCTTCACCTGGCGCGCACGGTCGTCAGGCGGGCGGAGCGCCTGATGGTCGACCTCGCCGCCCAGGAGAAGGTCGGCGCAGCAGCCATCAAATACGCCAATCGTCTGTCGGATCACCTGTTCGTCGCCAGCCGATACGCGAACGACAAGGGCGCGAGGGACGCGCTGTGGATTCCCGCCGCGAACCGCTAACCGTTAGGTTTCTTCCACCGGCCGGCGACCGAGCAGAAAAGCGAGCACCACGCCCAATACGCCGCTGAGGGCCCAAGCGGGCAATCCCAGCACTGCGCCGATCCAGGCCGGAACCGGCGACGGCAGCGACTGTGCCAGCCAAGCCCTGAAACCAGCTAGGCCAGATCGGCTTACCAATGCCCATACCTGATCGAGCGAACGCACGGTGATCTGACCGTGCTTCTCCAGCGAGGTGATCATATCGGCGCCAAGCAGCATCAGCGCTACAACGATTAGAACCAGACTGACAAATCGCAATACGACGGACATGCCGCGCCATGGCCCCTACACAGAAGCACAGAGATTATCAGCTAGCAGGACCCGACGAGACATCAATCTTAGAGCGAAATGACTTTTTTTTCGAATTGTCATTTCGCTCTAAGTTATTGTTTTGACGCGGTTCCGGACGCAAAAGTGCGCGCACTTTTGCTGGAACCGCTCTGGGCATGGCTCCCGCCAAGAAAAATGCCAATCAGCCAGCCTGGCTCTGGGTCTCCGCTTGCTGCTTCTTGCCGAGATCCTCGCCGGTCTGTTGATCGACGAGCTTCATCGACAGGCGTACCTTGCCGCGGTCGTCGAAGCCCAGCAATTTGACCTTGACGGTATCGCCCTCCTTCACCACGTCGCTGACCTTGCCGACACGCTTGGGCGAAAGCTCGGAGATGTGCACAAGCCCGTCCTTTGGACCGAAGAAGTTCACGAATGCTCCGAAATCCATGACCTTGACGACTTTACCGTCGTAGATTTCGCCGACCTCCGGCTCCGACACGATGGTCTTGATCCACTTGAGCGCCGCCTGGATCAATTCCGCATCGGCCGAGGCGACCTTCACCGTCCCGTCGTCCTGGATATCGATTTTCGCGCCGGTTTTTTCCACGATCTCGCGGATGACCTTGCCGCCCGAACCGATCACGTCACGAATCTTGTCGGTGGGAATGTGAATCACTTCGATCCGCGGAGCGTGCTCGCCGAGTTGAGCGCGCGCTTCGCCGAGCGCCTTGTTCATTTCACCCAGAATGTGCAAACGGCCGCCCTGCGCCTGGTGGAGGGCCACGCGCATGATCTCTTCCGTGATGCCGGAGATTTTGATGTCCATCTGGAGCGAGGTTACGCCTTGTTCCGTGCCCGCGACTTTGAAATCCATGTCGCCTAAATGGTCTTCGTCGCCGAGAATGTCGGACAGTACCGCATATCTCGAACCTTCGAGAATGAGTCCCATGGCAATGCCGGCGACCGGGCGCTTGAGGGGAACGCCCGCATCCATCAGCGCAAGCGAACTGCCGCAGACCGTCGCCATCGAAGACGAGCCGTTGGATTCGGTAATCTCCGAAACCACGCGAATGGTGTAGGGAAACTCTTCCTTTCCGGGGAGCATGGGATGAATCGCGCGCCAAGCGAGCTTGCCGTGGCCGATTTCGCGCCGTCCCGGGGCACCCATCCGGCCTGTCTCGCCCACAGAGTAGGGCGGAAAATTATAATGCAGCAGGAAATGCTGCTTGTAGGTGCCTTCCAGGGCATCGACGAATTGTTCGTCTTCGCCGGTTCCCAACGTCGTGACGACCACGGCTTGGGTTTCGCCGCGGGTGAAAAGCGCCGAGCCGTGCGTGCGCGACAGCACACCCACTTCCGCCACAATGGGGCGCACGGTCTGCAAGTCGCGTCCGTCGATGCGACGGCCCGTATCAAGAACGGCGGAGCGCATGACGTGCGCCTCGAGATCCTTAAACAAGTTGCCGAAGATGTTGTCGGCAACCTTGCCTTCGCCTTCGCCCGTGAACCGCTCCCGCGCCGCTTGCTTGATGGCGTCGATGCGGTCGTGGCGGGCGCCCTTCTGGGGAATCTGGTAGGCCGACGAGAGGTCGGACTCGGCAAATTTTTTGAGAGCTTCGGCCGTCGCCGCATTTGCGTTTGCCGGGATGTCTCGCGGCTCCTTGGCGGCGCGCTCGGCAAGGCGGATGATGAGGTCAATGACCGGCTGCATCGACTTGTGGCCGAACATGACGGCGCCGAGCATGGCCTCCTCGGTGAGTTCCTTGGCCTCGGATTCCACCATAAGCACGGCGTCGGCCGTGCCCGCCACGACGAGATCGAGCGACGAAGCGAGCATTTCGTCGACTTGCGGATTGAGCTTGTATTCGCCGTTGAAAAATCCCACGCGCGCCGCGCCGATCGGGCCCATGAAGGGCAGGCCGGAAATCGTCAACGCCGCCGATGCCGCAACCATGGCGACGATGTCGGGATCGTTCTCCATGTCATGGCTCAAGACGGTGGCGACAATCTGGGTCTCGTTGCGATAGCCTTCAGCGAACAGCGGGCGGATCGGCCGGTCGATCAGACGCGAGGTCAGGGTTTCGCGTTCCGTCGGTCTTCCTTCTCGCTTGAAATAGCCGCCCGGTATCTTGCCGGCGGCGAAATACTTTTCCTGGTAGTTGACGGTCAGCGGGAAGAAATTGATTCCCGGCTTCTGCTCGTGCTCGCCGACGACGGTCGCCAGCACGACCGTGTCGCCATAGGTGGCAAGCACCGCTCCATCGGCTTGCCGCGCAATGCGACCCGTCTCCAACACGAGCTTGCGTCCACCCCAATCGAGTTCTTCGCGGATGATCTTAAACATTCGTTTCGTCCTTCCTTTCTGCCACCGGATTGCGGCAGATCTTTCGTGTCGGCGTCACGCGAGCCGCGAGCGCCAAACGGTTGCAGATAATTTTGAAATATGCCGAGCGGGCGATGCGCGCCGGCATGCCCGCTCGATGCGATCTCCTTTTCGCGCTTGCGCACGCCGTGCGGAACGCCCCGATCGGGAGCGCGCTCTCAGCGCCTTAGCCCCAGCCGTGAGATCAGCGCATCGTATCGCGCGCTATCCGAGGCCCGGATATAGTCGAGGAGCCGCCGCCGCTGCGAGACCATCTTGATCAGCCCGCGGCGGGAATGGTTGTCCTTGGCATGCGTCTTGAAGTGATTGGTCAGGTTCGCGATGCGTTCCGATAGCACGGCTACCTGCACTTCCGGCGAGCCCGTGTCCCCAGGCCTCGTCGCGAATTCGGAAATAACACTTTGCTTGCGTTCCGGCGTTATCGACATGCGGTCATCCAGTTCCAAAGTTGAATACACGAAACGGTCTCAATTCGCCTTCCGCAAGCTCGGCAAGCGCAATGGGCTCGCCTCCCGCAGTGGAGAGAAAGACCGTAAGCCCTTGAGGATTGCCGCCTGCTTCGGTGAAATCCCGGATGCGTGCAAAGAGATTTGCACGCAAGAGAATGGCATTACCGCTGCGCAGGCGAACCGCATCCGAACCCGACACCGGTACCGCCGGGATGCCGTCCAGCGCTGCCGAAATGGGTCTCAAGTGCTCAAAAGCGGCCGGACTATGCATAAGTAGCTTGAGCTTTTCCAGCGGAATCGCATCTTCGACCGAAAAGCCGCCGATGGCCGTCCGGCGCAGCGACGAGACATAGCCCACCGTACCCAGGGCCTGGGCCAAGTCACGCACCCAGGCTCGCACATAGGCTCCTTTGCCGCATACCATTGCGAACTCGGCATGGTCGGGGTCCGGGCACCCGAGCAGCTGTACCCTGTGAACGGCAATCTCTCTGGCATCCAACTGCGGGGCGCTCCCTTCCCGCGCAAGATCATAGGCCCGTTCACCCCGCACCTTGACGGCGGAATAGGCCGGCGGGGTTTGCAAGATGTTTCCTACGAAACGCGGCAATGCCGCCTCGATCTCGGCCTCGGTGGGACGCCGGTCCGACCGGGATATCACTTGGCCTTCGGCATCGTCGCTGTCTCGCGCCTCTCCCCAGCAGGCGGTGAAGCGGTAGGTTTTCTCCGCCGCCATCGCGAACGGTACGGTCTTGGTTGCCTCCCCCAGCGCAATGGCGAGTACACCCGTCGCCATCGGGTCCAGCGTGCCCGCATGCCCGGCCTTCCCCGCTCCGAGGACCCGCTTGACGACACCGACCGTGTCCGTGGACGTGATGCCGGCCGGCTTATCCACGATGACCCAGCCGTGCACGGTGCTCGCCTTCCGCCTACCCATCGCCGTTTTCGTCACCGGAAGATACGGCTTTCAGGTCGCGCCGAACGCGATCCGATTTGAGCAGCGTTTCGATTTTCTCGGCCTCCGCGAACGAGGTGTCTTCCTCGAAGTGCAGCTCGGGCGTGAATTTCAAGGCAATGGTCCGGCCCAAGAGCCCCCTGATGAATCCACGATGCCGGTTGAGAGCGCCGACGACCTTTGCGGCATTCCTGCCGCCCAGCGGCTCGCAAAAAACTACCGCATGCCGCATGTCGGCCGAGGGCTTCACCTGGGTCACCGTTACCGAAGCGGATTCGAGATCGGGATCGCGGACCTCGCTGCGAGAAAGAATATCCGAGAGCGCGTGACGCAGCAATTCACCCACCCGGAGCTGCCGCTGCGAAGGTCCCTGATCGCGTGATGAGTTGTGGCGCGGCATGGTCGGATCCCAGGCTAGCGGGTGAATAGCCGAAGCGCGCGGATCGCCGCGCGCTTCGGCAGAGGCTCAGGCGGTGCGCGGTATCGCCACCGTGGCGATGCCGGGCTCAGAGCGCACGCTTGACGGTCTCGACCTCATAGCACTCGATCACATCGCCCTGCTGGATGTCCTGATAATTCGCAAAGGACATGCCGCATTCCTGGCCCGTCTGCACCTCTCGCACCTCATCCTTGAAGCGCTTGAGCGTGGAGAGTTCTCCCTCGTGAACGACGACGTGATCACGTATGAGCCGAACCTTGGCGCCGCGGCGAACAACTCCCTCGGTGACTCGGCATCCTGCAACCTTGCCGACCTTGGAAATCGTGAATACTTCCAGGATTTCGGCATTGCCCAGAAACTTCTCCCGCGTTTCCGGAGCGAGCAAGCCGGACAGCGTCGCTTTCACATCGTCCACGACGTTGTAGATGATGTTGTAGTAGCGGACCTCCACACCGTCCCGGCGCGCGCGCTCGCGCGCCTGGGTGTTGGCGCGCACGTTGAACCCGATGATCGCCGCACCGCTGGCATGGGCGAGGATCACATCGGATTCCGTGACGCCGCCGACGCCGGCCTGCAAAACCTGAACACCGACCTCGTCGTTGCCGAGCTTTGCGAGGGCGCCTTGAATAGCCTCGACCGAGCCCTGCACGTCCGCCTTGATAACCAGGGGAAGCAGGCGCTTTTCGCCCTCGTTGCGGCTCTTCAACAGTTGGTCGAGAGTTTGCCGGCTTAAGTTGGCCTGGCGCGTCTCCCGACGCTTGCGGGCGCGGTATTCGGTCACCTCGCGCGCACGCGCCTCGGACTCGACCACCGCGAATTCGTCGCCTGCTTCAGGGACGGCGGAAAGACCGAGAACTTCCACAGGCGTCGACGGGCCGGCTGCGTTGACGGTTTCGCCGCGATCGTTCAGCAGCAATCGCGCGCGCCCCCACTCCGAGCCGGCTACCAGGATGTCGCCGATTCGCAACGTGCCGCGCTCCACCAGCACTGTCGCCACCGGCCCGCGGCCCTTGTCGAGCTTGGCTTCGATCACCGCACCTTCGGCGCTGCGATCCGAATTGGATTTCAGATCCAGGAGTTCCGCTTGCAGAAGAATGGCCTCTTCAAGCTTGTCGAGATTGATCGCCTTGGTGGCTGAAACCTCTACGGCAAGCGTGTCGCCGCCGAGATCTTCGACTTGTATGCCGTGCTGGAGCAGCTCCGATTTGACGCGTGCGGGATTGGCGTCAGCCTTGTCAACCTTGTTGATCGCGACGATCAACGGCACGCCTGCAGCTTTCGCGTGGCTGATGGCCTCGACGGTTTGCGGCATGACACCGTCATCGGCGGCCACCACCAACACCACCAGATCGGTGACCTTCGCGCCGCGCGCGCGCATGGCCGTGAATGCTGCATGGCCGGGCGTGTCGAGGAAGGTGATTTTTTGACCCGATGTGAGCTGCACCTGATAGGCGCCGATATGCTGTGTGATGCCCCCCGCCTCGCCGCCCGCGACGTCCGTCTTGCGCAAGGCGTCCAACAGCGAGGTCTTGCCGTGGTCGACGTGCCCCATAATGGTGACCACGGGCGGACGCGGCTTTAAGGTTTCCTGCGCGTCGGCGCCGCCCTTCAGGCCCGCGAGAACGTCGGATTCCGCCACGCGTTTCACCGTGTGGCCGTATTCGGACGCGACGAGCTCGGCGGTATCGGCGTCGATCACATCGTTGACCTGCGCCATCATGCCGTTCTTCATCAATACTTTGATGACGTCGACCGCCCGGCGCGCCATGCGGTTTGCAAGCTCTGCGACCGTGATCGTCTCCGGAACCGTCACCTCGCGCGGTCCAGCGGGCTGCGCGGCCTGCTGCTGACCGGCGCGATTGACGCGCTGAAGGTGGCGGCGGAACGCTGCCAGAGACCGCATTCGCTCGTCATCTTCCGAAAGCGCCTTGGTGACCGTCAACTTGCCGCGACGGCGCGTATCCGTCGCCTTGCGCGCAACGGGCGCCTTAGGCGCGGCCTTTCCGGCCTTCTTGGGACCGGCGTCTTCTTCTTCCTCCAAATGCTGCTTTGCGCGCTTTCCCGCCGCGGGAATCCCCGCTTCCACCGTCGCGGGCGCGGCAGCCACCTCCTCCTTTTTTTCTCTTTTCTCGAGACGGCGCGTCGCCTCTTCCTCGGCGTGCTTGCGGGCGAGTTCTTCGGCCTGCTTGCGCGCGTCCTCCTCGGCTTTGCGCTTCTCCGCCGCTGTCCGCTCGCGCGCCAAACGTTCTTCTTCGACAGCGCGATGCTTCGCTTCTTCATCGGCCCGCCGGCGAGCCTCAGCCTCCTGCACCCGCGCGTCGGAAAGCGCCCGCGACCGGGCTTCCTTCTCCTCCTCGGTCAGTTGCCGCAGGACGACACCGGCGCGCTGACGCAACTCGCGAACAGAAGCTACGGTCGGCGCTGCGGGAGCCAACTTCGGTTCTGGTGCGGCCGGCTTCGCCGTCTCGAGCTGCTCGGGCGACGGCAAACCCGGAGCCGCGCGCGCCCGCTTCTTCTCGACAAGCACGGGCTTGGTTCGGCCGTGGCTGAAGCTCTGCTTGACGGTCGAAGTCTCCGTCTTCTTCAGCGACAGGGTTTTGCCGGAACGCGCTGGTCGCGTGGCGGCATCGTTGGTCTCGTTCATTCTCTTCCTTCGTCCGCAGCGGAATTCATACCCGCTCGTTGCAATCCTGTTGGCCCAATAACGCCATCTGCGGGCCGAAATCCTTCAAGCCGCCCCGCTTCAAGCCGCAGCCGTTCCGAAAACCGCCCCCGTCTGATCGCTGCATGTACCACATTTTCCCTGCCCAGGGCCAAGCTCAATTCGCTGCAATAAAGGCTGTTTATAACCGCCGTATGAACGCCATAAGCCTGCGCGGCGGCGAGAAGCTTTTTCCGTCCGTCCGGTCCGCCGTCCGCCGCCTCCACGAGGACGGCCGGAGGGGCCTTGCCCCTGAGGCTCTCAAGGACTGCATCGAAGCCTAAGACCATGGCGCCGGAACGGCGGGCCAGTCCCAGGAAATCCAGCAATCGGCCGATGAGTTGCTGCTCGACCCGTGCGGGAAGGTCGGCGGGAACCGTGAGATTGGACTTGGCCGCCCGGGAAAATTGGTTCTTGGCGACGGCAACTTCAAGAATGTTTTTTCGCGACGAGACCCAGAGTCCCCGACCGGGCAATCGGGCAGCCAGGTCGGGCACTATGCGGCCGTCGGGATCGGCGACGAACCGTATCAGCTTGCCTTCGGGCAGCACCTCGCCCGTGACAATGCATCGCCGTTCACGCCCGGCCGCCCTCTCATCTGCCGCAAGGCTTGCTGCCGTCGTCACGCACCACCTTATTCCTGCTCGTCCAATTCCACGGCGGCCGGCTCCGCTTCCTCTTCGATCCAGCCGGCCTTCATCCGTGCCTTCATGACGATCGCGTCTGCGTCTTCCGAAGAAAGGTTGAACAGATCCAGGGCGCCCGGAACGCGCACGCGCTCCTTGTCCTTCCCCTCCTCGTAATAGCCGATGAGATCGTCGGTTGCGCAACCGGCCAGATCTTCCAGCGTTTTCACGCCTGCCTCGCCAAGCGCCACAAGCATGCCAGGCGTCAACCCCTCGACCTCCGCCACCTCATCCTCGACGCCCAGGGCGCGACGCTTATCGTCGAGATCGCGGTTGCGCGACTCGATGAATTCAAGGGCGCGCTGCTGCAGCTCCTGCGCCGTTTCCTCGTCAAAACCCTCAATGGCAGCAAGGTCGCCCAAGGCGACATAGGCCACGTCCTCCACATTGGCAAAACCTTCGGAGGCCAGAAGCTGCGCGACGGTTTCATCGACGTCCAACGCCGTCATGAAAACCTGCGTGCGCTCCACGAATTCCTTCTGGCGGCGCTCCGATTCCTCTTGTTCGGTGAGGATATCGATCTGCCAGCCGGTGAGCTGGGAAGCGAGCCTCACGTTCTGGCCCCGCCTGCCGATCGCAAGGGACAGCTGCTCGTCGGGAACGACGACTTCGACGCGATGGGTGTCTTCGTCGAGCACGACCTTCGTCACCTCGGCAGGAGCCAGGGCGTTGACGATGAACGTGGCGGGCTCGGGCGACCAGGGAATGATGTCGATGCGCTCGCCTTGCAGTTCCTGCACCACGGCTTGCACCCGCACGCCCCGCATTCCCACGCAGGCGCCGACGGGATCGATCGATGAGTCCTTCGAGATTACGGCAATCTTGGCGCGCGATCCCGGATCGCGCGCGACGGCCCGGATTTCGATGATCCCGTCATAAATTTCGGGAACCTCCTGTGCGAAAAGCCGGACCATGAACTGGGGATGACTGCGCGAGAGAAAAATCTGCGGACCGCGCGTTTCGCGTCGGACATCGTAGATATAGGCCCGGATGCGATCGCCGGTGCGGAAGCTTTCGCGCGGGATCATCTCGTCGCGGCGCACGACCCCTTCGGCGCGGCCCAAATCCACCACGACGGAGCCGAATTCCACCCGTTTGACGATACCGTGAATGATCTCGCCGATGCGGTCCTTGTATTCTTCGTATTGCCGCTCGCGTTCGGCATCCCGCACTTTCTGTACGATGACCTGTTTGGCGGCTTGCGCTGCGATGCGGGAAAAGTCGACCGGCGGCAGGGTCTCCGCGATGATGTCGGCCACCTGCGCTGCAGGATTGCGGGCACGGGCGTCTTCTAGCGAAATCTCGATCTTGTCGTTCTCGACCTGCTCCACCACGTTCAAATAGCGCGAGACGTGAGTTTCGCCCGTCTTGGGATCGATCTCCACCCGGATTTCGTTCTCGCTGCCGTAACGCGCCTTGGCGGCGCGCTGCATGGCTTCCTCCATCGCTTGCAGGACGACGGACTTGTCGATCGACTTGTCGCGCGCGACCGCATCGGCGATCTGCAAAAGCTCGGTTCTGTTTGCGGCAACGGCGGCCATATTGAAAATCTCCTTCTTTAGATCTGCTTTTTACGCGCCTTCAGATCCTCTTGAATCAACGCATCGCTCAACAGCAGCTTGGCTTCCGCAACCGCGCCCTGAGGAACGCTCAGACGCGCCCCATCCGCTGCGATGACGATATTGCTTCCGTCCAGGCCCAGAAGCTTGCCCTTGAAACGCTTGCGGCCCGCAGCATCGGGCGCCACGAGTTCGATGCGCGCCTCGTGACCGGACCAGCGGGCAAAGTCGGCCAGTCGCGTGAGCGGCCGGTCGATTCCGGGCGAAGAAACCTCCAGCACGTACTCGCCTTCGATAACGTCTTCACGATCGAGGAATTCCGAAAGCGACCGTGAGAGGCGCGCACAGTCCTCCACGGCCATGCCGCCGTCGGGGCGTTCGGCCATGATCTGCAATGTCTTGCGCTGGCCGCCCATGAGCCGCAGGCGCACGAGCCTATACCCCGCGGCTTCGATGGCCGAGGCGATCATGGGCTCCAGATGCGACATCGCCTTAAGAATGGCGTCCACTTCCTTCCTCATACCGACCGGAGCGAGCGGCGCCGGCGGGCAAAGCACCTTCCCCGGTGGCGGTTTCTCAACCGCCACACAACAGTCGTTGCTGCTGTCTGGGATGCAGGCGATATACGCGTTTGCCCGGGATTTCGCAAGAGCCAGCTTGACAGAGCCAGCTCGACCAGACGGAATCGCGCTACCGACGACGGAATTCGAGGAATGCCGGCGGTCCGTGCAGCGCTTTTTCCTCATAGCGTGTGGGCGGCCAGTCCGCGGGACGGCATCTCCAGTCGTCGGTACTCCTTGCCGTCCACTCGAAAGCAGAATGCGCGAGAAAGCGCTCAAGGGTCCATGCGACGTAACCTGCATCGTCGCTCGCGAAGCGCAGGTGCGCGCCCGGCCGCGTGACCCGCGCCAGCGCTTCGAGCATGTTCGATTGAATGAATCGCCGCTTGTGATGGCGCGTCTTCGGCCACGGATCGGGAAAGAGAATGAAAACCCGGCCCAGAGAGGCATCCGGAAGGGCGGCGATCGCATCGCGGGCATCGCCTTGGTAAATGCGAATGCGATCTACGATGCCCCCTCCGTCTCGCTTCGCTTCGCTCCGCTCGCCACCTCCCTCCTCCTTCGCTGCTCCGCAGCTTCGGAGGACTGTCGATGTACCCGCCGAAGCCTCTGGCGAAGGCGGGCCATGCGCTTCGCGCACGAGGGAGGAAGAAAGGGGCGCTGTGGTCTCGGTTCTTCCTCCCCCGTGCGAAGCATGGGGGAGGTGCTGAGCCCGGCGCGGGCCGGGCGAAGCGGAGGGGGCAAGCTTGGACAGCAGCTTCGCCACGCCCGCCTGGTAGGGCTCCGCGCCGATAAGGCCGATCTTCGGGTGATGCTGCGCTTGCCAGAGGAGGTGCTCGCCGCCCCCGAAACCGATCTCGAGCCAGACATCCTTGACGGCATCGGGCGCGAAATAGCTGCGCGGATCGCGACCGGGTTCCAGCGACAGGGCAAGTCCGGGCAGCAGCGTCTCGTACAACGACGCCTGGTGCTGCGAGAGCTTCGGTCCCTTGCGGCGGCCAAAGAGCTGCCGACGCCGGCGCTCGGGCGTTGTTTCGCCCGCCAACGCTAGAAGGCGCGCTTGAGCTCCTCGGCGAGCGAATCGGTGCGCTCCCACGAGAAGCCGCCATCGGCATCCGGCTCGCGGCCGAAATGCCCATAGGCCGCGGTGCGCGCATAGATGGGACGGTTCAGGCCCAGCTGCTCGCGGATGGCGCGCGGCTTGAGGCCGACCAGCTCGGGCAGGATGGCGCAGAGCTTGCCTTCGTCGACTTCGCCGGTTCCGTGCAGATCGACATAGAGCGACAACGGATCGGACACGCCGATCGCATAGGAAATCTGGATGGTGCAACGGTCGGCCAATCCCGCGGCTACCACGTTCTTGGCGAGGTAGCGCGCGGCATAGGCTGCCGAACGATCCACTTTGGTGGGATCCTTGCCTGAGAAAGCGCCGCCTCCATGGGGCGCCGCGCCGCCATAGGTGTCGACGATGATCTTGCGTCCGGTAAGCCCGCAATCGCCATCGGGCCCGCCGACGACGAAGGCGCCGGTGGGATTGACGTGCCAAACCGTGCGGCCATTGATCCATTCCGCAGGAAGCGCCTCGCGCACATAGGGTTCGACGATGTCGCGCACATCATGCGACGTCATCGCCTCGTCGAGATGCTGGGTGGAGACGACGATCTGCATCGCCTCGACCGGCCGGCCGTGTTCGTAGCGCAGCGTGACCTGGCTTTTGGCGTCGGGTCCCAGCTTGGGTGCCTTGCCGGATTTCCGTGCGGCTGCCATCAGATGGAGAATCTTGTGGCTGTAGAGTATCGGAGCCGGCATCAGCTCCGGCGTCTCGCGGCAGGCGTAACCGAACATGATGCCCTGATCGCCCGCTCCCTCGTCCTTGTTGCCGGAAGCATCCACGCCCTGCGCGATATGCGGCGACTGCGCATGCAGGAGCACTTCGACATTGGCATGCTTCCAGTGGAAGCCGTCCTGCTCGTAACCGATGTCGCGGATGGCGGCGCGGGCGCGCTCGACCACCATGTCGGGCGTGATCTCCTGCGGCCCGCGCGTCTCGCCGGCGATGATGACGCGGTTCGTCGTGGCCAGCGTCTCGCAGGCAACGCGCAGATCCTTCGCCGGAAATCCGCACGCCGGCCCTTCCCGGAAAAACAGATCCACGATCTCGTCGGATATGCGGTCGCATACCTTGTCGGGATGGCCCTCCGACACGCTTTCACTGGTAAACAGATAATTGGACAACGGCATCGCGAAGAACCCTTTGGCAACCCGGAGAAGGACACTCCTCGCAAGAACGCCTTCCCGGGTCAACTCCTGGCTCTAGAGCAAAATGACTTTTCTTCGAATTGCCATTTCGCTCCAGGTTATTGTTTTGACGCGATTCCGTACGCAAAAGTGCTCACACTTTTGCTGGAACCGCTCTAGAGAATGAACCGCGAAAGATCCTGGTCCTTGGACAGAGATTCCACTTGGCTCCGCACATAGGCGCCGTCGATCAGGATGCTTTCGCCGTTGCGCTCGGTCGCCGTAAAGCTGATCTCGTCCAGCACCCGTTCCATGATGGTTTGAAGCCGCCGGGCACCGATGTTCTCCACTGTCGCATTGACATACGCGGCGATTTCGGCAACCGCGGCAATACCGTCCGGCGAAAATTCGAGCGCGACCTGCTCGGTCTGCAACATCGCCACATATTGTTTGACGAGGCTTGCCTCCGGTTCGGTCAGGATGCGCTCGAAATCCTCCTGCGTAAGCGCCTTCAGCTCGACCCGAATGGGAAGTCTTCCCTGCAACTCCGGCAAAAGGTCGGAGGGTTTGGCTTGATGAAAGGCGCCGGAGGCAATGAACAGGATATGGTCGGTCTTCACCCCGCCATACTTGGTGGCGACGGTGGTTCCTTCGATGAGCGGCAGAAGATCGCGCTGCACGCCCTCGCGGCTCACATCGGCGCCGCCGCGGTAATCGCTGCGGGCGCAAATCTTGTCGATCTCGTCGAGAAAAACGATACCGTTCTGTTCGACGGCTTCGATCGCGTCGCGCTGCAGTGCGTCGTTGTCGAGGAGCTTGTCGGCTTCCTCGGCGATTAACGGATCGCGCGCTTGTGCCACCGTCATGCGTCTGGCCTTGGCTTTGCCGCCGAAAGCCTTGCCCAGCATGTCTCCGATATTGAGCATGCCGATCTGAGCGCCCGGCATGCCGGGAATCTCGAACATCGGCGTCCCGCCGGCGTCGCGCATCTCGATTTCCACGTCCTTTTCGAAGAGTTCCCCGGCGCGCAGGCGCTTGCGGAACGTCTCGCGCGTCGCCGTGCTCGCATTGACGCCGGCCAGGGCGTCGAGCAGGCGCTCTTCCGCCCGTGCTTCCGCCTGGGCCTGGACATCGTGCCGGCGCCGCTCGCGCATCTGCGCCAGGCTGACTTCGACAAGATCGCGCACGATCTGCTCGACATCGCGGCCGACGTAACCGACTTCGGTGAATTTGGTGGCCTCGACCTTGATGAATGGCGCTTGCGCGAGCTTGGCAAGTCTTCTGGATATCTCTGTCTTGCCGACGCCCGTGGGGCCGATCATCAGAATGTTCTTCGGCTGCACTTCTTCGCGTAGCGCGGATGAAAGCTGCTGCCTTCGCCAGCGGTTGCGCAAGGCGATAGCGACGGCCCGCTTGGCTTCGCCCTGGCCGATAATGTAGCGGTCGAGCTCGGAGACGATTTCGCGCGGCGTGAAAAAACTCATGTGCCTTTGATGCTCTCGATGACGATGCGGTCGTTGGTGTAGACGCAGATCTCGGCAGCGATCTTCATCGCGCGCTCGGCGGTCTCGTAAGCGGAGAGTTCGAAGCTCCGGAGCGCGCGCGCTGCGGCGAGTGCGTAATTGCCGCCCGAGCCGATCCCGACCAGACCGTCCTCCGGCTCGACAACGTCTCCGGTCCCCGACAGCAGCAGCGTCGATTTGGCGTCCGCCACAACCATCATCGCTTCCAGGCGGCGAAGGAACTTCTCGGTGCGCCAATCCTTGGCGAGTTCCACGCATGCCCGGGTCAGATTTCCCGGATGCTGTTCGATCTTGGCCTCCAGCCGCTCGAAAAGGGCAAACGCGTCGGCAGTGGCACCGGCGAAACCTGCGATCACGTCGCCCTTGCCGAGCCGGCGCACCTTGCGGGCATTGGATTTCATGATGGTTTGGCCGAGCGTCACCTGACCGTCCCCGGCAATCACCGCTTCGCCGCCCTTGCGCACCGAAAGAATGGTGGTCGAGCGCCAGATTTCTTCTTTGCTTGCGGCGGGATGGGCCATTCCGGGGTGCTCTGGGGGGACGGATTACCTGCGTCGCCCTCACATAAGCCGCCGGCGCCCCTGCCGCAACCCAGCGTTCCGCCGTCTGCCGGCCGAGCTATTGGCCAAGCTTTTGGTTGAGGCGCACACTTGCTATCAAGGGCTTCGACGACTCAATATTCCTCGTGCCGGAGCTGCGCCATGCGCACCGCAACTGTCGAACGCAAGACTAAGGAAACCGAGATCGCTGTTTCGCTCGACCTCGACGGATCGGGCGAGGCCGACATCGACACCGGCATCGGGTTTCTCGACCATATGCTCGAGAGCTTCAGCCGCCACGCGCTGATCGACCTCAAAGTGCGGGCGCAAGGCGACCTTCATGTCGATTACCATCACACCACGGAGGACACCGGCATCGTCATCGGCGAAGCCGTCAGGAAGGCATTGGGCGACTTTTCGGGCATCGTGCGGTTCGGCTCGGCGCTGATCCCCATGGACGAGGCGCTGACGCGGGTGGCGATCGATCTTTCCAATCGGCCATACCTGGTCTGGCGGGTCGAAGTGCCCAAGCCCAAACTCGGGGAGATGGACACCGAGCTGTTCAAGGAGTGGTTCCAGGCCTTTGCGCAGCACGCCGGGCTCTGCCTGCACATCGAAAATCTCTACGGCCGGAACAGCCATCACATCGTGGAAACCTGCTTCAAGGGAACGGCCCGGGCGCTGCGCGCCGCCATCGCCCCTGACGAACGGCTGGAGGGCGCGGTGCCGTCGACGAAAGGGGTGCTGGGCGAGGCCTGAACGGCTGCCCGCACGAATGTGACGCCGGCGTCATTTTCAGTTGACTCTCGCCGATCGGCCGCCATAGTTGACCAATCCCAGCTCAGGGAGCTCGGCCATGGTCCAGATTACCAAGGACAACGTCTATGACGCGGCCGCACCCGACGATTTTCCGTCGATGCTCGACGTGGAGCGCTACGGCCGGCGCTCCGGCGCGTTCGACAAGATCATTTCGGCCAGCCACGACCATTTCTGGGATCCGCTGGACAAGCGCTACATCGATTTCTCTTCGCCTTACGACATCCGGACGCAGCAAATCCTGCCCGACGATATTTTCCCGGTTCTGCAGACGCGCATAGGCGACAGGCTGAAAGGCCTGGACCGCATCCGGTTTGCCAACGAATTCGCCCGCTGGTCGCTGTCTTCGATCCTGCATGGCGAGCAGGGCGCGCTGGCGCTGTCGGCGTCGCTCTGCCACATCCTGCGCGATCCCGGCGCGCAGGAATACGCCGCCAATCAGACGCGCGAGGAAGCCCGGCACGTGACGGCGTTCTCGGCCTATATCAAGGCGCGGTGGGGCACCCCGCTGCCGTGCGGGCCGACGTTGAAGACCATGCTCACCGAGATCGTTCTGGCGCCCGAGGTCTACAAGAAGATCGTGGGCATGCAGATGCTCGTCGAAGGGCTGGCAATGGGCGCCTTCGCCACGCTCTACCGGAAATCGGCCGATCCGCTGCTCGTCAGATTGTGCCAGCTGGTGATGACGGACGAGGCGTTTCATCACAAATTCGGAAAGATCTGGGCCGACCGCACAATTCCGGAATTGACCGCCGAAGAACACAATCTGATCGAGGATTGGGCGGCACAATGCTTTCAAACCTTGCTGTTCAATCTGATCAATGCCGAGCAGATGAAGCCGGTCTATGACAGTGTCGGCATCGACTGGCAGGATGCGCGCGACGCGATCCTCGAAGCGTTCGGCGACAAGCTGCAACGCGAGAAGCTCAAGGAAACCGCCAACATGTTCCGCGTGCTGGTCAAGACGCTGCTCAATGCCGGCATCGTCACCGGGCGCACGCGCGGGCTTTACGCGCTTTATGTCGATATGGACGAGCTCCAGCACGAAGGCGGCCGCATGGTGGGCTATGACATCGCCGAGGACGGCATGGCTTTCCTCAAGTCCGTGAACGCCGCCGGCAAGGCGGCGGCGCGGCTGGCGGCGGATTAGTTTTCACGGACCGCAAATTTTGCCACCATTCTTCCTCCCCCGTTCGCGACAGCGAATGGGGGAGGCGTCGAGCGACCCGGCTTTGAGCCGGGGAGCGAGACGGTGGGGGCATGACGGACGAACACCGCATTCGCGAAAAGACGCGAGGGAGATTTTGACGCCCCCTCCGTCTCGCTCACTGCGTTCGCTCGACACCTCCCCCATGCTGCGCACGGGGGAGGAAGAATGCTGTGGTATCCATAAGAACATACAAAGAACATTTATTGCCGGCCACGCATCTTTGTGCTTACGATGGCGCATGATCACGGCGGCCTGTGTGGCGCGGGGCGTTTCGCGCCTTCTGATCCAGGAGGGGTTCAGCCCCATCCTGGAGTTCACGCTTGCCAATGGCCGGCGGCTGGACGTGGCTGCGATCGGCGCGGACGGAACCGTGGCAGGGGTGGAGATCAAAGTCGCGGTGCCGGATCTCAAGGGCGACCTCAAATGGCCCGACTACCTGGAATTCTGCGAGCTGTTCTATTTCGCCGTTCCGCCCGATTTTCCCGACGCATTGGTGCCGCCCGAAACCGGCCTGATCGTGGCGGACCGCTATGGCGGCGCCATTATCCGGCCTTCGCCGGTCGGGCAACTGCATGCCAGCCGCAGGAAAGCCGTGACGCTGCGATTCGCGAAAGTGGCGGCCGAGCGGCTGGCCATGGCTCTCGATGGCTCGCTACTGCCTGCGAACCTGCAAGGAGCCGGATAATGGCGGGCGAGGGGTGAGTGGTGATTTGAGGCGGTTTGCGGTTCCGAGCGATACCGGCCTCCCTTTGGGGGCGGCCGGCGAGCCTGCGGTGCGTCGGCAGCCCATCACAGCCTGCGAGCCGGGTGGGGTGAGCGGGGAATCGTTGCGACCATTTGTTGAGCGTCGCGGTTCTCCCCATCCGAAAAATCCCGCTACGCTTGGGATTTTTGGCCTCCCCGCTGGGGAAGCGGGTATGCATTCGCACACTACCCCGATGTGTGAATCTCGTAGTCCTTCACCGCGGGCTGCGTTTGGCGAGAATGCGCTGCAAAGTTCGCCGATGCATGTTGAGACGCCGCGCCGTTTCCGAAACATTGTGCCCGCAAAGTTCGTAGACGCGCTGGATGTGCTCCCACCGCACCCGGTCGGCGGACATGGGATTCTCCGGCGGCTTGGGCTTGTGGCCGGGCGGCGCGAGCAAGGCGGCCAGAATGTCGTCGGCGTCGGCCGGCTTGGGGATGTAGTCGATCGCACCGTACTTCACTGCTGCAACGGCGGTGGCGATGTTGCCGAACCCGGTGAGCACGACGACCCGGGCTTCCGGGCGCACGCCATGCAGCGTTTCCACGACGTCCAAGCCGGTGCCGTCGTCAAGCTTCAAATCCACCACCGCAAAGGCCGGAGGAGCCTCCGTGGCACACGTGATGCCTTGGGCGACATTCTCTGCAATCGTGACGACGAAGCCGCGGCTTTCCATGGCGCGTGCCAGCCGCTCGCGGAACGGGCGGTCATCTTCCACGATGAGGAGCGAGCGCTCCCCGGACGGCGGCGAATAATTCATGACGTTTCTCCTATCGGGGGTCGATAGCGTACCCCGCGCCAGCGGAGCAAGGCCGCTGTTGGGTGATGCCCGCTCACAACGTAGGCATTCCGCCCGGCCTGAGTTCGCCGTCGACGGCGCCCCGTGGCCAGCGCACCGTCACCCGCGCACCTTCTTTCGCCATATTTTCCGCCTTTACGCTCCCGCCCGTCTGTTCGAGCAGAGTCTTGGCGATGAAGAATCCGAGCCCCATCCCCTGCTGACCCGTGAATGCGTCGCTGGGCGACAGCTCGGTGCCCCCCAGCGCATAGCTGCCTGGCCGGGACGTGACGTACGGCTCGCCGATCCGCTCGAGAATCTCGGGAGCGAACCCCGGACCATCGTCTTCGACCGACAGCGTCAGGACGAGCGCATCCCAAGAGGCCCGCAGCCGCACCTCGGACCGCGCGAAATCGGCCGCGTTGGCCACCAGATTGCCGAGCCCGTGCAGCAACTCCGGCACGCGCCAGACTTTAGGCTCGGCGCGCCCGGCGGGAGTAGCGGCCAATTCTATCCGGACCTCGATTTCCTCGTCGCGATATTCGCCGGCAATCTCGTCGAGCAACGCTCCCAGCGGCAGCCGCTCCGCGGCCCGCAGGAGGCTCTCCTCGGGACGGGCAAGGCGGGTCAGTATGCCCCGGCACCGTTCGGCTTCCGCCCTCAAGAGCCTTAGATCCTCGGCCTCGGGCGAAGCAGGGGGAAGCGCACGTTCCAGCTCGCGCGCGACCACGGCGATGGTTCCGAGCGGGGTGCCCAATTCGTGGGCCGCTGCCGTCGCAAGAGCGCCGAGCGAGGTCATTCGATGTTCGCGCGACAACGCGAGCTGGCTCGCGGCCAGCCCGGCCTGCATTCGGGCGGCTTCGCTGGCGATCCGCCACGCATAGACCGCCGTGAAGCCGATGCTGATGACCAGCGAGGCCCATATTCCGCCCTGGTACAGTGTGGGCAAATGCAGGGTTTCGTTGGGTGCCCAAGGGAGGGGCTCGTGATAGACCGCGATCACCGAGGCCGCCGTTAGACCGACGCCGGCCAAGATGAGCGTATTCCCCAGGTCGAGAGTCGTCGCGGCGATCACGATGGGGGCAAGGAACATGAATGCAAACGGATTTTCGATACCGCCGGTAAAATAGAGAAGCGCACCCAGCTGCAGCACGTCATAGGCGAGCTGAACCGTGGCTTCGCGATTCGTCAGGCGATGCGAGGTCGGGTAACGCAGCGCCAACACAAGGTTGAATGCAACGCTTGATGCCACCGCGGCCACGCAGGCCATCAGCGGAACGCGGAACCCGAGTCCGAATTGGACGACGAAAAGGGCGGCGGATTGCCCTCCTATGGCAAGCCAGCGCAGGTTGCTGAGCGTTCGCAATCGCACCCGGCCACGTTCGTTGCCCGCCCGGCCGGTCCAGCGTGCGCCACGCCACAGCCGAGACCATGCGCTGAGCTCCTCTGCTTCGCCCGTTTCAGCTGCGGCCATGGCCCCGTCGCGTCCCTATGGGCTCTTTCTCTTCCCTCTCCTCCGCATTATCAACGGCTCCATCATGCCCGGCCAGCAGCAAATGCTTCGTGTACAGATTTTTCTCTTTGTGGCGGCAGCCGCCCTTGCCCTCGTGGCGGGTGGGCTCGTCTTCTACGCCGGCGACCGTCTTTCCGGCATCGGCGACAGCCCGGCTGTACTTTCCGGCATCGGCGGACCGTTCGAGCTGACCGATCAGGATGGGCACCGCCGCTCCGATCGGAATTTCCGCGGACACTACGTCCTTCTCTATTTCGGTTACACCTATTGCCCCGACGTGTGTCCGACGACACTGCAAGCCATGGCCGACGCACTGGCGAAGCTCGGCCCAAAAGCGGATACTATCGTGCCCGTGTTCGTGACGCTCGACCCGGAGCGCGACACGCCCTCGGTTCTCAAGAGATATCTGGCGGAATTCGGCAGCCGCTTCGTCGGGCTCACCGGAAGCATTGCCGAAATCGCCAACGTCGCCCATGCCTATCGCGTCTACTTCGCCAAGCATCCCCTGCCGGGCGGCGGGTATTCCGTCGATCACTCGAGCGTGGTCTACTTGTTGGGACCTGACGGCAAACTTCTGACATTTTACGACGCAATCACCGACAGCGGCGTGCTCGCGAAAGACCTCCAGGCGCGATTTGGCTGGTAGCGGGAATCAGAGGATGGTGACGCTCGAAAAGATTTAGCGCGGTGGTCCCAGAGGATTCGCAGGGGCCGCAGGAGAATAACGGCGCGCGCAGCGCGTAAGAATACCGCGGCGTCCTCCGCGAAATCTCCGCCGACCCTGCGCTAAAAATGCCGCCACTTTCGACGAATCACCTTTTGAGAAAAGTAGGTGCTAGATTTCCGGTGGGGAAATGCCGGCTTGCAAACAGGCGGCCAGCAAAGTGTTGCGCATCAGGCAGACGATGGTCATCGCGCCCACGCCGCCGGGCACGGGCGTGATTGCGCCCGCGACGTTCACGGCCTCATCGTAATCCACGTCGCCTACCAGCTTCGTCTTGCCGCCGCCTGCGTCGACGCGATTGATGCCCACGTCGATCACGGCAGCGCCGGGCTTGATCCAATCGCGTTTGACGAACAGCGGCTTGCCGATGGCCGCGACGAGGATGTCGGCGCGCCGGGCCAGCGAAGGCAGATCGCGGCTCCTGGAGTGCGCCACGGTGACCGTCGCATTAGCCGCCAGCAGGAGTTGTGCCGCGGGCTTGCCGAACAGGAGCTGGCGACCGATGACTAGGGCGTCGAGGCCGGTGATGTCTCCGACATAGTCTTTAAGAAGCATCATCATGCCCTGCGGCGTACAGGACACCAGCTGCGCCCGGCCGCTGACCAGGAGCCCGGCGTTGGTCGGCGTCAGCGCGTCGACATCCTTGGCCGGATCGAGAAGATCGAGCACCGCGGCTTCGCGAATTTGTGCAGGTAGCGGCAACTGGACCAGAATGCCGTGCACCGCCGGATCGGCATTGAGGGCGGCGACCCTTTCGAGCACCTGCGCTTCGCTGGCGCTTCCGGGCAAGCCGAAATGAAAGGAATGATAGCCGATCGCTTCCGCCGTCTTGGCTTTGTTGCGGACATAGACCTCGCTCGCCGGATCGTTTCCCACGAGCAGGGTCGCCAGGCCCGGCACAAGTCCGTGCCGGGCTTTCAGCCGCCCAGCTTCTTCCGCCACACGGGCACGCAGCTGGGCGGCAGCCGCCTTGCCGTCGATGATTCGCGCCGTCATTTCGCTTCTCCCAACGCTTCAAGGCTTGCGCGCAAGCGCGCGGCATCGCCGCGCAGAACGATGTGCTTGATCCGGGCGGTTTGCCCGCTTGCGATCGCCATCGCCGACGCCGGCACATCGAGAGCCTTGGCAAGCAATGCGATCAACGCCGCATTGGCCTTGCCGTGTTCCGGTGGCGCCGACACGCGCGCCTTCAACAACCGCGTGCCGTCGGCCGCGTTCGCCCAGCCGTCGATCCTGTCGCGACCGGCTTTGGGTGTCAGACGCACGACGAAGCGGGTGCTTTTGTCGGGGAGATGATCCACACCTGCCATACTCACGCAGACATGAGCGCCATGCCGACATAGGCGTCCACGAGATATTGCACAGCATACAGGATGAGCAAAACAATCATCGGCGACAGATCAAGCCCGCCGATCGGCGGAATGATGCGCCGCACGCGGCGGAAAACGGGCTCGGTGAGCGCATCCACCGCGCGGATGATGCCGCGCGCATAGGGATTATAGGTGTTGAGCACGCCGAATGCGACGAGCCAGCTTACCACGACCGCGGCGATGACGACGAACCAGTAGAAACCTACGATAATGTCAAAGAGGTGCAATAAGAGCGCGACCAGGGGAACCAGGGTATGCGGCATTTGAGGCGCGCCTTTGATCAGGAATCGAAAGATGTTTTGGCAGTGCCGCGCGCAGGCTGCAAGCGGGGTATGAATGTACTTGGTTGGTCAATGCGGGGTGTTACGAACAGGCCTCCTTCGCCAAGGCTGCGGAGGACACCCGTCGCTGCTATTCGTAGAGGGTGGTGGAGCTGAGCGGGATCGAACCGCTGACCTCCTCATTGCGAACGAGGCGCTCTCCCAACTGAGCTACAGCCCCAAGCTTTCCGCGGGCAACACCGGGAGCGGGGCCGGTATCTAGGATTCAGCCTCCGGGCGTGTCAAGGCGCACAGACAGCCGTTCCAGAGCAATCGCGTACGGGAGTGCAATCAAGGATTCTCCTCTGTCCCCTTGCGGGAGAGGGGATGCAATCAAGGATTTTTCGACATCGCGGATGCGGGTGACCGGTTGCGCCGCGTCTGTGGCGCAAAGAGCCAATGGCGCGCAAGCGCGCCAACCCCTCCCCCGCTCCGTGCGGTTGAAAGAGCTCACGTTGCAGGCCCTCTCCCGCAAGGGGAGAGGGCAAATTTTTCGATTGCAGCACCATCGAAATCATCGAATCGGGCTCATATGCGATTGTCCTCGCTGCCGTTCCCGGCACGCGTCGGCCGAAGCTCACTTGCCGACATAAGACACGCGCCACACCACGCCGCCGGTGTCGTCGGCAATCAGCAGGCTGCCGTCGCGGGCGACCGCCAATCCGACGGGCCGGCCCCAGACGCGCGCCGGCGACGTGCCGCCATCCCAAAATCCGGTGAGAAAGTTTTCATAGCCGTTTTCCGGGCGCCCATTGTGGAATTTGACCCGGACGATTTTGTAGCCGGTCGGATGCGAGCTGTTCCAGGAACCGTGGAGCGCGACGAATGCATCGCCTCTGTATTCCGGCGGGAACTGGCTGCCGTCGTAGAATACCAGTCCCAGGGGCGCGGAGTGGGCTTCGAAGAGCACATCGGGCGTCTTTGTTTTTGCCACGAGATCGGGACGCCTGGCGCCGTAATCGGGATCGGCGTGCGGGCCGATATAGGCATAGGGCCAGCCATAAAACTCGCCTTGGCGGATGCGCGTCAGATAGTCCGGCGGCAAGGAATCGCCCAGCCCGTCGCGCTCGTTGACGGTGACATAGAGATCGTCGGTGCCCGGGTAGAATGCCATGCCGACCGGGTTTCGCAGGCCGGACGCGAAGACGACGTGGGTGCCGTCGGCCGCGATCTTTTGCACGGTTGCACGCGGCGGAGGATCCACGCCCTCGTTTTCCAGCGCGCCGATTGCAAGGAAAAGATTGCCGTGGCCGTCAAAGACGATGTCGCGTGTAAAGTGGCCGGTCGGCTCATGCGGGGTGGTGTCGAACACATGCCCGGGCTTTGCGCGGTTTCTGAGCATGCCGCTCGCATAAGGAATTCGCCAAACGGCGTTGACGTCGGCCACGTAAAGAAAGCCGCCACGAATCGCCAACCCGTGCGGCCGGTCGAAGCCGCGCGCAAAAACCGACACCAGCCGGGCGTGTGCCCCGTTCGCGGACGGACGCAGCAAAACGACCCTGCCCAGGTCGGGCTGGGCCAGCAGCACGTCGCCATTGGGCGCGACCGTCATCCAGCGCGCATCGGTCAATCCGCGGGCAAAGGCCGATACGGAAAAACCCTCCGGAACCTCAAGCCGCGCGTCCGCAGGCCGGGCAATCTTCTGCGAGGTGTTATCGACGGCGGGCGTCGCATAAGGCTTGGGCAGCCGGTCGGGAGAAATCGAGAAAGACTGCCCGGGAGCATCGGCGGCGTTGGCACCCGACCAGACAAGCGCCCAGCCAAGCACCAAGCCCGCGCCTAACAGCCGGCACGCACATCGAAATCGCATGTTACGTCCTTTTAGCCAAAGATTTACCAAGATCGCGCTACGAAGGTCCCGTCAAGTCGAACCGCGTCCATGCGACCTGCTACCGCTTCGCTCGCACTGCTCTGCCTTTTCGCGAGTTCCGCTCTCGCGCAGGAAACGCGCGCCCCGAAGCACAAGATCACGCAATCCGAAAGCTATATCATGCTCGAGCCGATCTATTCGACGATCGTGGATTCGGACCGGCCGATCGGAATGCTGCTGGTAGGGTTTGGCCTGGACATCCCCGATCCGGCCTTGCGCGCCGAGGCCAACCGCGCGATGCCGGTCTTGCGCGACGCCTATGTGCGCAGCCTCATGGCATTTGCCTGGTCGCATGTGCGGCCCTGGGTGCAGCCCGACGCGGACGAGATCGCCGACCGCTTGCAGCGCGTCACCGACCGGACATTGCGCAAGAAGGGTGCGCGCGTGCTCCTCGCCCAGCTGCTTATGCGCTTCACGCGCTGATTGAATATTTCCGCCTCCGCTTGCGGACGGGGCTATTGCATATAGATCGAGGCTGAGCGCCCGAATTATTCTCATGCGGAGACACGGAGCGCGCGGAGATACCGAGAAAAAAACCGCCGGCGAGTTTCCCGCGCCAAGCGCAAGAACCATTTTTCACAATGAGGCAGTGAGACGGTGAGGTACCCTCGGCCTCTCACCGCCTCACTGCCTCCCTGTAATTTTCTTTGGCGCTACGCGCCGGATATTTACCTCCGCGTCTCCGCGTGCCAAATTCTTTTCCCGGACAACCGCGCCGCTTGCGGGGGAGCAAAGGAACTCACATCGCGGAGATTCCGCCGTCGACCTTCAACTCGGCGCCGGTGACGAATTTCAATTCGTCCGAGGCGAGATAGACAACGGCGTAGGCGACATCGTCGGGTTCGCCGATATGGCCGAGGGGCACCTGCCGGCCGAGCTTGGCGTAGGCCGCTTCCTTGCCCAGGTTTTGCGCAACGTCTTCGAGCATCGGCGTGGCAATGAAGACGGGATGCACCGAGTTGCATCGGATGCCGAAGCCGCGCCGCGCGCAATACAGGGCAACCGACTTCGAGAGATGGCGCACCCCGGCCTTGGCGGAGTTGTAAGCTGCCATGTTGTGGCTGGCGATGATCCCGGCAATCGAGGAGATGTTGACGATCGAGCCGCCGAGCGCGGTGGCAGGCACGGTCTTTTCGATGAGCGGCAGGGCGTGCCTGCAGCCGAGGAACACGCCGTCGAGATCGATGGCGTGCACGCGGCGCCATTCCTCGAGCGAAAGGTCCAAGAAATCCTTGGTGAAGACGATGCCGGCATTATTCACCAGCACGTGCAGCCCGCCGAGCCTTTGCCCGGTTTCGGCAATCGCCCGGACCCAGTCATTTTCCTTCGTCACGTCATGCGGGATCGCGATAGCGGCTCCCCGGTGCTCTTCATTGATGAGACGGGCGACCTGCTCCGCTCCGCCGGCATTGATGTCGGTTATGGCGACGCGGGCGCCTTCGCGGACCAGCATCCACGCCGTTGCTGCCCCAAGCCCCTGCGCTGCACCCGTCACAAGAGCGATTTTGCCCTCCACCCGTCCCGCCACGCTGGCCCATCCTGAGCTGAAGTTTCTTGCCGCGATTTTCCCACGGCGCGCCGGGACACGCCACTGCCAGGACGGCAATTGGCGCGCCGCACTTACCTTCGCGCTGTTCGTGAGTTAGGCGACCGGCTTCGGCGACGGGTTCCGCGGCGGCCGCAGCGCCAAAAAACCGGCCCCCCCAGCGCCGTCCGGCCGGCACACTCTACCGAAACGATATAATCTCATTCTTTCCACACCGGACCGTGGTGCGTTTGCGACGTTGACGGAGTGGCATTCGATGCGATTGCCTTGCGCAGGCGTGCGACCGCGCTGCGCTGGAGTCCTTTTGCCGATGCACGACACGCTTATCATGCTGATCGCGTTGGGAACGTTCGGCGCCACGCTGATCGGCGGATGGCTGGCGTTGACGCTACGCGACCGGCTGCATCTGGTGCTCGGCTTCAGCGCCGGCGCCGTGTTGGCGGTCGCGTTTTTCGATCTGTTGCCGGAAGCCCTCAAGCTCGATCGGGCGGATCCCGCCGGCGTACTGGGCGTCGCAGCACTGGGCTTCTTCGCCTATACGGTGCTCGACCGGCTGATCGCCCTCGATGCGCAGCGCGTTGGCGCCGGTCAAGACGGCACGCTCGCGGCGCGCGGCTGGCTGGGCGCCGCCAGCCTCTCCGCCCATAGCTTCGTCGACGGGTTCGCGATCGGGGCCGGGTTTCAGGCATCGCCGAGCGTGGGCGCCGTCGTCGCCGTGGCGGTGATCGCCCATGATTGCGCGGACGGAATGAACACGGTGAATCTGGTCGTGAAGAACGGCGGCTCCCGGGGCCACGCGTTTGGCTGGCTGGCACTTGACGCAGTTGCGCCCGTCCTGGGGGCCGCGACGAGCCTGCTGCTGCGTTTTTCCGATCATGATCTTGCGCAGCTGCTGGCTCTGTTCGGCGGCTTTTTTCTTTACATCGGCGCGAGCGATCTGCTGCCCGAAAGCTTTCATGCCCATCCCAAGACGCTGACGACTCTCATGACGCTGCTCGGCGCCATATTCCTCTACACTGTCGTGCGGCTGGCCGGATGATTCGCGCATGCAGTCGAAGGGAGCTAACCCGCATTTCTCATACTCGCTACGGCTGCGTTGCGATTTCGGCGCGCCAGATGCCAGGACGACGGCGAAATGCGTCCGCCTACGCTGAAGCTTCGGCGGGCGAGACCACTGTCTGCCGTCGCCTTGGCGAAGGCAGATATCGGGGAATACGCATGAGCCGTTCGACACCGCAGATGGCCGCCGAAACGCAAGCCCTATGGGCCGGCCAGAGGACGCGACAGAGTGCGCGGCAGAGTGCGTCGAAGCGCTCGCCCGTATTCCGCTCCGAAATTTCGCGCGCCGGCAACCTTTCACGAACGCATTTTCGAGTCTCTTCGCGCCCAGCAGTGGGATGAAGCGCGTCGGCTGTTCGATCAATGCCGCAAGCTTTCCGGCGCCCGATTTGCGCTTGACCCTACGCCCGCGCTATAGCTCGCCCCCTCGCACCCGTAGCTCAGCTGGATAGAGTGCTGCCCTCCGAAGGCAGAGGTCACAGGTTCGAATCCTGTCGGGTGCGCCATTTTTCTTAAATGAAATCGGCACCTTAGCCAGACGAGGTTTCCGCGAGGAAAGCCAAGAATCATTCTTGGCACAATCTTGGCACACTCCGAACTGGAGAGAGTGCCACATGGCGACGATCCGCGAGAAAGCCCCGTATCAATGGCAGGTGCAAATCCGCCGCATGGGCTGGCCCAATCAGAACGCAACTTTCCGCACAAAAAAGGACGCCGAGGCGTGGGCGCGAAAGAGCCGAGGCCGAAATGGACCGTGGCCTGTTCGTCGATCAATCGGCAGGACGGGAAACCACGCTCGGCGATCTGGTCGAAATTTATTTGACCGGCGTGACTGCCCATCGCCCGAGCGCGAATGCGCAGGTGGCAGAGACGGCCCGGCTGAGGCGCTTCCAGCGTGACGAGAGGGCGCTGTGCTCCTACGCGGCTGTCAATCTCAAGCCGGAGCACTTTGAGGATTACCGTGACCGGCGCCTGAAGCACAGGCTGAAGAACGGCAAAACCATTGCGCCCGGCACGGTCAAGCGCGAGCTGACAACGCTTAAGCGCGTGATCGACTACCGCAAGCGGCGACTCGGTCTTCTTGTCAACCCTGTCAACACCGAGGACGTGAAACGTCCCGCCGTGAATGATGAGCGCGATGTCCGGCTCGCCAAGGAGGAACGTGAGGCGCTGCTGCAAGCTTGCAGCGATGCGCGCAATCCTTGGCTTGGCCCCTTTGTCGAACTCGGCTTTGAAACCGGCGCGCGGCGCGGCAGCCTTCTGCGCCTTGCGTGGGACGATGTTGATCTTGAGCGCAAGACGGCGCTCTTGCGTGGCATCAAGAACAGCCGCAGCCCCGACAAAATCATCAACCACGTCATCGGGCTCACGCCGCGCGCGGTCGAAATCCTGAAAGCGCTGCCCCGCACGGATAGTCGCCTGTTTCCGATGACAGCGAATGCCTTCCGGCTGGCGTTCAACAGAGCGCGGGCAAAGGCCGGTGTGGTGCATTTCCGTTTTCACGACACGCGCCATGAGCGCACGTCGAGCCTGTTCGAGGCAAACTGGTCGATGGTTCAGGTGATGGCGCAAACGGGGCACAAGGACCCGAAATCCGTGAAGCGCTATGCGAATTTGACAGGAGATTTCCTCGCCGACCAACTCGCAAAGCTGGAGCAACGAAGGGCCGGGTGAGCATTCCTTGCGCGGGGTCAGCCCTAGTAACGATGGGAGACTTCGCGGGCCATTTGCTCCGCAATGGTCGGACGGCCGCGTTTGCGCTTGGGGACGATTACCGGTTCTTGGGTTTCATCGTCGCCGGTTCGCGGTGATGATCGATGAAGGCTTCCAGGTCCTTGACCGCGAAAAATGTCCGCCTGCCGATCTTCGTCACGCGCGGGCCACGCCCTTTGTAAACCAGATCGCGCAAGGCAGGACGTGACATCGACAGCGTCCTTGCCGCGCCGTCATAGTCCAGAAGCAGGACTTCCGAACCTGTCCACTCGCCATGAATATTTGTGTTCATGGCTCCATTGTGGGTGCTGGCAAGGCAAGCTTTCCTCGCGCCTTCCTCGCGCGCCTTTTCCAAGGCAGAACCGGCACTGCGTTTCCGCAGTGCCGGTAGGCAGCGGGGTTCAGCACCCCGGCGGCCGGGGACGCATCAGCTGCGCTGCGCGAGCACGCGGCAGATGTTTCCAATTGATCAGCGCATCGCGGCGCTCGATACGAACCCGGCGTGCTGCAATCCAGATCGTACCGAGCCCTGCGGAGCAGGCCTCGCAGTTGGAGATCGCTGAGAGGTTGAAGTGCTGACGTTGTGTAGACCGTGGACATGGATTTTCTCCTCTGTTGTCCTCGCGGCCCCGACCATCAGGGCCGTCATGCGGTCCCAGAGGCAGAATCAGCAGCAGACGGCCCGCCTTGGGCGGCGGGCGCGGAGAAGGACAGGAAGAGGAGAAAATTGTTCACGCGGCTGCACAGGCAGCGCGGTCAAACCTCAGCGAATTGAGAGCCGAACTGAGAGCGGAAGGAGCAGTGAGGTCGCTCGACGTGCAGACCGAAACGGCGTTTGGCTCGCGCGTATGTCGCTGTCATCAGTCAGCCAAGCAATTGCAAATCGCCGCAAACTGGCTCTGTGCCTTGTGCAGCGCAGAATCGATCATGGTAAAGAATTCATTAAGCCTTAATAGCTCGGCATGTAAAATGGGAATTATTACAAGCAATAGGAAGATTTATTGAAGGCATAGTGGCAGGACTTTGATGGTGAAGATTGATCCGGTTCTCGTAATTGACTACCAGAAATTAGGCACGGTCCCACTCGACCAGTGGAAGCAGGCGATCTGGGAAGACATTGAAGCCCTCAAGGATCATTTCGGCATCGCGTACGTAACCAACGCTAAGCTTATCGTGCCCGCTACCAACGAATTTGGCGATCCTCTCGTGGTAAAGCGGCTATCGACTGGCGCACCGGTCAAGCGCCTCGATACGCACCACTATCGCCCGGCCTGCCTCGATTACCAATTATAGGACGAGGTGCAGGATCATGAGACAGCCCTGTTACATCGACCTTGAAGAAGCCCGCCACGTACTCGCTGAAATGGGTGTGCAGTTGACGCCGCAACAGATGAAGCGCGCCGCCGAACAAGGACGCCCACGGCCGCCGCAAGCTGCCTTTCTTCATCGACCCTATCGAGGGCACACTGAAAATCGAGAAGGACTCGCTAATCAACATCTACATGCGAAGACAAGTCGAGGCCGAAAGAAATCTAAGACCTCAACCCTAGTTTTGTTAAAACTTGCAAAAGAGCCCGTAATTACTGCATTATCTGTACATGTCAGACATAAGAAAAAGAAACGGAAGCAAGGGGATTTCCTATCAAGTCAGGTATCGCCAGCATGGCGGCGAAGTCCGGCTATGCTTACAAGTCCTTTGAGACTCTGAAAGAGGCGCGGGTCTTTCTTGAAGACTCCGCAGCCCGCCGGAAGAACGGCCCGCTCTCCACCGAAATCCGCACGGTCGATCAGGGGCTCCAGAAATGGCTTGATGTTTGTGCGAAGGAAGGCCGCAACGGGCGCGATCCGGTCACCGCAGGGACCGTCCAGAACTATGAATACCGCGCCAGCATCATCCGCGCCTACGAGTGGACGAAGCCGCTCCATGAACTCACCGCTCCCGACATCGTCGAGTTTCGGTCATGGCTGTTGAAGAATCACAGCCGGGTCGTGGCGCAAAAGGCGCTCTTGTCGCTTCGGTCAATGGTGCGGGAGTTGATGACGCGCGGAATCCTCGCGCATGATTTTGCCTCCGGCGTCACGGTTCAGTCCAACTCGCGTTACGACGAGCCCGTGACGATACCGACCGAGAGCGAGATTCATGCGTTGCTCGGCACGGCGGATCGTCTGGCGAATTCCAAGAACCCCCAGATACAACGTTCATGGCGCCGCTACCGGCCCATGCTCTATCTCGCTGTCGATACAGGAATGCGACCACAAGAGTATGTCGTGCTGCCCCGGACCAATCTGACCGACAAGGGCGTTCAGGTTGACCAGGCGTTGGAGCGTCTCGGAGAAATATCGGTTACGAAGACGCCCGCCGGACGCCGCTTCATCGATCTCAGTGCCGGTACTCTCGATATGGTGCATCACTACGCGAAGCACCATGCCGTGCCCAACAAGTACGACCTCGTGTTTCCGACGGAGAACGGTCGATGGCTGGCTCCACAAAATTGGCGCAAGCGCGGCTTCTATGTCGCGTGCATTGAAGCCGGCCTTGTCACGGAGACCGAGGAAGACGGTGAAACCGTCGTTCGGCCGAAATATCGGCCTTACGACCTACGCCATTTCTATGCGTCGATGCTCATCGAGCAGCGCGTCAGCCTCAAACGCGTTCAATACCTCATGGGCCACGAAGACGTTAGCACCACGCTCAATGTCTACGGCCATCTGATTGAGCGTGCGGAAGTGAAGCCAGACCAGACGCGCGGTTTAATCGCATCTATGGGTAAGGGATCATCCGGAGAGTCTGTTGCTGCTGGTGTTCTGGAAAATGGGGCCACTGCTTGATTGACGCCGTGTACAGGAACTTTTGCGATCAGGCGGTGGCATATCTCCAGCCAACGACGCCGACCACTAGGACCGTTGATCTCACTCGACCCGATATTCCGGTCATTACAGATTTGGGAAACGGCTTGCTCGCCACCTACGTCGTCGTTCAGGACGACAAGCTTCGATACGTGCAGCAATGTCACCTGTTAGAGGCCGGCCTGAGCCAAGCCCAACTCCACCATCAAGCGGTCGTAAACCTCACGCTTCTAACCAAGACAAAGACCGCCCTGATCCAACCCCATGGCGATGTCTTCGTGGTCCTGTGCGGCGGTAGTTTCGAAGCAAGCCTGATCCTGATCGATGAACTATGGGAGAACACCCTCAATCATTTCGCCCCTAACGGTTTCATCGCGGCTTTTCCATGCCGCGACATTCTAGCGTTCTGTGACGCCGGGTCCGCGACCGGGATAGAGCAGCTTCGTCAGATCATCACGCGCGCAGAGGAAGGCGATCACCACATCACGCCCGTCCCGTACTATCGCAGCGAAGCAACGTGGCGATCCTACGCCAACTGACCCCAGTGATTTTCCAGCATGCCTAGAAATTCTTGTGGCAAGTCTGTGGCGGTTGCGGATCAACCAACTGAATTGTCGTGAATTTTCGTTGCTTCGGGAGCAAGAGGTCGCAGGTTCGAATCCTGTCGCCCCGACCATTTTCAGATCAATCACTTAACCGAAGACTATGGAAAGAAACGGCCCTTCGGGGCCGTTTTTGCCACAAAAATTCGCTCCGCTGAAACCCGCAGAAATCCTTGAATGTACGTTTAAGTCGTTTTGGGCTTGTGGCGAGTTTGTGGCGAAACGCCTCTATGTGCATCTAGGCAAAACCCGATCGCCAAGACAGGATTTTGGGCAAGCTGGGCCGTTCGGGATTCGGATGCCATTGTGTTGCTTGGTGGTGTATTTTGGTGCAGTTTACACCGGGGAGAAATTCAGGATGGCGCGTCCCAAAGGGAAAAAGGTTGCGGCACGGCTGTCCGTTGGATTGAGCCAGCCGCAGTACGTCGCGCTGACCGCGCTAGCCGAGCAAAACGAAGCCACGGTTGCGTGGGTTATACGCAGAGCGGTCGCGGAATTCCTTGAGCGTCACGGCCCCTCGGCACTCTCTGCGCTGCGCTTACCCCGTCGAACTATGAAGCTGGAATCGCGTGAATCGGTCCGCCCAAAAGCCAAAACGGGGCGTTAAGTGATAAATGTGTCGGCTAACATGGAAGCGATAAATGCGCCTACACGGCCCCTAATCACCGCCTCGATGCTGTATGACCTTGAGAACTGTCCTCACCGGGTCAGCATGGACCTGTACGGCGACCCCGCAGACCGGGATGAGGTTAACGCCTTCGTTCAACTGCTCTGGGAAAAAGGATCGGTGTTTGAACACGAAGTCATCGGCGGTCTCAAAATCCCCTTCCTCGACCTGTCCGCCTATGCAGGCGACGAAAAGGAACGCCTCACGCTCGAAGCGATGCAGCGCGGCGAACCGCTCATTTATAGCGGACGAATTCAGGAAGCGGGTTTGCTGGGCGAACCTGATCTGCTGCGCAAGGAGCCCGGCGGCTATGTCGCCGGTGACATCAAGTCGGGCTCTGGCGAGGAAGGAGGCGAGGATGATGCAAAACCCAAGCCGCATTATGCCGTTCAGCTCGGGCTCTATACCGACATTTTGGAGCGCAAGGGGCTCTCGGCGGGACGCCGCGCCTTCGTCTGGGACATCCACGGTAAGGAAGTCCTGTACGATTTCGCGGCGCTGTACGGTAAGCGTGATCCGACGACACTTTGGCTGGATTACCAATACTGCCTTCATCAGGCCACGGTCATCATCAACGGGGTGTATAAGACGCTGCCTGCGTATAGCAGCGCCTGCAAGCTCTGCTACTGGTATTCAGCTTGCGTCAAACGCTTAAAAGACACCGACGATCTGTCGCTGATACCCGAGCTTGGTCGCGCGAAACGTGATGCCATGCTGCCCATTTTTGGAACCGTGAAAGAATTCTCCGAGGCGAAATTCGAGGGCTTCATCGACGGCAAGGGCACCGTGTTTGAAGGCATCGGACCCGCAACGCTCGCGAAATTTCACATGCGCGCAAGGCTGCTCAGCACCAAGGACGCAATGCCCGTTCTGCGCGCCCCGGTGCAGTTTCCGGGCTACGACCGCGAACTGTTTTTCGACATCGAAGTCGATCCCATGCGGGACATCTGCTACCTGCATGGCTTCGTCGAGCGGCAGGGGCGCGATAACGCGACCGAGAAATTCGTCGCGTTCTTTGCCGACGAATGCACACCGGCATCTGAGAGAGCGGCCTTTGCCGACTGCGTGGGCGTACATACGCGCCAACCGCCCCTGCGCCATCTACTACTATTCAAAATACGAGCGGACGATCTACCGCAAGCTGCAACAAAAATACTCTGATGTATGCAGCGCCGAGGAAATCGAAGAGCTATTCGATCCGGCACACGCGATCGATCTCTATTACGACGTGGTGAAGAAGGCGACCGAGTGGCCGACATGGGATTTTTCGATCAAGACGCTCGCGAAATATCTCGGCTTTACGTGGCGGGACACGCACCCTTCCGGCGCCGCCTCCATCGAGTGGTTTGACCGCTGGATCAATACCGGAGACCGGGCCATTCGCCAGCGCATTCTTGACTACAATGAAGATGACTGTCGTGCCACCCGCGTTCTGCTTGACGGCATTAGACACCTTCCGATCCACACACAGGGAGGTTTGACCTGATGCCTTCGCATGACGCTCAGTCCACCATGAACGAACCGACGATTATCTGCCCAAACTGCAAGACGCAGATCAAGCTCACCGAGTCGCTTGCGGCTCCGCTTATCGAGGCAACGAAGCTTCAATACGAGCAGAAGATCGCCCAAAAGGAAGCCGATGTTACGAGCCGCGAAACCGCGATCCGTGACCAGCAGGCCGAGATAACCAAGGCACGGGATTCCATTGACGAGCAAGTCACCGAAAAACTCAAGACCGAACGTGAGAAGATAGCAGCAGACGAGGGCAAGAAGGCTCGGCTCCTTATCGGGGCCGACCTCGACCTGAAAGCACAGGAAGTCGCGGACCTGCAAGAGGTCCTCAAGGAACGGGACGGCAAGTTAGCGGAGGCCCAGAAGGCCCAAGCCGACCTTATCCGCAAACAGCGCGAGCTTGACGACGCCAAGCGAGAAATGGAGCTGACCATCGAAAAGAGAGTTCAGGATTCTCTGGTCGTGGTTCGGGACAAGGCCAAGAGCGAGGCTGAGGAAGGACTCAAACTCAAGGTGTCGGAGAAGGAAGAGCAAATTGCCTCGATGCAGCGCCAGATCGAAGAACTGAGGCGCAGGGCCGAACAAGGCTCGCAACAGCTCCAAGGAGAAGTTCAGGAACTCGAACTGGAGACTCTTTTGCGCCACAAATTTCCGCGCGATACAATCGAACCCGTTCCGAAGGGTGAATTCGGTGGCGACGTGCTGCACCGCGTAAGTGGCCCGCAGGGCCAGCACTGCGGCACGATCTTGTGGGAATCCAAGCGGACCAAGAACTGGAGCGATACTTGGCTGACGAAGCTCCGGGACGATCAGCGTACCGCGAAAGCAGAAATCGCCTTGATTGTCTCGCAGGCGCTTCCGAAAGGCGTTGAGGCATTCGACCTCATTGACGGTGTTTGGGTCACTGAATCTCGCTGTGCCATTCCCGTTGCCATGGCTCTTCGACAATCCCTGATTGATCTTTCGGCCGCCCGCCATGCTGGCGAAGGGCAACAAACCAAAATGGAGATGGTCTATCAATATCTGACCGGCTCGGGGTTTCGCCATCGCGTTGAAGCCATCGTCGAGAAGTTTTCCGACATGCAGACGGACCTCGATAGAGAACGGAAAACAATGACGCGGCTTTGGGCGAAACGCGAGGCACAGCTAAGGGGGGTCATCGAGTCAACGGCGGGCATGTATGGCGACCTTCAAGGAATTGCGGGAAAGACGTTGCCGGAGATCGAGGGCTTGGACATTCCATTGCTCAATGCTCCCAAGTTTGACTCAGAGGGGGAGACTTGATGGTTGACAAGAAAACAGATGCGACCGCACCAGCCGCCACCGTGGCAGCGGCGTCCCAGCCAGCGGCAGTTGCTGCTACGTCGGCCCCGAGCGCTCCGGCATCAACCGGCCCGGCGCATTGTCCCTATCGCCGGACCACCGACCTCTTACAGCGACTTGCCCCGAACAAGATGCGTATCGGTTTCTTTATCGGCGCCGGTTGTTCATTGTCTATTCGCGACGCTGACGGAAAGTCTCTAATTCCCGATATTGCCGGCCTCACGAAACAGGTCAAAGACTCTCTGGATAGCGACGATACGTTGAAGGCTCTTGCTCAGACGGCATGGGACCGCGTGATTGCGCGTGGCATCCCAACCCCGACGGTAGAAGACGTGCTCAGCCATATCCGGACACTCAAGTCTCTTTGCGGCAATGGCGCGAAAAGTGAGATAGACGGCTTTTCAGCAGATATTCTCAGCAAGCTCGATCTCGCGATCTGTGAGCAGGTACGCACGATCGTCAACAAGCCGATCCCGACGAGCGATTCGCCGTACCATGTCCTCGCGAGCTGGATTCAGGCTATTCCGCGCGCAAAGGCGGTGGAGATTTTTACCACCAACTACGATCTCTCGTTGGAACAGGCGCTCGAAGAGCAGCTCGTCCCTTACTTCGACGGTTTTGTCGGTTCCGACAGCGCGTTCTTGGATCTTGAATTCGATGGCAGTGGATGACCTGCCCCCGCGTTGGGCGCGCCTCTGGAAGATACACGGGTCCATCAACTGGTGGATGACCGCCAAACAGAAAATTCGGCGGAGCCGTGACGTAGTCGAGGGAGAGCAGCTTCTGATTTACCCGTCGCATCTCAAATACGATCAAAGTCGGCAGATGCCGTATTACGCCATGCTTGATCGGTTGCGCGTGTTTCTGCGCACAGACCAATGCGTCCTTCTCACTTGTGGCTACTCCTTCAACGATGAGCATATCAACGCTGTTATCGCGCAGGGGCTTTCCGGGAATTCCAACGCCGCCTGTCTCGGGATGATTTTCAATGATCGCATCAATGCTCCAAAAGGAGTTGAGCTTGCGAAGCGGCACGCCAATTTAACGTTGCTGGCGGCGGATGGCGGAGTTATCGGAACCGTTGATCGCGCGTGGGAAACTACCGTGAAAGACGACAACCCTGCTTTCCCGATTGCCGTAGCGACCGATATGCCGGCAGAGCGCACCTCGGCTCCTGTGGACCGTTGCAAATGGCTCCTTGGTGATTTCGCCGCGCTTGGGCGTTTGTTAGCTCACCAGCTTTCCAGCCGGGATATTGAGCAGCGAGGTAAAGATGAGAAGTGATCCAACTCTCATCGGGACGGTGCAGGATGTGGCCGGTACTTCAGTGAGTGTCTCGCTCGTGAGCGAGACCGCCACTGGACTGAGTTTCTACAAGGGCGAATCATACCGGATTGGCCAAGTCGGTAGCTTTGTCCGTATTCCACTGGGTTATACGTCATTGTTTGGGATCGTCTCTCAGGTTGGAGCAGGCGCGGCACCGAAGACGGAAGGAGACCTTCATCCGTGGGGCAACCAGTGGCTCAAAGTGCAATTGGTTGGCGAGAGAGGTCGCGCCGGGAAATTCGAGCGGGGCGTTTCACAGCACCCTACCATCAATGACGCTGTCCACATCGTCACCGAAGACGACCTCCGGGAAATATATGGGCCGGGCGACCCTGTTGATTTCGTGACGGTCGGCCATCTTGCTAGTGCGGAGTCAATCCCGGCGCTGGTCAACATCAACAAGCTTATCACTCGCCATTCGGCAGTTGTTGGGACCACGGGCGCCGGCAAATCGACGACGGTTGCCGGGCTTCTTACAGCACTCTCGGACCCGTCGCGCTATCCTTCTGCCCGCATCGTCGTATTGGACATTCATGGCGAGTATGCAAAAGCGCTGGCCGATCGATCCTCGGTGTTCCGAGTTTCGACCGACGCCAATGCAGAGAAGGGTGAGAAGGCGCTCCAGATACCTTTCTGGGCACTGAGCTTCGATGAGCTGGTAAAGCTGTCCTTCGGAGATTTAAGCGATGAAGCAGCGGCGGTCGTTTCTGACGCCGTTGTCGCGCTTAAACGCGAGTCGTTAGGGAATCAGCCCCGCGAGGGAATTACCGCAGCGCGGCTGACGGCGGACTCGCCGGTGCCATTCTGCATTCATAAACTCTGGTTTGAACTCCACCAGCGTGAGCATCGCACGATCATCCCAAAGCCCGGCGGTGCCCCAGACGAGGTCGAGTCCGCCTACGTCCCCGACGCCCATGGTAACCCGGTGCAGCTTGGCGACGCCATGTCCGTGACCCCGCCGCTGTACCGCACGGTCAAGACCACCGGACCCGCTCAGGAACGCGTAAATTGGGGTCGCGACCCGATCAATATCCGGCAGCAATTGGCGGTCCTCGGCTCCAAGCTCCGAGACCCGCAGTTTTCATTCCTTTTCAATCCCGGCGAATGGCGTCCGGAAATTGACGGGACTGTCACCAAGGATTTAGACGCGCTGCTCAAGGATTGGCTGGGAAGTCCTGCGCCTATCTCGATTTTAGATTTGTCTGGCATACCCCCTGCCGTGCTGAGCGACCTCATCGGTGCTCTGCTGCGGATTCTTTATGATGCTCTTTTTTGGGGAAGGAACCTTCCTGAAGGAGGCCGTTTACGCCCTCTCATGCTAGTCCTCGAAGAAGCGCATGCGTACTTGGGGAAGGAGCATGTCGGCACGGCATCCAGCGCCGTCAGGCGGATCGCCAAGGAGGGCCGCAAGTACGGCGTGGGCGTAATGATCGTGAGCCAACGTCCTTCGGAGATCGATCCCACTATCCTTTCACAGTGCGGCACGATTTTCGCCATGCGGCTCGCCAACGACATCGATCGCGGACAGGTAACCGGGGCGGCCTCTGACAATCTCAAAGGGTTGTTCGACATGCTCCCGATACTCCGTACGGGCGAGGCGATTATCGTCGGTGAGGCCGTAAGTCTCCCGATGCGAACCCTGATTGATCCGCCGGCCAAGAACCGATGGCCGGATAGCAGAGACCCAAATGTCGCCGTTCGCGGTGATGCCACGAATGGCTACGAAGATGAGGGCGGGTGGGCTGTGCCTAGACAGCCAGAGGACTACACAATCGTTATGCGGCAGTGGCGGAAGCAAAGCCCCTACTATGAGCACAAGCAGACCAAACCTGACGCCCCCGTTGCTACCGCCGCACCGAAAGGAAAGAAATCATGAGCTGGATTGAAACACCGGACTCTTCCAACCTTGCCCGTTACAAATATGACGACAAAGCGCGTGTTCTAACCGTCGAATTCAAGCATGGTGGAACGTATAACTATTACGATGTGCCGCAGGCAGTGTTTGAACAAATGAAGGCCGCGCCGTCAAAGGGAGAGTTTCTTGCCCGGAGCATCAAGGGCGCCTTTCGGTATGCGCGGGTATAGCGTTTGTGCCCCCTGAAAAAGTGCATTGCCATCTTATCAGAACATCTTTCTCTGGCTCACTCCATTTAGGTTCGTACCGTTTCTCGGGGCACTGATATCCATCGCTGAGCCGTAATCAAAACCCTTGTTGCAGAATCTGTATAACCCGTATTGGGCGCGTCCGGCTAAAGCCGGACCGGGCTCTACGCGCGCCGTATAAGCGGCGCTTCCCGAGCCGCCGTCCGCGTCTCGGCCATCCGGTAACGATCCCTCGCGCAAGATGAACTCGGCCAGCCTTCGGCTGACTTCCTTCCGTTTCGTTTTGGGGCCTGCGGCCCCCTGGCCGTCAAGGCCAAGCCCTGCGGGCGCCGTGGGGCGTTTCCCCGTTTTTCGCTCCCGATGGTCGCTGCCAAGACGGGTGATCCCCCTCTCCCCACGGCGGTCTTGACCGCCGAACCCCCGCTCATTGGCGCGGGCCTAGTCGGGTTGCATGCGCAACCCGTGTCTAGGAGGAAAGAAAATGAAGGCCGATGTTTATGAGAGGATCACAGGACAGATTGTCACCGAGCTTGAGAAGGGAGTCCGCCCTTGGTTCAAGCCGTGGAATGCCGAACATGCAGCCGGGCGCATCACGCGGCCCCTGCGGTCCAACGGAATCCCGTACCGGGGAATCAACGTCCTGATGCTTTGGTCCGAAGCGATGACCAAGGGATTCGCCGCGCCGATCTGGATGACCTTCAAACAGGCGCTTGAATTGGACGCGCATGTGAAGAAGGGCGAGAAGGGCAGCCTTGTCGTTTACGCGTCCAAGGTCACGCGCACCGAGACGGACGGCGACAGCGGCGAGGAAACCGAGCGCGATATTCCCTTCATGAAGGGCTACACGGTTTTCAACGTCGAGCAGGTGGAAGGCTTGCCCGCGCAGTATTACGCGAAGGCCGAACCCCGGCTCGATACCGTGCCACGGATCGACCGCGCCGAATCATTCTTCGCCGCCACGGGTGCCAACATCCAGCACGGCGGCAATCAGGCTTTCTACACGATGGCGCAAGACCGGGTGCAGATGCCGCCGTTCGAGAGCTTTCAGGACGCCGAAGGCGTATTACGGAACGCTTGCCCATGAAATGACGCACTGGACTCGCCATCCGAAACGCCTTGAGCGCGATTTCGGGCGCAAGCGTTGGGGCGACGAAGGCTACGCGATGGAGGAACTTGTCGCGGAACTTGGTTCGGCTTTCCTGTCAGCCGACCTCGACCTGACGCCGGAAGTCCGCGCCGATCATGCTTCCTATATCGGCAACTGGCTCAAGGTTCTGAAAGACGATAAGCGGGCGATCTTCACCGCCGCCGCCCACGCGCAGCGCGCCGCCGACTATCTCAATGGGCTGCAACCCGGCGTGCAGCAGGAGGCGGCAGAATGAGCCGCCCCGACAAGATCATTATCGATGGCCGGGCGTACCGCTGGCGGGATATTGTGGAGTTGCGCCGCCAGCAGCTTGAGGCTTGGAAAGCGGCAAGGCCGGAACAACCGGCCTTGTTCGCCCTCAAGGAGGATAGCCGCCCCGCGACGCAGCGCACCGTCGCCGGGCGCTACTTTGAGCCGAGTTTGCTCGACGCCCTGCGTCGGGATTAAAATGGGGGCCGACAAGGAACACGACCGATGCCCTATATCTATTACTTCGACTATTGCGGTTGGCCGGCACGCGTCGTTTTTGACGATGACGGTAAGACCGTCACCCAGTCAGAAGTTTGGGACTGGAAAAATTGTAAACTGGTTCCCGATCAAACAATGAATTTCACGTACGGCCTCCTGCATATCGACCGGCAACACGGCCTTAAAGACGATGACTATGTGATTTCCGAGGCGGAATTTAACGCGCTTGTTCAAAAGCGGATTGCCGACTTATCCGAGCCTCCGGTGCATGTCAGCCTGTCGCCCGATAAGGACGAGTAACGGGCCGCAACCCGGTCGCGCCGCGTCACGTTGCCGTGACGCGGCGCTCCATCGGATTCAGGTGAACGACGCGCCGCTCTGAGCGGCGCGCATATTCGACAACATCGCCGGTGCCGCCCATCGCTCCGGCCGGTAGCTCATCCCACACCGCAAACAGAACATCGCAGTGATCGACGATGTAATGACCGGCGGCGAGAAACGCTTCGTTCGGCCTGCCGGTGCCATCGAGCACGAGCTGCTCGCACCGCGCCAGTAACACCTGATAGCGGGCCAGGTCTTTGCCCCGCAGAAAACGCTCATAGCCGCTCATCGGCAGCACGGCGGTAACGGGGATGTTCAGTTCAAGGGCGACCGTCGCGAACCGCTGGTCCGCGCCCGCCGCCAGTGACGACAGGGCACGACTGACACCGCCCAGTGCCACCAGTTCGGCGCGCAGCGTGGCATTTACCCAATTCCAGTCGAGGCCCCGGCGCTTCTGATGTCCGGCGATGCCAACCGTCAAATTGCCATTCATCACGCATCGTAACATGCGCGATCTGCGGTCGTGCGAGCTGTGTCTCTCCTGTTCGCGGGTTTTCTCAAGCATTGACGCTTCGTTATGGCCGGGCGCGCCCCGGCATCAATCCAAAGATTCTTTCGTTTGCGGGTTTCCCGAACGTGACCCTCCCGAAACGAACAGAATCTTGGGTGACCCCGTGGCTTTTCCGCCCGGCCTTCCCTTTCGCGTCTTGAGAAAACCCTAAGCGAAAGGAAAGACCACCATGAAACTCTTGACCACATCACTCCGCGAGAAATTACTCGCAAATGGCCGCGCGAACCGCGATGCAGACGGACTGCCCCGCGAGCACGGCTATATCGACCACAAACCCGTCGTGAAACTTTTCACGCCAGACGGAGCCGCCACATGGCTCCTGACCGAGATCGATCCGGACGATCCTGACCGTGCCTTCGGCCTATGCGATCTTGGGTTCGGCTGTCCAGAATTCGGCTATGTCAGCCTGTCCGAACTCGCTTCCGTACGCGGCAAGCTCGGCCTTCCTATCGAGCGCGAGTTTCATTTCACGCCAGCCATGACGCTATCCGCCTACGCTGACGAGGCGCGGGCGCATGGCGCGATCAGAGCGTGAGGTGTGTCATGAACGATCAGCACAGCACCGCCGCACCGTTGTCGGAAATGACGCGCCGTTATATCTGGCTGCTATCAGAGCTGCACGGCGGCAATCAGTTCTCGAAAGAGCAGCTTTGGCGTTGGCTGACGGAGGCCAATGCCACGATTGCCAAAGTCGAAGGGGGCGCGTCGTGACGCGCCCCCTATAATCCGCGCTCCGGCCCGCTATCGCGGCTGTGCTGCTGGAATTCCCGCGTAACGGATTGCTCTATCCGCAACTCCTCCCGCTGGATCGCGCTTTCCCGCGTCCGGTCCTGCGTGGCGATCAGCGTCTCGTAATCGGCGCGATTCTTCTGCGCCTGAATCTCGTTCGCCGCATCGAAGGCGAAGCGCAGATCGTCCTGCGCCGTCTGGCACTTCTCGATCCGCTCGTTAAATGCCTGTTCGATGGTTTCGCGCTGGTCGAGCCACTGGCGGCGCATCTCCCGGTGTTCGCGGTCCAGATCGCGCGGCGGTGTCCAGCCGAACGGCGACGGCGCGGGTTCCGGCTTATAAGCGATGCGGTCGCGCATCTGGTCCCATTTGCGCTCGTGCTGTTCGAGCGATTGCCGCTTGTTATCGGCAATCCGCGCCTGTTCCTGCGCCACGCGCTCCACCGCCTGCTGCTGCGCGCGTAGATCGCGCTCGCGCTGCTCCTTATGGGAGGCGAACAGCGCTTCGCTCTGCTGCGCGAAACGCTGTTCAACTCTACGCTCTGCTTCTTGCCGCAGATTGCGGCTCGGTTCGCGGGGCATGGGATTGGTCTTCCTGCTTCAAGTCAACTCGGGGATTGCGCCCGGCTGGTCGCCCCATTCATCGGCGGGCGTCAGCGGCGTTCCCTGTCCGCGATGGGCGAGGGCATCGAGAACGTTGTCGCAGGCATTCAGCCGCGTCACGATCGCCATCGCTTCCTTCGGGCCGTAGATGGTCAGAACGTCATTGCGCTGGCCGAGGTAATCGAAGGAAAGGTGGAATGACTTGGCGAACCAGCGCGCCCGGCGGACGAGTTTGCCCTGCATTTGCGCCTGCGCCGCCTGAAACTCCTGCTGCTCCTGCTCCGCCTGCGTCCAGTCGTGCTGCAAGAGCGCGAAGCGGTGCGGCAGCAGGCGGTCATAATGCTTCCAGCCGAACAGCGTTTTCACGCTGAATTGCTCCAGTGTCAGCATCAGCCGGACGCGCTTGCGCAAGAGAGAGCGCAGCGCCCCGTACAGGACGAACCCGCCGACGACGGGAACAGCGAAGGCCGCTGTCAGCATCCCGCTATCGGGGTTTGGCGCGCTGGCAACGCCAGCGAGGCCATAGCCGAGGCCGGCGACCACGCCGAGCCCCGTCAGCCAGCTCGCCGCCATAGCGCGCACGGGCGTCAGCACACGGGGTTGCACGTCGAAAGCCGGAGCGCCGTTGTGATCGGCAACCTGCCTTGTGGCAGGCTTTCCGGCGAAGGGTGAACGGACTTTCTGCAACATGATCGATCCTCCTGTGGAGACACGGATTATGTGGACTTACGAAGGGGCGGATTCCTCGCCCCAACCTCGCGGCCTTCGCCGATGGCAGCGACGCTTGGCGATGGCGCGGGAAGGAAGCGCAGCGGGGCGCGCCCGTTCAGGACGGGTGTGCCCGGCGTACGGCGGAGAGCATCGCGGCTACTCTCGTAGTCCGCCGCGACCCGGTCGGCGCGCTTCTTTGTGTCGCCAATCAGTATCGCCATGTAGACCGAGGCGTGCGTGAACCACGCACGAACGACGACATAGCTCAGCTCGAACGTCATCAGGACGGCCATCATCAGCCACGAGAAGTGACGAGCGGCGCTCCCGAAACGCGGGTCGGAATACACCTCCTCCAGTGCGAGGTAGCTCATCAGCGCGTCATTGCGATCGGGAATGAGGTGGCTTTTCCTCTCTTCGTCGATCTGGGCTGCTTCGCCCGCGAACGCGGCCTCTGCCGCTCTTACGTCAGCGCTCGCCTTGTCGAGCTTCTTCTGCGCTTCGGCCATGCGCGGCTCGTAGATGCTGATATCGGAAGCGGCCTTGGCGAGATCGGCGTCCGCCGCCGTCTTGCGGGCGAGGGCCTCGCGGTACTGCGACCCGCGCCGGCCTTGTACCCGGGCGCACCCTTCAGCTCGCGGTCGGTTTCTATTCCATAGGCTTCCGCCCGTTGGCTGGCTGTCGCCCGCAATTGCCGGGCGGCATCGAGTACGCG
>CAWDSJ010000003.1:0-260048 GCA_963805005.1 uncultured Alphaproteobacteria bacterium
CGAGCCGGGCGCCTATGCCAATCTCGCTGCCCGCGAGGCGTTGCCCGACGCATTGGCCGTCCCGCAGCCGACCTTCGAAGACGCCATTGCGGCCGTCCGCGACGGCGCCGTCGATCTGGCGATCATTCCCATCGAGAACTCGCTGCACGGCCGCATCGCCGACATCCATCATCTGCTTCCGGAGGCAAGCCTGTACATCGTGGGAGAACACTTCCACCGCGTGCGCCATCAGCTGCTGGGCGTGAAGGGCGCAACCCTTGCCGGACTGAAAACGGTAATGAGCCAGGCGCCGGCGCTCGGCCAGTGCCGCAAGCTCATCCGCGATATGAGACTGCACGCGCAAACCTGGCATGATACCGCAGGCGCGGCGCGGCATGTGGCCGAACTCTGCGATCCTTCGACGGCAGCCATTGCGTCGGCGCTCGCCGCCGAGATTTACGGGCTCGAGGTTCTGAAGGCCGACGTCGAGGACGAGCCGCACAACATGACGCGGTTTCTCGTCATGGCGCCGGCACCGGACGATGCACCGCCCGAAAGCGGACCCGTGATCACGACGTTCATCTTTCGCGTGCGCAATGTTCCGGCGGCGCTCTACAAGGCGTTGGGCGGTTTTGCGACCAACGGCGTCAACATAACGAAACTGGAGAGCTATCAGCTGGGCGGGTCGTTCAACGCCACGCAATTCTATGCCGACATCGAGGGCCATCCCGAGTCGCAGCCGGTGCGGCTCGCACTGGAAGAGCTGCGCTTTTTCACCGGCAAGCTGACGATTCTCGGCGTCTACCCCGCCCACCCGTTCCGCCGAACCATGCCGGCGATGTAAGAGCCTGCGGGCTTGCGCGGCGGCGACATAGAAGCATCCTCGAACGCCGATCGCGCTGCGCGACGATAAAATCCTTTATCGCATCCTGAATCTTGCCTTTCCGCGGCGGCCCTGGTAAGAACAAATAGTGGACGGTGCGGCACCTTTCTCGGAAACCCAACTCGCGGCGCTGCGCGACTACGCGGCCGGCCGCGCCGGCACCCGGCAAACCATCGAGCGCTTGGGCGCACATGATTATGCCGATCTGGTGATCGCACTCGCGCAACACGATCTCGATTTCCCGAAGCCAACGCTCTCCTCGCGACATGACGCGCACCTGGCGCGCGCCCGCGCGATCCTCCAGCCGCGACTGCGCCATGGCGCTTGAGATTGCGATCATCGTCACCGACGCTCCGCCCTTAATTACACTCGCTGCCGCTCGAAGCCTGGATTACCTGCTCTATCCCGAACTGCCCGTGATCGTCCCCGATGCGGTCTTTCATGAAGCCACGCAAGCGGCCGGAAAACTCGGCGCGCAAGCAATTCTGGATTGGTATCGCGCGCACACCGACAAAGTGCGCATCGAACCGACGCAAGTTTTCCAGGATGAAATGACGTTGCGGGAAGCCACGGGCCACAAGCCGGCGCGCGATCTCGGCGAGCGAGCGGCGGTCGAGATCGTTCGCAAATTTCCGTTGGCGCAAGAGGCCCGCGCGCTGCTCCTGAGCGACGATCGCGACGCCGAACGCCTGGTGGTGTTCGTCCCGGAAAAAGCCATTTTGCTCACAACCTGGGATTACTTGCGCCAGCTCGAAGAGGCGCAGCGCATCCAATCGGCGGATGCCGTGATCGAAGCCGTCCGCGCGGCCGGCCGCAACCCTCCCATGCGCGATCTGTGGAGCGATCACGACCCGGAAATTCGCGATGCCGTCAAAGCCATCGTCACGCGCGCCCGAACCGATCCCGCCCCCGAACGGTGATTTCCGTGCGCCGCGCCTTGCGGCGCACCCTAAGAAGCGCTTGCTCGGATAGAGCGCGCGATCGCCGGACGCTCCCTGCTTTGCAACGCGTCGCGCGAGCAACGCGCGATGGAATCGTCACGGCATGTCCGAGACGCTTTTCGGCTCGGGGACGCCTGCGAAGGCAGGCGGGATAGCCCAGCCAGATTGGGCGAGCGCACAATAAAAATCCGTCACATTCCCTTGATGATATCTACGCGTTCCAGTTACAAATGCTTGTAACCGCAAGCATCTCTGGGGGACAGATGTTTAAAATCCGCAATTGCTTGGCGCTTGTTGCCGGATCCTTGGCTTCGGCGGCGCTCTTTCACACGCCGGCGGCAGATGCCGCCAGCGAGAGCGTGGTGTATTCGTTTTGCAGCCAAGGCGGCACAGTTTGTACGGACGGCGCTTACCCATATGCCGGCCTGATCGATGTCAAGGGCACCCTCTACGGCAGGACCTCCGTGGGCGGCACGGGTAACGGCGGCACGGTGTTCAAGGTCACGCCGTGACAGTCAAGCAGGGGGTTGTCGACTTTCGTCGAGTCTGAGGGTTGCGCGCGGCAGCGTCCGCGCGCCCTGAATATGTGGTAATGTGCATTATCGTATGCGGACTTTGGTCCCATCGCCCATCCCGCGGTAGCTTCTTCCCATGCATCTGGTGCTGCATATTCCCGACGATCTCGCCGAGCGCCTCTCCGGCGCCGGCGATGTCGAGCGCAATGCGCTGGAAGCGCTCGCGGCAGACGCTTACCGCGCGGGCCGGCTGACCAAGCCGGAGCTTTGCCGCCTGCTTGGCTTCGAGGTCCTCGACGAGGTGGACGGCTTTCTCAAGGCGCACGGCGTTTTCGAAGCTTACACGATGACCGATCTGGAGCGCGAGCGACAGACCTTCGACCAGCTCGGACTTTGAAGCATCGTGCCGTTTGTCGTCGCCGATACGAGCCCGTTTCATTATCTCGTGCTCATCGGAGAAATCGACCTTCTTCCCCGCTTGTTCGAAAGGGTGATGGTTCCGGAAGCCGTGCGTGACGAGCTCGCTCATGCTCGCACGCCAGCAGCCGTTCGCGCATGGCTCGCGACCGACCCATGCTTGGTTGAAGCCAGCGGCAACTCCGCCGGTTGCAACATTGCCGTTACCGAAGTTGGGTGGCGGCGAACGGGCATCGATTGCATTGGCGCTCATGCTGCGCGCCGACGCTATTTTGATGGATGACCGTAGAGGTGTAGCGGCGGCACTTAAAGAAGGGTTAAGGACAACCGGAACGCTCGGGTTGCTCGACCGCGCCGCCCTACGCGGATGGATCGATGTGGCGGACGCGATTGCGCGCCTGAAAGTGACCAATTTTCGCTGCCATCCGGAAGTTTTGGACGCGATGTTGACAAGGGATCGGCCTCCATGACGGCGGCTCGCTCGAAGACGCCGCGGCAATTCAGCTCGCGGCGATCAGGCGCGCGTAACGCGCGCGATCCGCGGCGTTGAAGCAACAGAACACGATTCTGCGCTGCATGTCGCAGCCCTCGAGGTGCGCGGCGACGGCGCGGAATGCGATTTCTGCCGCGGTGTCCGCCGGCCAGCCATAGATACCCGTGCCGATGCAGGGAAAGGCCAGGGTGCGGATGCCGTTTTCGTCGGCTCTGGCCAGTGCGTTCGTGTAACAGGCCGCCAAGAGCCCGCGCTGATCTTCCTGCGTTGTGTCGTCGAAGATGGGCGCTACGGTGTGAATGATGAACTTCGCGGGCAGCGCGCCGCCGGCCGTAACGACGGCCTCGCCGGCCGGACAGCGGCCGATGCGGCGAAGCTCCGTCTCCACTTCGGCGCCCGCCTTGCGGCGAATGGCGCCGTCGACACCGCCACCTCTGAGCAATGCTTCGTTGGCGGCATTGACGATGGCGTCGAGCGCCAGCGTTGCGATGTCCGCCTCGATCGCTTCCAGCCGGTCTCTTACGCTCATGATGTCTTCTCGGCCCAGGTCCGAATGAGGTGATGGGCGATCGCGATCGGCGGCGGAATCCACAAATCCGTTTCGGCATGGCCCGCCAGCAGCGCGCGGATCGACGGCCGCTCCAGCCAGCGCGCCTCGGCAAGCTCGTTGTCGTCGATCCTGATGTCGCGATTGTGCGCTTCGGCGAAGCAGCCGATCATCAGCGACGACGGAAACGGCCACGGCTGCGTGGCAAAATAGATGACGGCGCCGGCCTTCACGCCGGCCTCTTCGAAAAGCTCGCGGCGAACCGCCTCCTCGATCGTTTCGCCCGGCTCGACGAAACCGGCGAGTGCGGAGAACATTCTGGCGGGAAAATTCTTGCCTCGCCCCAGCAGGCACGCGTCGCCGTGGGTGGCCAGCATGATCACCACCGGATCGGTGCGCGGGAAGTGATCGGCCTTGCACGACGTGCAGACCCGGCGATAGCCCGCGTCCGCAGCCACGGTCGGCGCGCCGCAGCACGGGCAGAACCCGTGCCGCTGGTGCCAATCGATCAGCGCCTTGGCCTGGCTGAGGATCGCTACGTGATGCGCCGGAAGAAGGGCGGCGGCTTCCCGCAGGTCGCGAAAATGCCCCTCGCCCGCAAGCGGCGCCGAAAGCAAGGGCTCGGACGATGCGGAAACATCGAGAGCGAAATATGCCCGGCCATCCTCCAAGCCCAAGAAGACGCATGGCGCATCGGGCGCGGCGAGCGCCTCCAGGCGGCCGGGCGCGAAATAACCGGGCTCGAGCGATCCGGTTTGCTGCTCGGGGCCGAGCACGAAAGGCTTCAGCCGCCACATCGGTAGAATGAGAGATGCCGGGTGCCGCCGCATCTCGGCAATGAATGCCGTATCGGTTCTTCGCTCGCTGGCGCGATCGAGCGGGTTGCCCGAGAAAGGAATCATGTCAGCGGCCTCAATTCGGGCGGCCAGAAGACGCCCGGCGGCCGGACGACACAATACGGATTCCGGTTCGCTTTCCAATTTCGGCGCGTGTCGGGATTTGGCGGACATGCCGCTCGTACCTCTGCACCGCGATTATGACTCATTGGGTGGTCGTGCCATTACCGGGAGCGCGCGCATCCTTGCGCGACGGAGGGGGCGCAACGCGTGCCGCGTTGCTCGACACCACCCCCATTCGCTGTCGCGAACGGGGGAGGAAGAATATCGGCGCATTGTCGTGCATATGCGATGGCCCTGCCCGGCGGTTCAGGTGCCGCGGCGGCGATGAGATTGCGATCTCATAGCAGCGCCGTTTTCACGCCCAGGCTTGGCCCCGCTTCGCTCAGGCGATGGTCGAGCGTGCACAGCCTTGCTCCGTGGCTGGCGCAGATGGCCAAGTGCAACGCATCGCCCGCCCGCAAGCCGAGCGCGTGCTGGTCCGCATAATTTGCGGCAGTGCGGAATTCCACGCCGGTGACCGGCAATGTCCCGAAATTCTCCGCGCGCAGCTGCGCGAACATGGCGAGCGCATCGGCGCGGTGAGCGGCTTCGATTTGACCCGTCCGAAGCTTAATCGATAGCGCTGCCGAAAACTCGGTCGCCACCCATTCGCTCACCACCAGATCGCCTTGCGGTTGCTCGGCGAGCCAGCTCTGCATGCGCGCGGTTTCGCGTTCGTTGGTCAACGCCGCGACCAGAATCGAAGTATCGAGATATTGCGTCAATACCGCTCCTCATCGCGCATCCGCCGCACGAACTTCCTGGCCGGCTCGTCCTGGCGCGGCATCGTCTTAGTCAGGGCACGCAGCGCCTTGAGGTCGACCTGCTTGCGGGGCGAGCCGATCGCCGTGATCTGGGCCACGGGCTTGCCTCGACGCAGGATACGGACCGTGTCTCCCGCCGCCGCGCGTTCGACCAGTTCGCTCAGATGGGCCTTGGCTTCGGCCAAATTTACCGTTCCCATCGATGGGGCTCCTGACCAGTTCGTTGGTCATTTCTAGCAAATCGGCAAGCGGGCTCCAAGTTCAAAGTCGATGCTGCTCCCGCTCGATCATGTCCCGGCTGCGCTTCGAGCCCCCTCCGTCTCCCCCGGTTCAAGGCCGGGGAGACACCTCCCCCATTCGCGGTGGCGAACGGGGGAGGAAGAAAATCGGCTTCGGCGGTTCAGGCGCGGCGGCGCAGGTGCCTCGCGAAGAAGCGCAGGATCGTGTCGTAGACGTCGAGCGCCTCGGGCAAGGCGGTGTTGTAGTAGAAGCAGTGCCCCTGGCCGTCGAAGACGTGCAATTGCGTTTCGGCGCCGGCCCGGTGCAGCGCGCGGCTCGCGTCGCCAGCGCCGGGCTGAGATCGAAGGCGCGGGTGCCGGGTTTTTTGTTGCCGCCGCATCCCGCGCGCCGTGCTCGTCCGCGAACCGCGATTGTTCGGATACGCTCGTCTGCCGCGCGAAATTCGCTGCTTATTCGCTGCTCAATTCGCTGCTCCGGCGCGGCGGCGGCGCAAAAACCGTTGGTATCATTGGCTTTGCACGGACCTGCGGCCGCAAATTCGCTGCAGATCTCCCTGCTACCAGCGAATTGGGCATAACCGACCGAGGGGCCGCCAGAGCGAACCTCGTCTGCAAATCATGCGATCGCGCATCGTCACTCCCACTCGATGGTCCCCGGCGGTTTGCTGGTCACATCGTAGACGACGCGGTTGATGCCTTTGACTTCGTTGACGATGCGGGTGGAGACGCGGCTGAGAAACGCGTGGTCGAACGGATAGGAATCCGCGGTCATGCCGTCGGTCGAGGTGACCGCGCGCAAGGCGCAGACGTGTTCGTAGGTGCGGTCGTCGCCCATCACGCCCACGGTCTTGACGGGTAAGAGCACGGCGAAGGCCTGCCAGATGTCGTCGTAAAGGCCGGCTTTGCGGATCTCGTCGAGAAAGATCGTATCGGCCTCGCGCAAGGTGTCGAGCTTGTCCCTGGTCACTTCGCCGGGCAGGCGGATGGCAAGGCCGGGGCCGGGGAAGGGATGGCGCTTCACGAAGGCATCCGGCAATCCCAGCTCGCGGCCGAGTGCGCGCACCTCGTCCTTGAACAGTTCGCGCAACGGCTCCACCAGCTTCATGTGCATGCGCTCCGGCAAGCCGCCGACATTGTGATGCGACTTTATGGTGACGGAGGGTCCGCCGGCAAAGGAGACGCTTTCGATCACGTCGGGATAGAGCGTGCCTTGGGCTAAGAACTCCGCGCCGCCCGTTTTGGCGGCTTCCTTCTCGAACACGTCGATGAAGGCGGCGCCGATGATCTTGCGTTTCCTCTCGGGATCGGTGTGGCCGGCAAGCCGGGCGAGAAACATGTCTTCGGCGCACGCGTGCACCAGCGGAATGTTGTAAGTCCCTCGGAACAGCGAGACGACGTCTTCGGCTTCGCCGGCGCGCATCATGCCGGTGTCGACGAAGATGCAGGTGAGCTGGTCGCCGATCGCCTCGTGAATGAGCACGGCGGCGACCGAGGAATCCACCCCGCCCGACAACCCGCAGATGACGCGGCTTTTGCCCACGGCGCTGCGGATACGGGCGATGGCTTCGCGGCGGAATGCCTTCATGCTCCATTCGGGGGCAATGCCGGCGATGTTCTGCACGAAATTCCGCAACAGTGCCGCGCCGCGCGGGGTGTGCACCACTTCGGGGTGGAACATCACGCCGTAGAATTTGCGCCGCTCGTCGGCCACCACGGCGAAGGGCGCGTGATCGGAACGCGCCACGACATGAAAGGCGGGGGGGATGGCGGCCACCTTGTCGCCGTGGCTCATCCACACATCGTCTTCGGCGCCGAGTTCCCACACGCCGTCGAACAGCGGGCTGTTGCCGGTGATCTCGATCCTGGCGCGGCCGAACTCGCGCTTGGTGGACGGCTCAACCCGGCCGCCCAGCTGCGCCATCATCGTCTGGTGGCCGTAGCAGATGCCGAGCACCGGCACGCCGAGCGCGAACACGCGCTCGGGCGCGCGCGGGGTATCGGTTTGCGTGACGCTGGCCGGGCCGCCGGAGAGGATGACGGCTTTTGGCGCGTGCTCGTCAAGCGAAGCCTCCGCCTTGTTATAGGGCACGATCTCGCAATAGACGCCGCCTTCGCGCACCCGCCGGGCGATCAGCTGGGTGACCTGCGATCCGAAATCGATGACGAGGACGGGGGCGGACATGGGATTCAGAGCACGATGTGGGATGGGTCGGATGGCGAAATGAAATATCTCACGCGGAGACGCGGAGACGCGGAGGTCACCATGGCGTCACGAAGCGCCGAGCGGTTCCTTGCGCGAAGCGCAGACACGAGCGGCAGAGTTTTCTGCGGCTCGCGCGACAAGAAGCCACGTCTGGCTTCGACGCATTCCCAAATTCCCTCCGCGTCTCCGCGTCTCCGCGTGAGAATCTTTTCCCGCTGTCGCACATGCGATTCGCATTGGGGGAATGTAGGCAAGGCGTGTGAACCCAATTCCATCCCGCTCTCATATTGCTAATCGCGGCGCTCGACTATCGCGGCGAAGAAACCGTCGGTGCCGGTGCGCAAGGGCGAGGCGCGGAAAAACGTGTCCATGCCCGGCATGGGCGTTCCGCCGATCGCGCTCCAGATATCCGCCGCCGGACGGACGGCGAATTGCCGATGGCGGGACAGAAATGCCTCCATGCGCGCCTCGTTCTCGCAATTAAGCAGCGAGCAGGTAGCATACACGATTCTCCGGCTGGCGCGCTCGGCCGCCTGATCGAGCAGCGCATCCTGCGCCGCCATCATCTCGGCGAGATGTTCCGGTGTGAGCCGCCATTTGAGCTCGGGCTGCCTCCGCCATGTGCCCGAGCCGCTGCACGGCGCATCGACGAAGACGATATCGAATCGGCGCTTCGGCGGCTCGGCGCCTGTGTGTTGGGCGCGGATGATGGTGGCACAGGCCCGTTCGGCGCGCGGCGCAAGCCGCGCAAGCCTCTGGGCGTCGATATCGCAGGCGACGATTTCGCCCTTGTTCTGCATGATCGCCGCCAGCGCCAGCGCCTTGCCGCCGGCGCCGGCCGCCACGTCGAGCACGCTCTGCCCCGGTTCGGGGGCGGCGAGCAGCGCCGCGATCTGCCCCGCTTCGTCCTGGAATTCGAATTGCCCGGCCAGATAGGCGGCGCTGCGGTCGAGCTGGGAAAGCTTTTCGCCGGCGAGGATGCGAATGCCATGCGGCGCGTAAAGCGCGGGCTGGGCGGGGATTGCTGCCTCGCGCAGCTCGCCAAGCACTTCGTCGCGCGCAGCCTTCAGCGTGTTCACCCGCAGATCGACCGGCGCACGCTCGCAAAGGCCGCGCATCTCGTCGAGCAGAGACTCGCGCAGGCTGCGCTTGAGCTCGGGTTCCAGCCACGCAGCAAACTCGCCCTGCGCGGCAAGCGGCGGAATTGCTTGCGGCGGCACAAGCAGGTGGGCGCGTTCGTCTTCGCCGAGCGGCGGCGGCCCGTAGCCAAGGCCTGCGAACAGCTTTTCGATCTCGGAGATGCCGCCGGCTTCGGCGAGCACGCTTGCCATGACGAGCGCGCGCGGCGCCGCACTCTGCATCCGCCAAGCCAGGGACGCGCGGTGCCGGAGGATGGAGAAGACGCGTTCGGCCACCGCCGCGCGGTCCTTCGATCCAGCATAGCGCCGCATGCGGAACCAGTCGCGGATAAAGCGGTCGGCGGGGGCGTTGGTGCGCTCCAGTTCGCCGAGAATGTCGATCGTGGCCTGGAGACGGGCGGCTGGAGTCATTTCACTGGGAGCGCGGGCGTCCTCGCCCGCCGTTGATGCTCACGAACATTGATGTTCGTCGCAGGCAACGAACCTGCCGCGCGACCAAGTGCGGGCGCGGACGTCCGCGCTCCCAGGTCAGCCAGCACCGGGATAGTTCGGCGATTCGCGGGTAACGACCACGTCGTGCACATGGCTCTCGCGCTGGCCGGCGCCGGTGATGCGGACGAACTTCGCCTTCTGGTGCATCTCCGCGATGGTGCGGCAGCCGGTGTAGCCCATGGCGGCCCTGAGGCCGCCGACGATCTGATGCACCACCTGGCCGACCGGCCCTTTGTAAGGCACCTGGCCTTCGACGCCTTCCGGCACCAGCTTGAGCGTGTCCTTCACTTCGGCCTGGAAGTAGCGGTCGGCCGAGCCGCGCGCCATCGCGCCCACCGAGCCCATGCCGCGATAGCCCTTGTAGCTGCGGCCCTGGTAAAGAAACACCTCGCCGGGGCTTTCCTCCGTGCCGGCCAAAAGCGAGCCCACCATGGCGCAATCGGCGCCGGCCGCGATGGCCTTGGCGAGATCGCCGGAATAGCGGATGCCGCCGTCGGCGATCACCGGCACGCCGGCATCGCGGGCGACGGACACGACGTCCATGACGGCCGTCAGCTGCGGCACGCCCACGCCGGCCACGATGCGCGTGGTGCAGATCGAGCCCGGCCCGATGCCCACCTTGATGCCGTCCGCCCCGGCATCGATCAGCGCTCTTGCGCCGTCGGCTGTCGCCACGTTGCCGGCCGCGACCTGGGTGTAGTTCGACTCGCGCTTGATGTGGCGCACGGTCTCCAGCACGCCGCGCGAATGGCCGTGGGCGGTGTCGACCACGACGACGTCGCATTCGGCCTCGATCAGGGCGAGCGCGCGGGCCACCCCGTCGGCGCCTACGCTGGTGGCCGCGGCGACGCGCAGCCGGCCGCGCTCGTCCTTGCACGCATCGGGATGCTTCTCGGCCTTCTCGATGTCCTTGACCGTGATGAGGCCGACGCAGCGATAGGCGTCGTCGACCACCAGAATCTTCTCGATGCGGTGCTGGTGCAGAAGCCGTTTGGCCTCCTCCGCGCCGACGCCCTCGCGCACGGTGACCAGCTTGTCCTTGGTCATCAGTTCGCTGACCGGCTGACGCGGATCGTTGGCGAAGCGCACGTCGCGATTGGTGAGGATGCCCACCAGGCGGCCGGCGCCGCTGCTGCGCGCGCCCTCCACCACCGGAATTCCCGAGATGCGGAAGCGCTCCATCAACGCGAGCGCATCGGCCAAGGTGGCATTGGGCGCGATGGTGACGGGATTCACCACCATGCCGCTCTCGAATTTCTTCACCCGCCTGACCTGCTCGGCCTGCTCGGCGATGGAGAGATTGCGGTGGATGACGCCCATGCCGCCGGCCTGGGCCATGGCGATGGCGAGCCCGGCCTCGGTGACCGTGTCCATGGCGGCGGAGATGAGCGGAATGCCGAGTTCGACGGTGCGGGTGAGCCGGGTGCGCGTCTCGACTTGGCCGGGCAACACCTCGGAGGCCGCCGGAACCAGCAGCACATCGTCGAAGGTGAGCGCTTCGGGAATGTTCAGAGGCAGCTCCCGAGGAAAACCCTGGAGCACCGAGCCTTTAGCGAAGAGCGCGGGCTAGCGCAAGGGCGGGCTCTTCCTCCCCCGCTGACGCGGGGCAGGAAGATTCAAAACTCCATAGGCACTTCGTCGCCTTCCGGCGGAGCAAAGCCGTTCGGGTCCGTACGGTAGCCGTGGCCGCTCATGCAGCGCGCGAATACATCCTGGCTGACGCCGCGGTTGAGCTCGGGATCGCCGACGTCAAGCGCCGATTCGATGTCGCCGAAGAACCGGCCGATGCCGCTCCCCCGCCCCGGATAGCCGGCGCCGGCGAGGTAAAATCCATTCGCCTCGATGCGCGCCAGCTTCACGCATTGCGCGCGGTCTGCCGCGAACACTTCGAAAGAGGCGCCCGGCTTGGACCATTTGGTCACCGGCGCGGGCGCGGTCGAGCAGGCGGTCACCGCCCACACGGCGGCCAGCGTGGCGACAAGGGCGCTGCGCAAGAATTTCCCCTTCACTACAGAATTTGCCGGAACCGCCTCAAGCGCTCGCGACCGTCAGATGAGTTTACAGAGTTGGCGCGAGGTTTCCATCATTCTTCCTCCCCCGTTCGCGATAGCGAATGGGGGAGGTGTCGAGCAATGCGTAAGCATTGCGAGACGAAGGGGGCGCGACCGAGACCGTCGTCGCAATGATTTGCGGCATTGCGGATATGCGCATTCGCGAAAACGCGTGGGGCAGCAATTGAGCCCCCTCCGTCTCGCTCCCCCGCTTTAGGCCGGGGTCGCTCGACACCTCCCCCATGCTTGCGCACGGGGGAGGAAGAGACTAACCACTTTTTACCCCGTAAACGGAACACACGCCCGCGCCACGACCTTGCGCAGGAACGCCGCACAGGCATCGATCTGAGAGAGCGCGACGTATTCATCGGCGCGGTGCGCCTGATCGATCGAGCCGGGACCGCAGATGACGGCGGGTATCCCCGCTTCCTGAAACAGGCCGCCTTCGGTGCCGTAGGAGACCGCGCCGACATCGTTGGCGCCGGTGATCTCGCGCGCCAGCGCGATGGCCGGCGAAGCGAGATCGAGCTTCATGCCCGGGTAGAAGCTGCGAATCTCGTTCTCCATGCGGGCGGACGCGGCGCGGGCGCGGTATTTGGGCAGCAGCGACAGCTCGGCGTGGTCGCAGACGCCCGCCACGACGGCTCTGCCGTCGCGGCCGGGAAGTGCGCGGCACTCCCAGCGCACCACCGCTTCGCGTCCGAGCACGTTCACGGCAGTGCCGCCCGAAATCATGTTGGCCTGGACGGTCGTGTGCGGCGGATCGAAGCGCGGATCGCAATCTTCTTCGAGCCGCTCGGCCGTGCGCTCCAGCAACGCGACGAACTCGCCCGCCATCATCACGGCATTGGCACCTTTTTGCGGCGCGCTGGAATGGCCCTCCTGGCCGATGAAGCGGGTGGCGACGCCGGTGCCGCCTTTGTGCGCACCGACGACCCGCATCTCCGTGGGCTCGCCGACGATGGCGAGCGCGGGCGCGATCCGGGCTGCCGCGAGATCGGCCAGCATGTCGCCCACGCCGGCGCAGCCCACCTCTTCGTCATAGGAGAGCGCGTAGTGAATGGGCCGGGAGAGATTGGCGCGGGCGATTTCCGGCGCCAGCGACAGCGCCACGCCGATGAAGCTCTTCATGTCGGCGGCGCCGCGGCCGAACAGTTTTCCGTCGCGCACGTCCGGCACGAACGGATCGCTCGACCAGTTCTGGCCGTCGACGGGCACGACGTCGGTATGGCCCGACAGCACGTAGCCGCCCGCATCGCCGGGGCCGAAGCTGGCGAACAGATTGGCCTTTTTCTTGTGCGCATCGAAGGTGCGCCGGCAGGACGCGCCCAGGCGCTCCAGCATCTCCTGCGCAAAATCGATCAGCGCCAGATTGGAATTGCGGCTTGTCGTGTCGAACCCGATGAGCCTAGCGCAGAGGGAAACCGCATCCCAATCGGCGGTCACGACGGATCAGCCGTCGAGCGTGGAGGCTGGGTTGCCGATCACGCTGAGGAACTCGCGGCGGGTCAGCGGGTTCTTGCGAAATTCTCCATGCATCGTGGACGTCACCATGGTGACGCCCGGCTTGTGCACGCCGCGGGTGGTCATGCATTGATGCGCCGCCTCGATCACCACCGCCACGCCCTTGGGCTCCAGCACCTTCTGGATGCAGTTGGCGATCTGGGCGTTCATCTTCTCCTGCACCTGAAACCGGCGCGCGAACGTGTCCACCACCCTGGCGAGCTTGGAGATTCCCACCACCTTGTTGATGGGCAGATAGCCCACATGCACCCGCCCGATGATCGGCGCCATGTGGTGCTCGCAATGGGATTCGAAGCGGATGTCGCGCAAGACGACCATGTCGTCATAGCCGTCCACTTCCTCGAAGGTGCGCTCGAGGTATTCTTCGGGGTCTTCCCCATAGCCGGAGAACCAGTCCTCGTAGGCGCGCACCACCCGGGCGGGGGTTTCGCGCAGACCCTCGCGGCCGGGATCGTCGCCCGACCAGCGCAAGAGGGTGCGGACGGCTTCCTCGGCTTCGGCGCGCGAGGGCTTTCCGGTCTGGACCCTGCGCGCCAGACGCGGAGACTTCTTGTGGGCTTCAGACATGGTCTTAATGAATTTGGCGCCGCTCGTGGGGGCTTTCAAGGAGGAACATGGGAATGTCGATCTCGAAGGCTTCGCCGGCCGCCGTCTGCATCTGGTAGCGTCCGACCATGGCGCCGGATGCCGTAGGCAGGGGACAACCGCTGGTATATTCGAAGCTAGCCCCCGGCTCGAGCACCGGCTGGGCGCCAACCACGCCGGGGCCGCGCACTTCCTGGATCCGTCCTGTCGCATCGGCGATGTGCCAATAGCGCGACAGGAGCTGAACGGTCTCGGGCCCGGTGTTCTGGATGGTGATCGTGTAGGACCACAGAAAGCGCGGCTCCTCGGGATCGGACTGATCCTCGAGAAAGGCGGGCTGGACGCGGACGCTGATGCCGCGCGTCGTGCGCTCGTAATGCGCGTTCTGGCGCTTTGTCTTTTCCGCCGGCCGGCCTGTAGGACTTTGTTGCATGGGCAAACTATCGCCCGGTTTTGCCTCCCCGCGCAAGCGGGCTTCCGGTTCAGAGTTACCGCGACCGAAATGGGTGTAGAGGCTCTTTCCCTCGCATCGCTTCGTTCGTAGGGGTGGAACCGATATTCCTCGCGGATCGAGATGACTGAAAGCTTGCGCGACGTGGACTGCGGCATGTGTTCCCGCGTATGCTCGATCGCGAAGGATGGGGATCTGTTTCGTGCTTCCAGGCCGCCTTGCAGAGCTTCCCCCCGGCTCGTTCGCCAAACTTACGAGTCTTCTGGCCGGTATTTCGCCCGGTGCGGCAGTCGCTGTCGATTTGGCGGTGGGCGATCCGCGCGGCCAGGTTCCCGCCTTCGTCACCGACGCGATTGCCCGGTGCGCCCGCCAATTCGGCGAATACCCGCCCATTCAGGGCACGTCGGAATGGCGGGCCGCGGCGGCCGATTGGCTGAAATACCGGTTCGGGCTGCCCCATGCTGCGAACGACTTGGAACGACACCTGCTGCCGCTCAACGGTACGCGCGAAGGCTTGTTCCTTGCAGCTTTTGCCGTCACGCCGGACCGCAAGGCCGGTTTGCGCCCTACGATCCTGATCCCCAATCCGTTCTATCAGTGCTACGCTGCCGCGGCGCTGGCGGCAGGTGCCGAGCCGGTATTCGTGACGGCCTCCGAGCGAACCGGCTTCCTCCCGGATTTTGTTTCCCTTCCCGAGGATATTCTGGCGCGCGCCGCGGCCGCCTATGTCTGTTCGCCCTCGAATCCGGAAGGCGTTTGCGCCGACGAGCAATATTGGCGAACACTGTTCGCGCTGGCGGATCGCTATCGGTTCACGGTGTTCGCCGACGAGTGCTATGCCGATATTTATTTCGCAAACCCGCCGCCTGCGGCGCTCGCCGCGCGGGCAGGCCGGAGCCGCGGATTCGAACGGCTGTTGACATTCCATTCGCTGTCCAAGCGTTCGGGTCTTCCGGGGCTGCGGTCAGGTATGGTGGCGGGCGATGACGAGCTGATCGCCCAGCTCCGCTACCTGCGTAATACCGTCGGCCCGCAGATACCCGTGCCGCTGCAGGCTGCGTCCGCTGCCGCCTGGCGGGACGAAGCGCATGTGGCGGCAAATCGCGCAACCTATGCCGAGCGCGTCCGTCTCGCGCAGCGGCTGCTTGGGCATCACGCAGGATTCCGCGTGCCGCAAGGCGGGTTCTTTCTCTGGCTCGATGTCGGCCACGGCGAAAGGACAACTGTCCGGCTATGGCGGGAAGCCGGGATTCGCGTCCTGCCCGGCGCCTTTATGGGGCGCGAGACCGAGCCAGGAAATCCACAATCAAATCCTGGATTTCGGTATATTCGAGTAGCCCTTGTTCACCAATTGTCAACCATGGAAGGCGCACTCCGTAAGATGGGCGAAATTCTGAGTTCGGAGCCGGCGTGAGACAGAGCCGCGTGATGGGAGGCGTCTATCAGCCTCGAATACGCCGCGCCGCGTTGGCAGACGCGCTGGAAGAAGCGCGCTTTGCCTTCCTTCGTTTCATGCAGGGCCTCGCGCTGCGCGGAGCCGGTGCCCTCCTGCTTCTGGGCGCCCTCGCGGGCTTTGTGGCGCTGCTTTCTTACGATCCCGGCGACCCCAGCCTGAACAACGCCACCGCGCGCGATCCCTCCAACCTGCTTGGCGGGCTCGGCGCCACCGCCGCCGATCTCTTGCTTCAGACATTCGGCTTTGCGGCGCTTGCGGCGCTGCTGCCGCCGGCGGCCTGGGGCGTCCGCGCCCTCGGCGGCCGGGGATTGAACAATGCCTTCTGGCGGGCTCTCGCCTGGCCGCTGGGAACCGTCTTCGTCGCTGCCGGATTGGGGCTTTTTCCGCGGCCCTTCGACATGCCGGTCGGCACCGGCGGATTGATCGGGATAGCCGCCAGCGGCCTCGCGCATCACGCAGCGTTCGTTTTCAGGCAAGGCTGGATCGGCATCGTATTGCCTTTGTCGCTGCTGTTGGCGGGCTTGCCGCTGCCGTTCCTGGCCAGCGGTATCGGGCTGCGCCCCATGCTGCGCGCGGCAACGTATGTGCCCGCCGTTTTCATTTGGCTGGCGGGGTTCGTGCGCCTGCCCACGCTGGGATGGCGGAGTCGCGAAGACGACGAAGATTTGGAAGAAGCAGACGAACCCGTTGCGGCGGGGCGAGAGGGCGACGAACCGCTTACGCTGACGACATCGGAGCCGCTCACCGTAAGACCGGGTGCCGAGTCACACGCCGGACGCGTGCGGCGCGAAGATGCACGCAAGCCTGCGCGGCCGAAATCGGAGCGCCAGCCGGCCCTCAATCTCGCCGATAGCGAATATCAGCTGCCGCCGCTCGGTCTGCTCGCCGAGCCGGTCCGATTGAGCGACAGCGCCAGCTTGAGCGACGATGCGCTGGAAGAAAACGCCCGCATGCTCGAAGCCGTGCTGGCCGATTTCGGCGTGCGCGGTCGTATCGTGGCCGTCAGGCCCGGTCCCGTGGTCACGCTCTATGAATTCGAGCCGGCGGCGGGCGTCAAATCCTCGCGCGTCATCAGCCTGGCCGACGATGTGGCGCGGTCGATGAGTGCGGTGGCGGCGCGCATCGCGGTAATCCCCGGCCGCAATGTTCTCGGCATCGAGCTCCCCAATCGGCAGCGCGAGACGGTGTTCCTGCGCGAGCTTCTGGCCAGCGCCGAATATGAAAAATCCCGCGCGCCTTTGGCGTTGGCATTGGGAAAGACCATCGGCGGCGAGGCGGTGATGGCCGATCTCGCCAAGATGCCCCACTTGCTGATCGCCGGCACCACCGGCTCCGGCAAATCGGTCGCGCTCAACACCATGATCCTGTCGCTGCTCTACCGGATGCCGCCGCAGCAGGCGAAGATGATCCTCATCGATCCCAAGATGCTGGAGCTTTCGGTCTACGAAGGCATCCCACATCTGTTGTCGCCGGTCGTCACCGATCCCAAGAAGGCCGTGGTCGCGCTCAAATGGACGGTGCGCGAGATGGAAGAGCGCTACCGCAAGATGTCGAAGCTGGGCGTGCGCGGGATCGAAGCGTTCAACGAGCGCGTGCGCCGCGCCAAGGACAAGGGCGAGGTCTTGAAGCGCACGGTGCAGACCGGCTTCGACCGCGACACCGGCAAGCCCATCTACGAAGACGAAACCCTCGACCTCGAGCCCATGCCCTTCATCGTCGTCGTGGTCGACGAAGTGGCCGACCTGATGATGGTTTCGGGCAAGGAGATCGAAGGCGCCGTGCAACGGCTGGCCCAGATGGCTCGCGCCGCCGGCATTCATCTCATCGCCGCCACCCAGCGTCCGAGCGTGGACGTGATCACCGGCACCATCAAGGCCAATTTCCCCACCCGCATCAGCTTTCAGGTCACCTCGAAGATCGACAGCCGCACCATCCTGGGCGAGCAGGGTGCCGAGCAGCTCCTGGGCCAGGGCGACATGCTCTACATGATGGCGGGCGGGCGCATTCGCCGCGTGCACGGCCCCTTCGTGAGCGATCACGAAGTGGAAGACGTGGTGCGTTACCTCAAGACGCAAGGCACGCCCGATTATCTCGACGCCGTCACCGAGGAGCAGGACGACGACGGCGAAGATCCCTACGCGCTTTATGGCGGCGGCAACGGCGACTCGGGCGATCGGCTCTACGATCAGGCGCTCGCCATCGTGGCGCGCGAGCGCAAGGCCACCACCAGCTACATCCAGCGGCGTCTGGAGATCGGCTACAACCGCGCCGCGCGCATCATCGAGCGCATGGAAGAAGAAGGTGCGATCTCGCGGCCCAACCACCAGGGCAAGCGCGAAGTGCTGCTGCCGGAGGGACGGGAGTAACTTCCTGCGAGCGCGGCCTGCCTGCGCGAAGCCGGAGCGTCGCTTCGGCGATGCGTGAATTGAGCCGGTAAAATAGGCAATAGGCGGTGGGCAATGGGGAAATAGCGCTACTGCCTACCACCCATCCGCAAAACTGCGCATTGGCTTGGCCGCGGCGGGGCACCTAGGCGAAACGACTTTTCTTCGAATCGTCATTTCGCTCTAAGTTATTGTTTCGACGCGGTTCCGGACGCAAAAATGCGCACACTTTTGCTGGAACCGCTCTATATTCCCGCGACAGCGAAAGGGCTTATGCATGAACCTGAGAAAGCGCCGGCGCCTCTATTTTGCGGCGGCCCTGGTGCTTGCGGGCGGCATCGGCGCGGCAGGTGTGGTCACTGCGCTCAAGAACAATATTCTCTACTTCTATAGCCCCAGCGATCTTGCGGCCAGGCACGTGCCGCCCGGCGTGGATTTTCGCATTGGCGGGCTGGTCCAGAAGGGAAGCCTCAAGCGCGGACCGGGCGCCATGGTACGCTTCCTGGTGACGGATGGACGCGCCGCCGTGCCGGTCGCCTATGACGGCGTGCTTCCCGACCTGTTTCGCGAAGGCCAGGGCGTGGTTGCGGCCGGCGCGCTCGACAGTTCGGGATTGTTTACCGCGAGCGAAGTGCTGGCCAAGCACGACGAACGCTACATGCCGCCGGAGGTCGTCGACGCCCTCAAGCGGGCCGGGCGCTGGAAAGAGGGCGGGTCATGACCGGCGAAATCGGCCAGTTGGCACTCTGTCTTGCGCTTGCGCTCTCGCTTGTTCAGGCCGGCGCGGGACTGTGGTCGGCGCGAAGCAGCGCGGCTGTTTCGCGTTCTCTGGCGTTCTCCACCGCGCTGGGCTTTTTCGTTTTCGTCGTGCTGGCCTTTGCGGCGCTCACTTACGGCTTCGTGACGTCGGATTTCAGCATTCTCGACGTGGCGCAGAATTCGCACACGCTGAAGCCGCTCGTCTACAAGATCACCGGTGTGTGGGGAAACCACGAAGGCTCGATGCTTTTGTGGGTGCTGGTGCTCGCCGTCTACACGGCGCTGATCGCGGTCTGGCGGCGGGGCGGAGACAAGCTTGCCGCGACGGCGCTGGGCGTGATGGGCTTGCTTGCTGCAGCCTTCCTTCTGTTCATCCTGTTGACCTCGGATCCTTTTCTCAGAACTCGATCCGCCGCCGTTCGAAGGCCAGGGCTTGAACCCGTTGCTGCAGGATCCCGGCCTCGCCTTCCACCCGCCCATGCTTTACCTCGGCTATGTCGGCCTTTCGGCGACGTTCGCCTATGCAGCGGCGGCCCTCATCACCGGCGACGCCGACGCCGGATGGGCGCGTGCCGCCCGCCCGTTCATGCTGGCGGCCTGGATCGCTCTTACGCTTGGGATCACGCTCGGATACCTGGTGGGCCTATTACGTGCTCGGCTGGGGAGGCTTCTGGTTCTGGGATCCGGTCGAAAACGCCGCGCTGATGCCGTGGCTTGCGGCTACGGCACTCCTGCACTCCGCACTTGCGACCGAGCGTACCGGCGCGTTCCGCTCGTGGACTTTATTGCTTTCGATAGCCGGCTTTTCGCTGTCGTTGATCGGCACATTTCTCGTCCGCTCCGGCGTGCTCAATTCGGTGCATGCGTTCGCCAACGACCCGGAGCGGGGAAAATTCATCCTCTATATGCTGGTGGCGGCCATCGCCGGCGCATTGGGGCTGTTTGCCTGGCGGGCGCCCAAGCTTCAAAGCGGCACCGCTTTCGATGTCGTCAGTCGCGAAAGTGCTTTGCTCCTGAATAATCTTCTGCTTGCGGCGGCGGCCGCCACGGTTTTTCTGGGCACGCTCTATCCCTTGTTCCTTCAGGCAGCCACCGGCGCGCGCATCTCGGTGGGAGCGCCTTACTTCGCCACGTTTTTTGCGCCGCTCTTTGTTGCGCTGCTCGTCCTTGTACCATTCGGGCCGCGCCTGTCCTGGCGCAGCGGCGATCTGGCCGCGGCCTTTCGTGTGCTGGCGCCCGGATTGGGTGTGGCCGCACTGGCGGGCATCTTGGCGCTTGCCTTCATGGCGCCGCGCTCCCTGGCCGCCGCAGGGGCGTTTGCGCTGGCCGGGTGGGTGATCTTCGCGAGCTGGGCGGACTGGCGGGAACGATCGAAGGCGCGCACCGGAACCTTCTCGTCCATAGCCTCGCAGTTGGCACATGCCGGTCTGGGCATTTCGCTGATGGGCATAGCCGCCACGACTGCTTGGCGCAGCGAGGCATTGGAAGTGCTCGCCCCCGGACAGTCCTTCCACATCGCGGGCTATGTCCTTGCCTTCCAGGGCGTCGAGGACATTGAAGGCCCAAATTACACGGCCGCCCGGGCGACCATCGACGTGCGCAAAGGCGATCGCAGCATAGCAATCCTGCATCCCGAGAAGCGCACCTACCCGGCCGAGGGCCAGACGATCGGCAACACGGCAATCCGCACCACGGGCATTTCCGACCTCTATGTCGCCTTGGGCGACGACCGCGGCGACGGCCGCTGGGTGGTGCGGGCGCTCGTCAATCCGCTGGCGCCGTTCATTTGGTTCGGCGGCGGCCTGATGGCGCTCGGCGGTTTGGCGGCGCTCGCCGGCCGCCTCAGGCCCCGCCTGACGTGGCAGAGTGCCGCACCGATGCCTGCCGCCAAGGCTTGAATTCGAACCGCCCCAAGACGAAGGAAAATTCACGGCAAGCGCCAAAGATGGGACAAGCTGCTGGCCGGCCGAATCGGAGCCGGGGGGACGATGCACCGCAGGAAATGCCCATGATTCTTCTCACCGGAGCGGCCGGCTTCATCGGTTCGCACGTCGCCGCAGCCTTGCTCGAGCGGGGAGAGACCGTCCTTGGGATCGATAATCTGAACGCCTATTACGACGTTGCGCTCAAGCAGGCGAGGCTGGCGCGTCTTGAGCCCCGCCGCGGATTTTTGTTCCGCAAGCTCGACGTTTCCGACCGCGACGCGATACTCGCCCTCGCCGACGAGTTTCCCGGAATTACCGGCATCGTGCATCTGGCTGCGCAGGCCGGAGTGCGGCACTCCCTCGTCGATCCGTTCGTCTACGTCCAGGCCAACGTGATGGGGCAGGTGGTGATGCTCGAGCTGGCAAAGCGTCTGAAGACACTCGGGCATTTCGTCTATGCGAGTTCCTCGAGCGTCTATGGCGGCAACAAGACGCTGCCCTTCTCGATAGACGACCGTGTCGAGATGCCGAATTCGCTTTATGCCGCCACCAAGCGCGCCGACGAGCTGATCGGTTATACCTATGCCCATCTGTGGGGAATTCCGGCCACCGGCTTGCGCTTTTTCACGGTCTACGGGCCTTGGGGCCGCCCCGACATGGCGGCGTTCATATTCACGCGCGCCATTCTGGGCGGCGAGCCGATCCGCGTGTTCAATCACGGCGAGATGTGGCGCGATTTCACCTATATCGACGACATCGTGCAGGGCGTGGTGCGCGCGCTGGATCGCCCGCCGCACGGCTCGCCGCCGCATGCCCTCTACAACCTCGGCAATCACAAGAGCGAGAAGCTCATCGATTTCATTGCCGTGATCGAAAACGCACTCGGAACCAAGGCCAGGCTGCAGATGGAACCGATGCAGCCGGGGGACGTGCCAGCCACTTACGCCGATATCGACGCCAGCCGCCGCGATCTGGGTTTCCAGCCGACCACGCCCATCGGCGTGGGAATTCCGCGCTTCATCGCCTGGTACCGAGAATACTTCGGGGTCTAGTACCAACTTTTCTAAAAAAATGATTCGTCGAAAGTGGCGGTATTTTTAGCGCAGGGGAAGCCGTGGTTTCCTTGCACGCTGCGCACGCGATTTTTCTATTGCGGGCTGTGCGAATCCTCTGCGACCACGGCGCTAAAATTTTTCACGTATCACCAACCTGTGATTCGCGGTACTTGGGGCAGACCGACGGAAGCACCATTGAAAAAAAAGGGCGGCGCAGCGCCTTTCCGGTGACCAATCGGCAAGCTTCGAGAACGCCTGCCGCTTCGGCGCTGCCGGGATCGACGATTTTCCACTCTCGGCGCCGAGCAGGACCCGATTACCGCCTGTCGAATGCGCTCTTATGCACTTGCGCGTGCTGGTCATGAGGAGGAACGCTTTGTAACCTCTGTTCGGGGCCCCATGCTTACACCCATCGAAACCCAGGCATTGCTTCTGAGCTTGCGCGTTGCCGTCACGGGCGTGCTGGGTGCAATGCCGTTTGCCCTGCTTGCGGCGATACCCCTGGCCCGGTGGCGTTTCCCGGGCAAATCCATCGTCGAAGGCCTTCTGCTTTTGCCGCTCGCCCTTCCGCCCGTCGTCGTCGGGTATCTCCTGCTGATTACGTTCGGCACGCACGAACCGCTGGGAAGCTGGTTGATGCAGCATTTCGGAGTCCGGCTTGCCTTCAGCTGGCGCGGTGCCGCCTTGGCAAGTGCCGTGACGACTTTCCCGTTGCAGCTGCGCGCCATTCGCCTCTCCCTCGAAGGAATCGATCAGAGACTCGTGGAGGCCGCGGAAACCTTAGGCGCGAGTCCCCTGGACACCTTCTTGAACATCACTCTGCCGCTGGCGCTGCCCGGCGTGATCTCCGGCGCGATCACGGCGTTTGCCGCGTCGCTGGGCGAATTCGGGGCCATCATCACTTTCGTCTCGAACATTCCGGGCGAGACCCAAACGCTGCCGCTGGCAATCTACAGTGCGCTGCAACAACCCGGCGGCGAGATCGAAGCGGCGCGATTGGCCACTCTTTCGGCCTTGCTCGCGCTCTTCGGCGTGATGCTGGCGCAATTCGCCGATCGGCGAACCCGCGAGCGTCTTACGTCGTGAGCATAGACGTCGATTTCCGCCACCGGCTTGGCGCGGTCGCGTTCGAGATTGCGTTCAGCGTCCGGCGACCGGGAATTACGGTTCTGTTCGGTCCCTCGGGGTCGGGAAAAACGACGACGGTGAACGTCGTAGCCGGCCTGCTGAAACCGCAGGAAGGGCGCGTCGTGCTCGGCGAGCGGATCGTTCTGGATACGGCCAAGCGCATCTTCGTCAGGCCGCGCGAACGGGGCATAGGTTACGTCTTCCAGGACGCGCGATTGTTTCCGCATATGAGCGTGCTTGAAAATCTTCGCTTCGGCTGGGAGCGCTCCGGCAAGCGGGCGGACGCCGCCGCATTCGCCCGCATCGTGGGGATGTTGGATCTGGAAGGGCTGCTGGAACGCAGACCGGCGAGGCTCTCCGGCGGCGAACGCAGCCGCGTGGCACTCGGCCGCGCGCTGCTCTGCAATCCGGTATTGCTGCTGCTGGACGAGCCCTTGGCTGCGCTCGATGCGGCGCGGCGGGCGGAGATACTGCCTTACCTGGAGCGATTGCACACCGAGGCGCGACTGCCGATCGTCTATGTCACGCATTCCCTCGACGAGCTTTCGCGGCTGGCCGACGACGTCGTCCTTTTGAGAGCGGGGCACGTGACAAGGCAAGCGGCGGCATCCGAGCTGCTGTCGGATTTGGCATTCGGCGACCTTACCGGGATATCGCCTTACGGCGCGGTGATCGAAACGCGCATCGCAGAGCAGCGCACCGACGAAGGGCTGACGCGGCTCGCTTTCGAGGGCGGCGAGCTTTTGGTGCCGGCAATCGACAGTCCCTTGGGCGCAGCCTTGCGCGTCCGCGCCCGGGCCGAGGACGTGTTGCTGGCACGCGAAGCACCGCTTCAGATCAGCGCGAATAACGTGCTGCCCGCCACAGTGACCGGCATTCGCTTGGGACCCAATGCGCAGGCCGACGTCCAGCTGGCGTGCGGATCGGCAAGGCTGGTTGCTCGCATAACCCGCGCATCGGCGATCCGGCTTGGCATCGCGCAGGGCCTGCAACTGTTTGCCATTGTGAAGTCCGTCATGATCGACCCCCGCACCGGCGGCGGGTAGCGGCACGTCGGAACGAAATCTTCATTGGCCCGTTGCGGAATTGCCGCGTTTTCGTACATGTTATGCGGGCGGACTCGCGGAGGACGGGAGCTTGGCCCTGTTACCCTACGCCGACTTTGTTTCGGCCCCCGAAGAGGTGCGCCATGCCATGGCGCGCCTGCCCCGCAAACTGAACATTTTTCGCATGTGGGCGAATGCCGGGACATGTTTCGTCCCCGGCCTGAGGTTCGGCGGCGCGATATTGTCGCGACAGAAGCTGAAGCCCGTGCTGCGCGAACTGGTCATTCTCCTCACGGCGCGGCTCGAAGGCGGGAACTACGAATGGGCGCAGCACCTGCCGATTGCCGAAAGCGCCGGATGCACCAAGGCGCAAATTGCAGCGCTGGAGGTATTACGGCTCGACGACCAGAACTTCAACGCGGACGAAAAACTCGTTCTGCGCTTTGTCCGGGAGGTTGTCGAAGACGTTCGGGCAAAGGAGGAGACAGTCAAGGAGATGGCAGCGCACTTCTCGCCGCAGGAAATCGTCGAGGCGATCATCACCTGCGGTTACCACATGATGCTCGCCCGATTGACGGAAACCACGCGCATCGAGATCGATCCGCCCGCCGGCGCCGCCGTCCTCGAGGAGCTTTCACGGCTGCGCTGAATTTTTGCGAAACACAAAGCGCTGCGATGCTGCGAAATTCAACAACATTCCGGTGAGAGTTCCCGCTGCCAACGCAATCTGCGGATTCGAGGCCGGTTGTGGCGCAAAGTGGACGAGGGAAAAATACACTGCTGCGTTGGCGAGCGCTCCGAAGCTGTTGGCCACGAGAAACGCCGCCCACTCTCCCAGCAATCCCGTTTCCGCGGCATATTCGCGGAACGTGATCGTCCGGTTGCCCCACCAGGTAAACGTGACCGCGACAAGAAATGCGGGAAGCCATCCTTGGTCCTTGTTGAGGTGGCCGAGGCGCAGGCAGAGGTATAACGCGGCTTCGTTGACCACGAAGCCCAGGCTGCCGATCAGCGCGAACCGCAGGAATTTCGATCGGAAAACGCGCTCCATTCGGTTCACGGCAGCTCGAGTTCGTGCGGGCCGGGAATGGCCAGATAGGCGATACGCTTCAATTCCCATCGTCCGCGCGTGACCGTATCCAGGATCAGCCCGTTTGCCAGCGAGAGGAACGCAAGAGCCATCAGGCCCATGGCAAGCACCGCCGTGGGAAGCCGAGGAACCAGTCCCGTTCGGAAGTACTCGAGCAAGACCGGCGTACCGAACAAAAGGGATAACAAGCCAAGAATGACGGACAACGCGCTGAAGAACAGAAGCGGCCGCTCCTCGCGGACGAGCGCGATGATCGTGAACAATATCCGCAGCCCGTCGCGGTAGGTGTTGAGCTTGCTGGCGGATCCTGCAGGACGCTCCTTGTAGCGCGTGTCGATCTCTTCCATCGGCATCAAGAGGCGTACCGCATGCACCGTCAATTCGGTCTCTATTCCGAAGCCTTCGGCCGTGAACGGAAAGGACTTTACGAACCGGCGCGAAAGGATCCGGTATCCGGTCAGCAGGTCGGCCAGCTTGACGTGGAACATAGCGGCAGTGAGGCCCGTCAGCATCCAATTGCCAAATCGATGACCGGCACGATAAGCCTCTTGCGCCACCGCGATGCGCCGCCCCGAGACAACGTCGAGACCCCGCGCAACCAGCGCGCGGATCAGCATGGGCGCCGCTGTCGCGTCATACGTGTCGTCGCCGTCGACCAGGACGTAGATGTCGGCCTCGACGTCGGCGAACATACGCCGGACCACGTTGCCCTTGCCTTGCTTTTCCTCCTGACGGACCATGGCACCGGCCGCCGAGGCACGCGCTGCAGTCTGGTCCTTCGAATTGTTGTCGTAGACGAAAATCTCGGCCGCCGGCAGGGCGGCGCGAAAATCCCGGACGACCTTTTCGATTGCCGCTTCCTCGTTGTAGCAAGGCACAAGAACGGCAATGCGCGCGAATTGGCTCATGTGGCAGGACTTTGTAAACGAATCACCGGGCAGAACTCGTAAGCCCCGCCAAGATTGCTGACAATATTGCGGCATGCGCCCGGGCCTAACCCAAGCCCGTATGCCGCCAGCGAATCGCGGCTTCGGGCCGCTTCCGCCGCCTTGAAGAGGACGAACAGGTCGCCGCGGAAGGCAGCGACGCGCTTGCGCGCTTCTCGGGTCAGCTGCGACCCGTCCCGGGGCTGGATCATCCAACCGTCTATGCGAATGATGGGAATTTGCTGCGGAAGCGAAGAAGCGAGATACCCCATGGGCTCGAGCCCGGTCATCAGGATCATGGTGTTGCCGACGTGCGGAATGGGCGGAACGCTCACCTGCACGTAAGGATCCGTCGCCGGCATTCGCCCGCCGATGCTTGTCTTCATGGTGGCCGTGCAAGCCAGCAGCAATGCGGCGGCAAGCACAAGCTGTGTTCGTTGCGAAATCGGCCATTGCGAGATCGACGCGGCGATCAACATGGGAGCCAGAATTTCCAGGAGAAGGATGTAGCGATAGATCGCGAAAATCTTCAGCCATGCAAGGTAGGCGATTGCCGCAAAGCCGATGATCGCCATAGCGGCACGCGTATCGACAATCGGCTTGGCCGGACTGCGCGCCGAAAATCGCAGCAGCAAAGTGACGACGATCGCGACATAGGCGACGCCCACTCTGATGTCCTGGTATGGCAAATCGTCGGCCACGCGCCAATCGATCGAAAACAGCAACGGGAAGAGAAGCTGAACGTCGAGACGCTTCGGAATGAAACGCATGTCCCGATAGGACGCATGAAGGGCGAGAGGCGAATGAAAAACCTCGTTGAAATAAGGAAAGAGAGGATTTCCCGTCAGATGCGCCAGCTTGAGCATCCAAAAGCCGGCAAAGACCGCAATACCGGCAGCCCCTCCTACCGCTCCCGCGAGGAGCCGCGTCGTGCGACGGCGCCAATCTCCGGCAATGATCAGAAGAGACGCGGCGAATCCCAGCGCGAAAGGCGCTTCGGGCAGTTTGAGCCCCACTGCACTGCCGACGAGCAATCCGGAGAAGCCAGAAATAGCCACCCCTTCCAACAACGTGCCCGACTGGAGTTGCCGGCGCCGCGCAATGACGAGAGCAAGCCCCGACAAAACCAGGACGCTCATCACGTTGTCGTAATAGGTCGTGCCGGCGAGGTGGATGGTGAGACTGCCCGTCATGCAGAGAAAGGACAGGATGGCGGCAATAACGCGCCTGTTTTCGATCTTCAGCACGGATCGTGCGATCACGTAGAGCGGCACGATATTGGCCCCTTGGACCAAGCCAAGAAGGCCCAAAGCCAGCCACGCATGGAGATGCGTGGCCAGGACATAAAAAGGCAGATCAAGAAAAGGATTATAATATGTGGCCTGATGGGCGACAGAGATATTGCCGTCCATGCGCCCATTGAGGAACGCGTAAGGGATATACCAATGATAATTGCGGAAATCCCAGGAGTAATCCTTGCCTAGTGCCGCGACCATCACGGCCCACCCCATGGCGACGGCCAGGCAGAACAGCCATTCCTGCGGCAGCGTCTTCGGACCGCATCTTGGCTCGAGCGTGGAATTCATCGGAAGATCGACAGCGCAAATCGGCTGGTAAGGCTAGCATGATCGCCAGCAAAGTCGCCCGTCCTCAAAACGGAGGCCTATCGCGTGGCAGGATTGAACCCTGTCGGATGAGGCGCCACGAGCGAGCGGGAGTCTCGATGCTCCGAGCGACCCAAGGCAGGAAGATTGGAGAGAAATTGATCGGTGCAGGCCCGCCATGAACGGGTTAGCGCATACGCACGGCACGACTGACGCGGAATTTGAAGCGCCTGCCTGCATGCGGCACCCAGGTCGTCGTCCAGCGCCGCTACGGGCACATTGCCGACCACGTCGTGGGGACCCTGCACGGGATAGGCTGCGACGGGTACGCCGCACGCCAAGGCTTCCAAGATGACCAGACCAAAGGTGTCCGTCCGGCTCGGGAAGACAAAGACATCGCTCGCCGCGTAGTGACGCACGAGATCCTCACCCGACTTTGGGCCCAAGAACCGCGCTTCGGGATAGGCTCGCTCGAGCCTGGCGCGAGCCGGACCCTCGCCGATTACGACCTTGGTTCCCGGCAGGTCGAGGGCAAGGAACGCCTCGATATTCTTTTCGACCGCTACGCGCCCGACGTAGAGCCAGATCGGCCCTTCGTAAGGCAGTCGCGCACCGGCAATCGGGCGAAAGTGGCCGACATCCACTCCGCGCGACCAGATGCGTACGTTGCGGAACCCCTGGGACTCGAGTTCCTGCTTGAGCGAAGGCGTTGCGACCATCACGGCAGTTGCAGGACCGTGAAACCACCGAAGGAATCGATAGACGAACGACTTCGAAATCAACGGAAAGCGTGCATTCACATATTCGGGAAAGCGCGTATGGAACGAGGTCGTAAAGGGAATGCCGCGCTTCCGGCAGATGGCGCGAGCGCTCAGGCCGATGGTGCCCTCGGTTGCGATGTGGATGGCATCGGGTTCGAAGCTGTCGATCATGCGCTCCAGGCTTCGCCGCGGGAAAACCGCGAGCCGAATTTCGCGATAGGTGGGCAGCGGAAGCGTGAAACGTCCTTCGGGCGTGCCGTAGCGCACCTCATGGCCCATGGCCGCGAGATCGCGTCCCAACGTCTCCAGCGTGCGAACCACCCCGTTGACCTGCGGCGCCCAGGCATCCGTCAGGAGCAACAGCTTGCGCGCGCGGAACAGCGGCGCCGCCGGCGACGCCGTCTCGCGCAGCCGTGCCGCAGCGGCCTCCGCCGTCATGTGGGTGACATCAGGCGGGAAGGACGGCTGCGACGTCGTCCGAGGGGGCTGCCGAGCGCTCGTGCCCGCGCGCAGGTTCTTTTGCCCAGCACAGAATCTCCAGTTTACCGCTTCTATCTTCGACAAGCGCGGTGCAGCTTTCAACCCAATCTCCGTCGTTGATGTAAAGGACGCCTCCGAGGGTCTTGATCGCCGGGTGATGAATATGGCCGCACACGACGCCGTCGAGACCGCGTGCGCCGACCTCGCAAGCCACTGCATTCTCGAAACGGCAAATGTATTCGAGTGCATTCTTCACCTTTTGCTTGAGAAAGGCCGAGAGCGACCAGTATTCCAGCCCAAGCCCCCGCCTCAGTACATGGCACAATTCATTAAGTTCGATGGCCAAGCCGTAGGCCCAGTCGCCCAACAGCGCCAGCCATTTCGCGTAGGCGATGACGGCATCGAATTGATCGCCGTGCAGGACAAGCAGGCGCTTCCCGCCGGCGGTCACGTGGACGATTTCGCGCGCGATTTCCACACCCGCGATCGAGCGGCCGCAATATCGCCGGAAGATCTCGTCATGGTTGCCGGGAACATAAACCACCCTGGTACCCGCGTCGATATGGCGCAGTACCGCTTCGAGAACGCGATTATGGGCTTCCGGCCAGTACCAGCGGTGACGCAGCCGCCAACCGTCCACGATGTCCCCGATCAGGAACAGAGTATCGCAGGAGTTTCGTGTCAGGAAATCTGCCAGCAAATCCGCCTTGCAGCCTTTCGTGCCGAGATGGACGTCGGAGATGAAAATGGTGCGGTGGTGACGCGGCCGCCGGGGCGGTTCGTAAGCCGGCAAACGCCGTTGCGCCCGCCGCGTCGCATCCAGGTGCCGCAGGCGACCCGGCAGCCGCAGACCTCGTTGACGAGACCAAGCGAGTACGGCCATGCGCAGCTCCCTTCGCTGACAAATCAGTCCGGCAAATATGCCTTTCTGCCTGCCTAGCAATCACGACGATCTCATTGCAGTGCCATCATGGTTTCATGACGCCGACGCTGCCATGGATTTATTGCATTGCACATAAAATGTACGAAACTGAGGCCCTCTCAGTCATAAAATCCATGATATGTCCAGGAAAAATCTCGCTCGCCGAGAATTTTTTTCTGTTGCGTCGCAGCGGAGCTTCACCCATATTGTTGCGGCGCGGCATTGCGAAATCTTCTTTCGGGATGCCGCCGCCCTTCCTGGGCGTTTCCTCCCTGAACTTGGCCGCTCCTTTGGGAGCGGCCTTTTTTTATTCGGCAGCATAAGCGAAAAAAAACGGCGGAGCCGCCGATGCCGAGCAGAGATCGACAAGCCTTGCGAGAGCCGCTGCGATGCGCGCGCAGACGCAGCGAAAGGCCGGGGTGGGAGCTATGGCCTCCTCATCAAGGTAGACGGCTCGGTTGATCTCAATTTGCAGGGCATGCATCCCCCGCTCGGGGCGGCCGTAAAGCTGCGTGGTGTAGCCGCCGGCATACGGGATATTGCGCGCGACCCGGAACCCCTGCGCCTCGAGCGCGCGCTGCGCCGCAATGGTTAACAAAAGGGCGGAGGATAGGCCGTGCCGATCGCCCAAGACTATGTCCGGCCCGCCGGCGCCAGAGGGCATCGAATGGCAGTCGATGAGAAAAACGATGCCGAAGATCGCATTGGTTTCGTCTACCAACTGGCGGAGCGCGGCATGATAGGGGCGGTAAAATTGGGCAAGCCGCTCTTCGGCAACCTCGGCCGAAACTTTCTCGCCGTATATTTCGAGGCCCTGCCGAACAATTCGCGGGATCACCCCGAGTCCGGCATTGACGCGAGGGCTTGACGCGTCGACCGGGAGCGTCAGCTGTCCGTCGAACATGGAGGGGTCCAGCTCGGTAGGGGCGCGGTTGACGTCTACCAGGGCTCGGGGAAAACGGGCCGCGATGAGGGGGGCGCCAATGTCGAGCGCCGAGGCAAAGATCTCGTCGACGAACGCGTCTTCGGAACGCCTGAGATTTATCCCGCCCAGGCGGCTGCTGTCGACAAACGTCGTCGGGTAGAGGCGCCCGGAGTGCGGCGAGGAAAAGACGAAGGGCACCTTTTGGGTCGGCGGCCGGCGCAGAACAAAGGGTTGCTCGCGCAGCGCCGCAAAGCCCCGGTCGGCGATGGCCGTCTGTGCCCCTGATTCCGCGCGGTTCAGCATCGGCTGTCGAAAACCAATGATTCGCTCCGATTACCAACTCGAAAGTGGACCATCAGGGCAGGGCGAGGATCAACAGGAAACTGGCGCAGGGGCTCAGAGTTTGGAAACCTCCATGTCGCATCATGGCCCGCAGTTCGTAGACTGGCCTGAAGACCTGCTCTCGTTTTATGTTAGATTGAGGTTGGGGAAATACCCATGGCACAAATCCTGTTGGCGGAAGACGACGAATCCTTGCGCCGGTTTCTGTCCCAGGCATTGATACGGGCCGGTCACGACGTCGCCGATTTCGGCGACGGCGCGGAGGCCTTCGAACGCCTCAAGGATGCGCATTTCGATCTGCTCCTGACCGACATCGTCATGCCGGGAATGGACGGCATCGAGCTTGCCAAGCGGGCGGCGGAAATCGACGCCGGACTCAAGATCATGTTCATCACCGGCTTTGCGGCGGTAGCACTGCACCCATCGGCGCACGCCCCCAAACAGGCCAAGGTTCTTTCCAAGCCCTTCCATCTGCGCGAGATCGTGCAGGAGGTCGAACGGATGATCGCGGCTTAGGATGAGCAGCAAGCGCAACGGAACCCGTCTTCGCCCACTTCGTGCCAAGATCCGCAACGGGCCTGCCGAGCCGAAGCTCGCTTGAGCATCAGCCCGCCTTCGCCTTTCGGCTACGGCGCAGCAGCCTTCCCTCGCGTCGCGAGCGAAGGCTGGTGGGCGCGACAGGGATCGAACCTGTGACCCCTACGATGTCAACGTAGTGCTCTCCCGCTGAGCTACGCGCCCGCCTCGCGAAGGGGATTGGACCTATAGCCTTCCCGGTGCGGCGAGGGAAGGCGGCAATCTCCCCAATCCATCGATCAATGCGTCCGAATATAGATTGTCCAAAGATGTGCAACCAAGCCGTTGCCGGGATCGGATTTCGGAACCTGGTTCAAGGCCGCCAGGGCTTCGGTCTTCTGGCCGGCGCTATAATAAGTCAGCCCGAGCAAAACCTTTGCATCGTTGGGGTCGGTGGCACCCTTCTTCAGGCCGGCCTGGATGGCATTGATCGCATCCGGGTAGCGCCCCATGCTGCGATATTCCTCGCCCAGCTCGACCGAAAGGTCGCCGGATTTGGCGGCATTGGCGCCCGCTACCGCTTTGGGCAGCCCTGCGGCATCGGCTGCCGCCTGCGCCTTGGCCGTGTTCAAAAGGCGCATGTCGCGATCGCCCGAAAGCACTTTCGCGTCCAACCCCTTCTGAACGATCGCCTGCGCCTCGGCGGACGAATGGAACTCGATGGCGAGCTCTGCGGCCGTCTCGTAATCCTCTTTCGACTTCAGCGCATTGGCGAGCACTGCCAGCCGGTAGATATCGAGCAGCTGGTGATCCCTGATCCCCTTGGCCCCTTCCGCGGATTGAATGAGGTCTGCCCAGTATTGCGGCTTGCCGGAGATCTCGACCAGACGCTCCAGCGCCGCGCGCATGGCGTCGTTGTCGCCGCATTTGTAGGCGGCGCTGTAGAGCACGGACAAAACCGACTCCGCTGCGTGGGCTCCCGACGCGAGGCCCTCCAGCATCGAGATCGCCTGTTGGCATCGCCCCATCAGGTAGTAAGCTTGTGCCACGACGATCTCGGACTCATAACCATAAGCGCCGTATTTTTTCAGGAGATCGACGTCCTCGCCGACGACTGCGCTGTAACGCCCGGCATCGTAGTCGTTGGCGAACTTGGCTTTGGCACCCGTCGAGGAATTGCCGCTTTTGGCGGCGACATATTCCTTGACCTGGGCGATCGCCTGATTGTCGCCGGCCGTGAGGCCGCCGACCGACTCGGCCTCGCGGATCTTTGCCTGCGCGGCATCGATCCTGCCGGAATTGGCCAGGGCAATGGCCTGCTTGAGAGGATTGCCGACCTGGGGGCGGGCCGCCGCCTCGGCTGCCGACGTCGACATCAGAACCGTGGCGCCGACCGTGGCCGACCCCAGCATCAGCGCCGTCGCAATGGCGCGCAGTTTTGCAAATCGCATTGAAGAGCTCTTCCAGATTCAAATTCTAAGGCGCGGGTCTCGGACTCATGCAACCGCATGCACACATCCGCTCCCGCGGCCGCCTATCGCGCTAATGCATGTATTGCTCTTCGCCGGAAAAGCCAATTTTCTTCACGCCGATGCGCTGGGCGTCGGCGAGCAGTTTTGCGATCGTGTCGTACTTCGCGAGACGGTTCGGCTGGACGTGGATCTCGTCCTGATCCGGCTGGTTGGCCACTTCCGTGAAGTGGCTGTCCAGTGCGTCAAGGTTAGGAACGGACTGCCCATCCCAAGTGATCGACCCGTCGAAATCAACCGCCAAGGTGTGAACGGTCGGCTGAGCGGTGGGAGGCGGCGCATTCGGGTTGGGCATGTTGAGCTTCACGGCATGGGTCTGGATGGGAAGGGTTATGATCAGCATGACGAGCAAAACCAACATGACGTCGATCAGCGGCGTCGTGTTCATCTCGACCATGACGTCCTGGTCGCCAGTGCCCGGTCCCACATTCATTGCCATATGAAAACACCCTTATGCTGAATATAGACTGATTATTCCGCTACATTGCGCGGCTCGAGAATGAAGCCCACCTTGGGCACGCCGGCTTGTTGGGCGGCAAGAATCACCCGTCCAATGGACTCGAATCGCGTGTCCTGGTCGCCCCGGATGTGCACCTCCGGCAGCGAAATCCCCGATGCCTGGGCCTTCGTAAGCGCTTGGTAGAAACGGGGTCTCAGCTCGCTGAAATCCACTGGATCGGTGTTCCAGTAAACGTTGCCGTCCCTGTCCACCGAGATGACGATGTTTTCGGGCTTGGTCTGAGTGGCGATGTTGCGTGCGTTCGGCAGATTGACCGGCACCTGCTTGATCACGACCGGCACGGTGATCAGGAAGATGATCAGCAGCACCAGCATCACGTCCACGAGCGGCGTGGTGTTGATCGCGGTGTTCAGTTCGGATTCGTCCGAATCTGCCGAATGAACCTGCATAGCCATGGAGCGAACCTCTGACGAAGACGTATGAGCGACCTATTTCTTGTTGGTGATGAGGTAGGTCTGCAAATCGCTCGCGAAACTTCTCAGCTTCTCGTTGATCACCTTGTTGCGGCGAACGAGGTAGTTGTAGCACAGCACCGCCGGAACGGCGACGGCCAAGCCGAGCGCTGTTGCGATCAAGGCTTGGCCTACCGGACCGGCCACCTTGTCGATCGAAGCTTGTCCGGCCACGCCGATCGCGATCAGCGCGTTCAGGATGCCCCAAACCGTGCCGAACAGGCCGACAAACGGTGCAGTCGATCCCACCGAAGCCAGGAATGCGATGCCGCCTTGCATGCGGGCGTTGGCTTCCTCGAGCTGACGGTTGAGCGACATGGAAATCCAGTCATTGAGATTGACCAGCCCAGTGCCCTGCCCGGAGGAGGCTCGTACGCCGCTTTCGGCCACGGAGCGGAAAAGGCTGTTCTTCGGCAGCTTGTCGACGCCCTCGTTCAGGCTGGCCGAGCTCCAGAAGCGCCGATCCACGACCCGGCTCTGGCTGATGATTCGCGCCTGGTCCCAGAACTTGGTGATGAACAGATACCAAGTGCCCACCGACATGACCGCGAGGATTGCCAGCACCGTCTTCAGAACGAAGTCGCTCTTCTCCCAGAAGGCAGCCAAGCCGTAAGGGTTCTCCCCGGCGGCGACCGACTCGGCCGGTTTCGGCGCGGCGGGCGCCGCAGGCGGCGTCGCAGCCGGCGCAGCTGCCGGGGACGTCTGTCCGGGCGCTGCCATTTGGTTGGGCGCAGCCATCGTGCCCGCGGGCGGGGTTTGTCCCGCAGGCGCAGGCTGCTGGGCGAAAACCGCTCCGGCGCTCGCGCCACCAAGGAAGACGAGAGCGGCTGCAATCGCCAGATGTTTCATTCTCATGTGTTCGTCACTCCGTAGATGAAAGGGCGCAGAACGCCCGCTACAAGTTGAAAAACCCGCGGCCTACTCCAAGACCCACTTGATTGCGTATTCCTTCATTGTGGCAACCGGCCGACCGTTCATCGTTGCCGGCCTGTAGCGCCAGGTCGACTGGATGCATCGGATCGCCGCCTCATCCAGCGAATCATGGCCGCTGGAGCTCACAAGATTGACGCTCTCGACGGAGCCGTCGGCGGCGATATGGACCGCGACAGTGGACGTGCCGGTCTGATTGAGGCGTATGGCGACGGCAGGATAGTAAGATGACTCGCATTTGCCCGCACCGCCTTCCTCCAACACCGGCTGAGTGATCGGTGCGGCGGCCACCGGCTTGGGCGGCGGCGGCGCCACCTTCGATTGCGCCGTGATGGTATTTGTTGGCGCCTCTTGCTGGATTAAGATGTCAGGCGGCGGCACGAAGGGCGGCGGCGGCTTCACCAGCTCCGGCGGCGGCGGCGGCGGCAGCTTAACCTTTTCCTCCTTCGGCGGAATAACTTCCGCCTTAAATTCCCCTAGCGTCTTGCGATAGAGATTTTGCGCCAAGCCGGTGGCGAGTCCGTAGATCGCCAAAAGATGAAGGAAAATGACCAGGGCCACGCTTATCGCGCGGCTCTCGGTGGCCTGTACCCGCGTCCCGTGTAAGGATCTGAAGTCGTGTAGCGGCTGTTCCATGGCTCACATAGACCATACAAATCTATACCCGGCGTCCGAGCGCCGGGCACGGGTGTTGTGATTTAAACTCACGCGTTTCCTACCTCCGACGCAGCAACAACGCGCCGTAGCCCTGTTTGAGCGGATCGTAACCACGCTTTTTCGGCGCGGTCCAGCGATTCTGTTGGCGGACCCGACACACATTTGCAACCTGGCCGCTCTGCTGCATCTGCACAATGATAGAGCTCGACGCCTGCCTTCTTGCAATGCGTGCCGCGTGCCCTATGCGCCAAGAAACGTTGCAGCACAAGCACATAATCGTAACCGGCGCGGTCTCATTCGCCGGCCCGCTTCGGCTGCCCGATCGGCGATTGTGCATCTGCGGCGAATCGTTCCACCCTGACGGCCTTCTGTTTTTGCATTTCGCGATAGAATGCTGGCGAAACGAAGGGCTAATCACATCATGAACCGCGGCTGCCCCGCAACGACGATCGGGCAGCCAGTGAGGCGTGCATCGTCAGGGCCCGGAGGGCTTCCCGAGACCGGCGCGCGGCTGGTTCGCGTGGGGAAGAATTTGACGTTTGGGCGGCGGCTCTACGCGGTGGCCCGCATCGGGCGCTTCGCTTCACTCTGCGATTTGGCGAATACGCCGCGCGATCCACCGATCAGCGCGAACGCGGGGTCAAGGCCCACTTCACGAGCTCCCGAGACGAGGACACCGTCGGCTGCCCATGTGTCGAAAATCCTGCCCGAAGCCGATGTTCACGCAGCGCTGATCTGTGCCAGCTTGGCTGCAAGGTTCTCCCGATCGAAAGGCTTCATGACGTACTCGTCGGCGCCGGCGTTGAGCGCCTCGGTCAAGCGGATGACGTCGTTCTCGGTCGTGCACAGCACGACGAATGGTCGCTCGCCTCCCGCCTGACGCCGCAGGCTGCGCACGAACTCAAGCCCGCTCATGCACGGCATCTGGAGATCGAGCAGAATCGCATCGGGCATTCGCAACCGGCAAGCATCCAATGCCGCAGCTCCGCCGTCAGCTTCGAGCGCATCGAATCCCAAGGCATTGAGAATGTTGCACGCGACCTTGCGGATCACGCGGCTGTCGTCGACTACCAAGCATTGCCTCAAGCGGGCCTCCTCGAACGAACGCGGCACAGGCGCTAGCGAGTATCGCCCCGCAAAAGTAAATGCGGGCTGAATTTGCGCCTTTGGCTTAGCCGGCAGCGATCTCGATCTGTCCTTCGCTCGCGGTAACGGTCAGCCCGGCATTCAGCGAGCGCGCGAGTTTGTGGGTCAGGTAGGGTTGAATGCTGCGACCGTCCAGCTGACCGACGGGCTCTCCGCGTACGGCTTTCGCTGAATCCTCATGCAGCCGCGCACCTTGTCCCGCGGCACGCACAAGGAAGCTCGGCGCAGCGGGAATCGCTGCTGTTTCCACTTTCACGCGGCCGCCACGCGGCAGGCTGTCGGCAGCAAGTAGGGTCGCATTCATGAGGAGCTTGGCCCAGTCCTTGGGCCAGTTCACGGCTGCCGCGCGCCAATCGATTTCCACCTTGCTGCCGTTCAGCAAGCCGCGGACGATGCGGCCGACTTCGTTCAGGTCAAGCTCCGCGCCGGCGGAACCGGCAGAGCCAAAGGCGATTCGCGCAAATTGCAACCGCGCGGCGGCCTGCTCGGCGCTCGATGCCACGAGCTTGAGCGCATCGGCACGCATGGCCGCGTCGCGCTCGTCTTCCAGCACTTCCAGGCCGTTGACCACGGCCCCTACCGGGCTCACAAGGTCGTGGCAGACGCGCGAAACCAAGAGGGCGGCGAAATCGAGCTCATTCATCGGAGTTCCTGTTTGCCAGCCTGGGCAAGATCGATATTGAGTCACATTGTCCGCGTGGGATTAAGGAATGCTTAAGCAGCATGCGAGCGCGGCGACCGGCGAATGACCGGTTCGTATCGGAATCGCGATTGGAGAGGTGCAGTCGGTGGCTGAAAATATTCTGACGATGAATTTCGGATATACGGGCGACCACACAGCGGAAGCCCTATTCTCATGCCCGCCGCGCGGGAGCGATCGATGACGGCACTCGAGCCATCGCCGGCATTGATCTCGCTGGCCGAAATTGCATGGGAAGCCGGCGAAATCATTCTCAAGTATTACGCTCGCGATCACGTCGACCACGAAAGGAAAAGCGATGATTCCCCGGTGACGGCAGCCGATCTGGATGCGGAAAGGCACATCCTTGCCCGGCTGTCGGCCACCGCCCCCGGGATACCGGTAATCGCCGAGGAGGAAGCGGCTGCCGGGCGGATGGAGAGGATTGCGGGGCGCTTTTTTCTTGTCGACCCGCTGGACGGCACCAAGGAATTCTTGAGCCGCAACGGCGAATTCACCGTCAATATCGCAGAGATCGAGAACGGCAAGCCGGTGCGCGGCACGGTTTTCGCGCCGGCAATGGGACGTCTGTTTATCGGTGAAGAGACTAGGGGCGCCTTCGAACTCAAGACGGAATCGGGCAAACGACCGGATTTTTCCCGCCTGCACCGAATTTCGGCGCGCAAGGCGCCGGAGGACGGGCTCGTCGCCGTCGCCAGCCGGTCGCATCGCGATGCCAAGACCGACGAGTACCTCGCCCGGTTTCCCGTCAAGGATTTTGTGAGTGCCGGCTCCTCTTTGAAATTTTGCCTGGTTGCGGCGGGCGAAGCGGATATTTATCCGCGTCACGGCCGCACAATGGAGTGGGATACCGCGGCCGGACATGCCGTTCTTGCCGCGGCCGGCGGCACTGTAACCACGGTCGACGGCCGTCCTTTTCTCTATGGCAAAGTCGAGGAGGGCTTTGCCAATTCCTTCTTCGTCGCGCGCGGCGCCGCATGAATTCGCGCGCCACGCGCGAGTAATCAGCACTTGAACAATAGGGTTGCCCGCATCGGATGGGGGGAGACAAGCCGTTCAAAAATCCCTCCCCGAACGGCTTGAGTAGAACAATAGGCCCATCAGCCCCGCGCCGACAGCGATTGTAAGAATCACGCCAAGAAGGAGGAAGAGCCAGCCCAGACGCGAGATGCCGACGGCTCCCAGCAGTTCCCAGGCATAAACGGCATACCAGATCGCCCATACGAGAAAGCCGAACAACGCAACGAGCGCCGCCCATCCGGCCGGCCCCAGCGACGAGGTTCTCGAACGAGTTTTGGCATCGCCGTTTGACATGTTCATTCTTGCCTTCTTTCGGTCATCAAGCTGCATTCGACTGCCGGGAGCGCACGACGCGCCTCGACAGGGGCCGCCGTTTCATAGCGCGCAAGCATCTTTCAGGAGAGTTCGATGAGCCTATCGCGTATCCTGGTTGCGGCGGCGACCGCGTTCGCCGCGTTTTTCGCCGCAGCCGCTCCGCTTTCGGCCGACGAGGACGAGACGTTTAGCCAGAACGAAATCGTCCAGGCCGCATCGGGATTTTTCGGCACCACGACCTATGCGGTCGCCAAGGCCGTGGAGAAGGTTTTCCACGATCGGGGTCTGCCGGACGCTTATATAAAGGGCGACGAAGGGTCCGGCGCCTTTGTCGTAGGGCTGCGCTATGGCTCGGGGTGGCTCATTCGCAAAGACCGCGAACCGATGAAGGTCTACTGGCAGGGCCCGTCGGTCGGATTTGACGTCGGAGGCAATGCATCCAAATGCTTCACGTTGGTTTACAATCTGCGCAGTGCCGACAGGCTTTTCCAAAGATTTCCCGGCGTTGAAGGCAGCTACTACTTCGTGGCCGGCATTGGCGTGAATTATCAGCGCTCCGATGGCATCACGCTCGCTCCCATGCGCACAGGCGTAGGCCTGAGGGCGGGTGTTAACGCCGGCTATCTTTCCTACACGCGCGAGCGTTCCTGGAGCCCCTTCTGAGGCTTGGGAAGCTCCGCCGAATCCGAAGCGCCGCCGCTCACGGCGCCGGCCGGCGCTGGCAGGTAGAGGAGCAGCGCGGCCGCCACATAGGTGGAGGAAAACGTCCCCACCAAAATTCCGAACAGGATGGATGCACTGAACCCGAATAGCTCGGGTCCGCCGAAGAAGAGCAGGGGGAACATGCTCAGTGCAGTTGCGAATGAAACCAATGTGGTTCTTGTTGCGATCTGATTGGTGGAAAGATTGATCAACTCGGTGAGCTTCATGCGCTTGTACTTGCGCCGATTCTCGCGCAAACGGTCGAATACGACGACGGTATCGTTGATCGAATAGCCGGCGAGAAGGAGCAGCGCCGCCACGGAGTTGAGCGAAAACTCCATACGGCATACGGAGAAAAGGCCGGCGGTCACAAGCACGTCGTGGCCGGTAGCGATGAGGGCGCCCACGCCATACTGCCACTCAAAACGGACCGCCACATAGACGGAGATCAGCACGATCGCCAGGATCGTGGCCTCTACGCCGTCGTTGAACAGCTCCTGACTGACTTTGGGACCCACCACTTCGGCCCGGCGAAACTGATAGCCCGAGCCGAGCTTGGCCTTGATCATGCCGACGATCGTCTCGCCCGAATGCGTCGCGTTGGGTTGCACACGGATCAGGACGCAGGAATTGACGGGCTTGTCACACTCGCCCCCGCCGAAATACTGCAGCTGGGATTCTCCGAAACCCAAGCCAATCACCGCATCGCGCAGCTTGCCGATGTCGATGGTTTGGGCCGCCTTGGCCTCCAGGAGCACGCCGCCGGTAAAATCAATTCCCAGGTTGAACCCCTGCAGAGCAATCGAAACGAGCGATATGAGCAACAAAATCCCATCCACCGCGAAGGCGTAATATCGCCAGCCGATGAAATCGATATTTGTGTTGTCGGGCAGGAATCGGAGGTGACGCATGGATCAAGGGCTCAATCGTGGGGGAGACATAACCTCAAGCGGCCCCCGGGACAAGGATGCTTGGTTCCGCGGCAGGCGCCAATTGCTCTACTGCCGTCCCGCCTCGGGCTTTTGGCCCGCCAAAGCCTGCGAAACCGCGTCAATAACGCCGCTCCAGTCGCCAAGCGAACGCTGACGAAACAAGCGCATGGAGGGGTACCAGGGCGTGTCGGAACGCCCTAGCATCCAGCGCCAGTCAGGAGCATAGGAAAGGAGGGTCCACACTGGGCGTCCCAAAGCGCCGGCCAGATGGCAAAAAGAAGTGTCGACCGAGATTACAAGGTCGGAGCGGCACATGGCCGTCGCAATATCGGAAAAATTCGTGAGGCTGCTGCCAAGCTGAACAATGTCCGGCCTGCGGCCCAACTCGGCCGCCCCGCTGCCGTCCTGCAAGATCAGCCAGCGGATGCCCTCCTGTTGGAGCAGCGGCTTGATCTGGGCAACCGTGAGCGAACGATTGTGATCATTGGGGTGATCGGGGTTCCCGGCCCAGCCCAACGCGACGGTGAGCCTTTCCCCGTAAGCCGGCGGAATGGCGACGGCTTCGCCGGCAGGCGGGGGCGAAAGATAGGGGCCGGACCAGGGAATGGTAGCGAGGGTGGTGCCGCAATAGAGTGGGAGGCTGGGCAGCGGCGCACAAAAGTCGAAACGCGGCAGCGTGTAGGTTGGCGGCACGATTTCATGCACGCCGTTCACCCTCGAGGCCAATTCCTGAAGGGTCACCGGAACGTAGCGCAGGAACTGAACGGAATCGCCAATCCCCTGTTCGCCGTAGAGCAGCAGCGTCTTGTTTGCCGGATCCTCGCCGCGCCATTGCGGCGTCAGAGCTGGCTCGACAGGACCCCGCCTCGCCGCGCGGAATTCATAATCCGGCCAACCCGCGGCAAAATCGCCTTCGAGAAGATGGAGGAAGCCGCGACCGAAGCGACCGTCTGCGTCGTCCGGAAACCTGGCGAGAAGGGCCTCGTATACATCCCGTGCCTCGCTCAGCCGCCCTCCGCCCCGCAACAGATCACCCAGGAAGAGGTATCCTTCCTTAAGGCCAGGGTCCAATGCGAGCGCCTGCCGCAACTCCGCTTCGGTCTCGTCGATACGGCCAAGGCGCATGAGAACTGCGCCCAACCCGACATGTGCCCGAGCCAAGTTCGGCGCGAACTTGGCAGCCGACTGAAAAGCATGGAGTGCACCTTGCCGTTGCCGGCGCAGGCGAAGCACGAGGCCCAGGTGAAAATATCCCAATGCAAAGGAGGGATTCGCCGCGACGACCGCGCGAAAACAATTCTCGGCAGAACCCAGCCGCTTGGCCTCGAGGTGCGCCAAACCGGCTCTGTATTTTTGTTCCGCGCGCGCCATTGAAAGCCCTGGACGGCCTGGACGCCTTCTCGACCAGGATCTGATTTAGCCTAGCGGCCTGCCGTAAAGCGCCCGATCACGCGCCACTGTGTCGTCCGGTCGAAAGACGATACCCAGTTGTCCGTTAGGATCACGGGGATGCGGCCAAACGACGGCGCCCGGCATATCGCATTGTCGGTCGCCCCGCCTACGCGCATTTGTAGACGTCCCTGGCGAGTTGCACGAGCGAGTTGGTCAACTCGCTCCACTGCGGCAGCTGAACGGGCAGTCGCGGCGCATTGGCGTTTTGGAACGCCCATTCCAGGGCTTCGACAACTTCCTCGACATCGCTTTCGCCCCATTCCGACCATATCTCGCTGGGCTTTTGTCTGAGCCGATAGCCAAGCCCCATGCGGAGAAGATCGCGATGGCCGGTGTTGTCGGACAGAATAGTCGGCACCCCGCAAGCCAAGCACTCCATGGCGACAAGATTTGTTCCCCCCTCGGCGCGATTTGGGAATAGCGCGACATCGCATTCGCGATAGATCGGCGCCATAAGGCCGTTGGGGAGTTGGCCCGCGTCGATCACCCGGTCGGCAAGTGCAGAAAGATCGAGATCCATGCCGCGCGCAAGTTGCGGCCAAGGCGAATGCCAAGCCGTAACCAGCATCGCCTCGCGATGGCGTTGCGCGAATATCCGGAAGGCAGCAACCACGATGTCCTGGCCTTTGCGCGGCTCGGCCTTGCCGCCGGAAAAAATCAAGAAGCGATCGGGGAACAGGTTTCGCTTCGGAGCCGGAAAGAACAGCGAGCGATCGACGCCTTGGATGATTGTGCGGGTGTGGGTGATACCGACGGCATTCAGCACATTCTCGTTCCAGCTCGATCCGGTAACGATCAGATCGTAGGCTTTGGCGCGCTCCACTCCTGCGGGCGACAGCGGCGCTTCAAAGAAGATCACGCCGATGCGCGCGCCCGGCGGTTGCTCAGGCATAAACTCGTTTCCAAGCGCATGCAGCCATGGCGCGTCGCTGGGCGGCGGACCTTCATTGGACCTGGCTACGAACGGGAGAAGCGCACGAACCCGCAGCGCATCGACACCGATCTTGTTTGGATCCATCGGCATGGCCATTCGCGCTTCAATCGTGGGATCGCGCGACAGCTCAAACGCCAGATTGAGCCCATAGACACCCCAACCGAAAAAAGCCGACACGCCCCAGTCAATTACCAACTTCATCAATTGTCTCCCTCGGACGCGTGTCGGCCAAGCGCACAATCCCGGCTGGCCGCATTCGATCCAATACACCCCGGAAATGTTACATGATCATTTCAGGGGCCTATATAGGGGATCGGCCAATTCCGTCTCGATGGCGGCGAAGATGCTATGCCAGTCGCCGGGTGCTTGCTGGCGGAACAACCTCATCGTCGGATACCACGGGCTGTCGCGGCGATCCAGCAACCAGCGCCAGTCGGGCACGTATTTGAGCGCGATCCAGGCGGGGCGGCCCAGCGCGCCCGCCAGATGGGCGACCGCTGTGTCGGACGTGATGACAAGGTCCAGGCATTCCATCGCCGCCGCCGTGTCGACGAAGGCATCGGGACCGGCATCGAAGTCGTCTCCCAGAGTCTCCACCGTCATGCCGGGCGGCAGATCGGCGAGCTGCTCCACCCCGTCGTTCTTTTGCAGGCTGATCAACCGGACATTCGGAATTTTCGCCAAGTTCTCGAAATGACGCAAAGGGAACGAACGGCCGGCATCGACTTCTGCCTGCTTATTGCCCTGCCAGCAAATCCCGATCCTGAATCCCTCGCTGCCGATCCTTGCTCTCCACTTCGCGACTTTCTCCGGCTCGGCGTGGAGGTACGGCACCGTGGCGGGACAAGTTTCCAGCGTGGTTCCCAATGCCAAGGGCAGGCTCATCATCGCGATGTGGCAGTCGAATGTGTCGGGTACCCCCGTCAGCGGGATCAGGTCGATCTCCGGGCCGAGGCTTTCGAGCAGGCGCATCAGCGGATCCTGCACGGCGAAGACCACCTTGGCGCCTTTCTCGCGGGCAATCCGCGCGTAGCGGCAGAACTGGATCGTATCGCCCAGCCCCTGCTCGGCATGGACGAACAGGGTCCTTCCTTCGAGGCGCTCCTTGCCGGTCCACTCCGGCTGGGGAAACATGCGAAAACCTGCCGGCTCGGCTCTCTTTTTCCGCCATTCGTAGAGAGACAGACCTTGCTCCAGGTTCCCCATCAGCAACATGCTGGTGGCCTTGTCCCAGTATGCCTCCACAAAGTCGGGCTTGAACGTGATGGCCTTGTCGTAACACTCGACGGCTTGTTCCAGACGCTTGAGCAGCCTGAGCCTGTGCCCCCTGTTGCTGTGCGCCTCGGGGTGATCCGGTTTGAGTTCGAGGGCGCGATCGTAACACTGGAGCGCTTCGTCCGGGCGCTTCAATTCCAGCAGTGCATTGCCCTTGTTGTTGTATGCGTCTGCGTAGTCGGGCCGCAGCGCGATGGCACGGTCGTAGTCATCAAGGGCTTCCTCCAGATTGCCGATTTCCTTGTTTATGTCGCCTCTGCCGGTGTGAGCCCCGGCAAAATCCGGCCTCAGAGCGATGGCCCGGTTGAAGCTCTGCAGTGCCTCGGGGAATCGCTTGAGCAGCTTCAGCGCGCTGCCGCGATTGTTGTGCGCTTCGGCGAAGTCCGGCTTGAGCCCGATGGCTCGATCAAAGTCGCGCAGCGCGTCCTCCAGGCGCTTGAGCTCCTTCAAGGTGTTGCCACGGTTGTTATACGCATCGACGTGATCGGGCCGGATCTGAATGGCCCGATCGAAGCTGCGGACGGCTTCTTCGAAGCGGTTGAGGTGTCTTAGAGCGTTGCCGCGGCCGTAATAGGCGTCGGCATGATGCGGCTTGAGCGCGATAACCTTGTCATAGCTGCGAACAGCGTCCTCGAGCCGATTGAGACTGCTGAGCGTGACGCCGCTGTTGTAGTGCGCCTCGGTATAGTTGGGTTGGAGCATGATGGCACGATCATAGCTTTGCAGCGCCTCGTCGAACCTATTCAGGGATTGCAAGGCGATACCACGATTGTAATGGGCGGGCGCTATGCTCGAATTGAGGCCAATGAGGGCGTCGTAAAGGCTCAGGGCTTCTCTCAGCCGGCCATGCTTATGATGCTCGACGGCCTTGCGAAACAGCGCATCGGTGTCGCGTGGGCGCATTGTTTTACAATTCCCCAGCCTGCCCGATCACTTCAGCCAGCTGCGCCTTAATGGCGGCAAAGACGCGGGGCCAGTCGCCGAGTGCTTGCTGGCGGAATAGCCGCATGGTCGGATACCAGGGACTGTCGCAGCGATCCAGCAACCAGCGCCAGTCGGGCACGTATTTGAGCGCGATCCAGGCGGGCCGGCCCAACGCGCCCGCCAGATGGGCGACCGCTGTGTCGGACGTGATGACAAGGTCCAGGCATTCCATCGCCGCCGCTGTGTCGACGAAGGCATCGGGACCGGCATCGAAGTCGTCTCCCAGAGTCTCCACCGTCATGCCGGGCGGCAGATCGGCGAGCTGCTCCACCCCGTCGTTCTTTTGCAGGCTGATCAACCGGACATTCGGAATTTTCGCCAAGTTCTCGAAATGACGCAAAGGGAACGAACGGCCGGCATCGACTTCTGCCTGCTTGTTGCCCTGCCAGCAAATCCCGATTCTGAACCCCTCGCTGCCGATCCTTGCTCTCCACTTCGCGACTTTCTCCGGCTCGGCGTGGAGGTACGGCACCGTGGCAGGACAAGTTTCCAGCGTGGTTCCCAATGCCAAGGGCAGGCTCATCATCGCGATGTGGCAGTCGAATGTGTCGGGTACCCCCGTCAGCGGGATCAAGTCGATCTCCGGGCCGAGGCTTTCGAGCAGGCGCATCAGCGGATCCTGCACGGCGAAGACCACCTTGGCGCCTTTCTCGCGGGCAATCCGCGCGTAGCGGCAGAACTGGATCGTATCGCCCAGCCCCTGTTCGGCGTGGACGAATAGCGTCTTGCCTTCCAGGCTCTCCTTGCCGGTCCACTCCGGCTGGGGATAGCTCCGGAATCCGATGGGCTTGGACAACTTTTTTCGCCAGTCATAGAGAGGCCAGCCGTCTTCGAAATATCCCCTCAAAAGCACGTTAGTAGCTTTATTCCAGTATGCATCCGCAAAGTTCATTTCGAGCTCGATAGCTCGGTCGAAGCTCTGGGCACTTTCATGCAACCGCTTGAGCTCCCTCAACACGTTGCCTCGGTTGTTGTAGGCCTTTGCAAAATCGGGCTTGAGCGCGATCGCACGCTCGTAACTCTCGAGGGCTTCGTCCAACCGCCTCAGAGCACGAAGCGTGTTGCCGCGGTTGTTGTAGGCTTCCGGATAATCGGGCTTGATCGCGATGGCACGATCAAAACTGCATAGAGCTTCGGCGACGAGGCCCATATTCCGCAGCGTGGTGCCTTTGTTGTAATATGGTTCGGCAAAGTCGGGGGCGAGCGCAATGGCGCAGTCATAGCTGTCGAGTGCGTCTTCCGGCCTCTTAAGCGCGTTCAGGATGGTTCCTTTATTGTTGTGTGCGCCGGGAAAACCGGGATCGATCTCGATCGCCTTGTTATAATCTCGAAGAGCCGCGTCCAGCAGCCCGACCTCTTTCATCGCATTCCCCCTGCTGATATACGCATCGACAAAATCCGGCTTAATCTCAACCGCCTTGTCGAAGCTGTCGATGGCCTCGTCGATGCGCTTCAGTTCCGCGAGCGCGCAGCCTCTGCTGTTGTAGGCATCGGCATAATCCGGATCGAGCGCGATGGCGCGATCGTAGCTACGGAGCGCCTCGTGTGCGCGCTTGAGAGCAAGAAGCATATTGCCTTTATTATTGTGCACTCCTGCATTGTCCGGCGCGATCTCGACGGCTCGGCTGAAGCACCAGAATGCCTCCTTCAGCCGGCCAAGATGCTTTAGTGCAAAGCCTTTGTCGTTGTATGCCTCGGCAAAACGGGGGTTCAGCGCGACCGCACGATCATAGCTTTCAAGCGCCGCTTCGGGCCCCTTGAGTGCCTGCAGCGCAACGGCCCGGTTGTAATGCGCTTCCGGGTAATTCGAGTTGATTGCAAGGGCGCTGTCGTAGCTCTGAAGGGCTTCCGCAAGGCAACCCAGCGTCTTCAGGGCGTTGCCCAGATTATTGTAGGCCTCCGCGTAAGAAGGTTTCAGGGCGATCGCTTTGTTGAAGCTCTCAAGAGCCTCCGGTGTGCGCCGCAGGTCCTGAAGCACACGCCCCCTGTTGTTGTGCGCCTCGGCAAAATCGGGTTTGAGTGCAATGGCGCGATCGAAGCTCCCGACGGCTTCCGCCGGGCGCTTGAGCTCTCGCAAGATGTTGCCGCGATTGTTGTAGGCGTTCGCATGGCCGGGGTTGAGTACGATCGCCCGATCGTAGCCTCGAGCGGCCTCTTCGAAGCGTCCCAATGCTTTCAATGCGATCGCCCTGTTGTAGTGGGCCTCGACGTAGTTGGGCTGGACAACGATGGCGCGGTCGTAACTGCGGAGCGCGTCTTCCACCTTGCCCGTGGAATGCAAAACCACGCCTCGGTTGTAATGTGCAGCGGCCATATTCGGGTTCGCTCCAATCACCCTGTCGTACAGGGTGAGCGCGTCTACGAGGCGCCCGTGACGTTGATACTCAACCGCCGTGCGGAACAGCGATTCGGCACCGTGCTCGGTGTGGCCCGGGCTTGGCGTAGCAGGTGGCGGCAGCTTCGTCATCGAGCAAAAACAAGCCGGCTCAATAAGGCGCGTAGCTTTTTTCTTCGGTGATCGTGGACCGCAATTGCGCATTGATCCGCTTTTTCAATGCGCTTCTCTCGTCATTCGTTTTGTAGACGGACCGTGCGAGTGCAATGAATTCGGCATCGAATTCCGCGGACGCCTCCTTTTCGCGGATACGGTCCTCGATATCCCAAAGCTTCTCATTGATCGCTTTAAGCCGAGACTTCAGCTCGGCGACTTCGTCGCTCTCGGCGACCACAGGCGCAACCAACGCCTGCAGCAGAGCGAGTTCGTGACGAACATTGGCAAGTGCCGCAACGCTCTGCAGTTTCTCGCTCTTGATCTCGAGAATGGTAACCTTGTCGATCAGCTCGCCCCAGGATACGGGAACGCTGGGCTGCGCAGTTAACGGCGAAATCATTGTCACGCCCCTTCGTTCGGCTTTAGACCGATCTGTTCAACCCATTGCGCCAGGATGGCGGCAAAGACGCTGGGCCAGTCGCCCGGCGCCGGCTGGCGGAACAGCCGCATGGTCGGATACCAGGGGCTGTCCCGGCGATCCAGCAACCAGCGCCAGTCGGGCACGTATTTGAGCGCCACCCAGGCGGGCCGGCCCAACGCGCCCGCCAGATGGGCGACCGCTGTGTCGGACGTGATGACAAGGTCCAGGCATTCCATCGCCGCCGCCGTGTCGACGAAGGCATCGGGACCGGCATCGAAGTCGTCTCCCAGAGTCTCCACCGTCATGCCGGGCGGCAGATCGGCGAGCTGCTCCACCCCGTCGTTCTTTTGCAGGCTGATCAACCGGACATTCGGAATTTTCGCCAAGTTCTCGAAATGACGCAAAGGGAACGAACGGCCGGCATCGACTTCTGCCTGCTTATTGCCCTGCCAGCAAATCCCGATCCTGAATCCCTCGCTGCCGATCCTTGCTCTCCACTTCGCGACTTTCTCCGGCTCGGCGTGGAGGTACGGCACCGTGGCGGGACAAGTTTCCAGCGTGGTTCCCAATGCCAAGGGCAGGCTCATCATCGCGATGTGGCAGTCGAATGTGTCGGGTACCCCCGTCAGCGGGATCAAGTCGATCTCCGGGCCGAGGCTTTCGAGCAGGCGCATCAACGGATCCTGCACGGCGAAGACCACCTTGGCGCCTTTCTCGCGGGCAATCCGCGCGTAGCGGCAGAACTGGATCGTATCGCCCAGCCCCTGCTCGGCGTGGACGAATAGCGTCTTGCCTTCCAGGCTCTCCTTGCCTGCCCATTCCGCCTGCAGGAATTTCCGCAGCCCAACGGGTTTGGGCTTCCTCTTCCGCCATTCGTAAAGCGGCCAGCCCGATTCCAAGTCGCCCATCAGCAGCCGGCAAAGGCTCTTATCCCAGAGCGCCTCGGGATAATCGGACCGAAATAAAAGGGCCTTGTCATAGCACTGGCACGCTTCGTCGAGCTGCTTAAGGCTCAGCAGCGCATTGCCTTGATTGTTGAGCGCCTCCGGATAATCGGGCTTGAACGTAAGAGCAAATTCGTAGCATTGCACGGCTTCGTGGTGTCGGCTCAGTTCGTGCAGCGCATAGCCTTTGTTGTTGTATGCCTCGGCGAAGCCGGGGTCGATGGCTAAAGCCTTCTCGTAGCTGTCGAGAGCCTCGTCCGCGCGGCCGAGGTCTCGCAGCGCATTGCCGCGGCCGTGATAAGCTTCGGCCAAGCCGGGCTTCAGTTGGATCGCCCGATCTGCACTTTGTAGCGCGTCCTGGTGGCGATTGAGATCGCTCAGGACGATGGCTCTGTCGCTGTATGCTTCGGCATAGTTCGGCCTCAGCTCGATGGCACAGTCGAAGCTTCGCAGAGCTTCGTCCGGGCGCCCCAACTCCCGCAGGGTATTGGCCCTGTTGTAGTAGGCCTCCGGATCGCCGGGCCGCAATTGGACGATCCTGTCGAAGATCCCAAGGGCCTCTTCCGCGCGATCGAGCCTTCTGAGGACGACGCCCTTGTTGCTGAGGGCCTGAACATGGTGCAGCTTCAGTCGGATCGCTTCGTCGTAGCTTCCAACCGCCTCTTCGAGACGATTGAGAAATCCCAAGGCCACGCCCCTGTTGTAGTGGGTATCGGCATTATCGGGCTGAAGCAGTATGGCGCGGTCATAGCATTGAAGCGCTTCGTCAAATCTGTTCAGGGATTGCAGCACGATCGCCAAATTGCAGCATGCTTCCGGGACATTCGGGTTCAGCCGAATGACGGATTCGTACAAGCTCAGAGCCTCATTAAGCCGACCCTGAACGTGGTGCTCCACGGCTCTGGCGAATAGCGTGCCGAACTCGTCCGGGCGCATCTCTCCGAGCCTCTTCAGGCGATCCGTTCTGCCAGCTGCGCCTGCATGGCGGCAAAGACGCCCGGCCAGTCGCCCGGCGCCGGTTGGCGGAACAGCCGCATGGTCGGATACCAGGGGCTGTCGGAGCGGTCCAGCAACCAGCGCCAGTCGGGCACGTATTTGAGCGCGACCCAGGCGGGGCGGCCCAACGCGCCCGCCAGATGGGCGACCGCCGTGTCCGGGCTGATGACAAGATCGAGACACTCCATCACCGCAGCCGTGTCGATCAAGGCGTCGGGCCCGGCATCGAACTCTTCGCCCAACGTCTCTATTGTCATGCCGGAGGGCAGATCGCGGAGCTGCTCCACCCCGTCGTTCTTTTGCAGGCTGATCAGCCTGATGTTTGGAAGCTTCGCCAGACCCTCGAAGTGAGTCACAGGAAATGACCTGCGAAGATCGATTTTGCTGCCCTGCCAGCAGACACCAATCTTGAAGCCGTCCGTTCCGAGTTTGCTTTTCCACTTCTCAAGCTTCTGCGGCTCGGGGTGAAGATAAGGGATATTGGCAGGACAGGCGTTGAGCGTAGTCTGAAACGCCAAGGGCATGCTCATGAGACCGATGTGGTAGTCGCACGCAGCGGGCATCGCCAACAGCTTTTCGATCGAAATGCCGGGGCCGAGGCTTTTCAGCAGACGCATGAGCTCCTCTCGCACCGTGAGGATCACCTTCGCACCTTTCTTTTGCGCGAGCGGCACATATCGGCTGAACTGGATAATATCACCAAGTCCCTGCTCGGCGTAGACGAGAAGAGTTTTTCCATCCAAGCTTTCCTGTCCCGACCAGACAGGTTGCGGATAATTCAGAAATCCTACCGGCGCGGATTTCTTTTTTCGCCACTCGTAAAGGCGCCAACCGTCTTCGTAATTGCCCAACAGCAATACAGAAAGGCCCTTGTTGAAATAGGCGTCTGCGTATTCGGGTTTGAGCGATATGGCACAGTTATAGCTCTGAATCGCCTCGCTCAAACGCCCCCAATCCTTCAGAATGTTGCCTCGGTCGTTGTGCGCTTCCGCCAGATCGGCCTTAAGCGCGATGGCGCGATCGTAGTTCTCGAGAGCCTCGGCCGAACGGTCCAGATCGCGGAGTGCGCTGGCTTTGACGCAATACGCCTCTGCGTAATCGGGCTTGAGCGCGATGGCATGGTCAAAGCTCTGCAGAGACTCCTCCGTACGCTTGAGATACTTCAGAGCGTTGCCGCGACCGACGTACGCCTCGGCGAAGTCCGGCCTAAGCGCGATTGCCCGCTTATGACATTCGAGCGCCTCGCCGGGGCGCTTCAGCGCCGCGAGCGCATTGCCTCGGTTGTTATGGGCTTCGGCATAATCCGGTCGGAGGCGGACGGCCATATCATAACATTGAAGGGCCTCGTCCAGGCGCTCGAAATGCCGCAACGCGTTGCCCTTGTTGCAGTATGCCTCGGCAAATTCCGGATCGAGCGCGATGGCTTTCGTAAAGCTCTCGAGAGCGTCATGCCATTGCTCGAGATCCCGGAGAACGAGCCCTTTGTTGTTGTACGCCTCTGCGAAATCGGGCCGCAATGCAATGGCGCGATCGTAGCTGCGCAGCGCTTCCGCCGGAAGCTTCATCTCCTGCTGAACGTTTCCTCGGTTGTTGTAGGCGCCGGCAAGATTGGGCTTCAATGCGATGGCGCGGTCGTAGCTCGCAAGCGCCTCCTCCAGGCGATGGAGCGCCTTTAGTGCGTTCCCCCTGCTGATGTGAGCCTCCGCATAATCCGGCCGGAGCGCGATGGCGCGCTCATGGCTCGCGAGAGCCGCCTCCGGCCGGTCCATGTCTTGCAGCGCGTTGCCTTTGTTGTTGTGGGCCTCCACATAATCGGCCTTCAGCGCGATGGCCCGGTCGAAGCATTGCAGGGCGTCGATTAGACGCCCCAGATCGTGCAAGGTGTTGGCCTTGTTGTAATGCGCCTCGGCAAGATCGGGCTTGATTTGGATCGCCCGATGAAAACTCTGAAGCGCTTCCGCCGGGCGCTTCAAATCTCTCAGTGCGATGCCCCTGTTGTTGTAGGCCTCCGCCAGATCGGGCCTTAATTTGATCGCACGGTCATAGCTGCGAATGGCATCCTCAGGCCGATTGAGCTGTCTCAGCGCTATGCCCCTGTTGTAGTAGGCATCGGCGTAATTGGGCTCAATCGCGATGGCGCGATCGAAGCTGCAAAGCGCGTCCGACATTCTGTTCAGCGTCTGCAGCGCGATGGCGCGATTGCAGTGCGCCGGCGCCACATTCGGGTTCAGCCGGATGATGGTTTCGTACAACGCCAGCGCCTCCGTCAGGCGCCCCTGAACGTGGATGTCGACAGCTCTTTCGAAAAGCAAAGAGATATCGTTCGAAGGCATGTCTTATAGTCTCTCTGCTCGCCCGATCCGTTCAGGCAATTCGGTCTCGATGGCGGCGAACGCGCCCGGCCAGTCGTCGGGCTTCGGCTGGCGGAACAATCTTAGCGTCGGATACCAGGCGCTGTCGGAGCGATCCAGAAGCCAGCGCCAATCGGGCACGTATTTGAGCGCGACCCAGGCGGGACGGGCCAGTGCGCCCGCCAGATGCGCAACCGCCGTGTCGGACGTGATGACAAGATCGAGACACTCCATCGCCGCCGCGGTGTCGACGAAGGCGTCGGGACCGGCATCGAAGTCGTCTCCCAGAGTCTCCATTTTCATCCCGGGCGGCAGATCGGCGAGCTGCTCGACGCCGTCGTTTTTCTGCAAACTGATCAGCCGGACATTCGGCAGTCGTGCAATCGCCTCGAATTGCCGCAGCGGGATCGACCGGCCAACCTCGACCTCCGCTTGCTTGTTGCCCTGCCAGCAAATTCCGATCTTAAAACCCTGGCTGCCGATCCTCTTTCTCCACTTCGTCACGTTCTGCGGCTCGGCATAGAGATAAGGCACCTTGGCGGGACAGGTGCTCCAGGTCGTCCCAAACGCCAAAGGCGTGCTCATCAGTGCAATGTGATAGTCGAATGCATCGGGCGCTCCCGTCAGCGGGACGATTTCGATGTCCGGCCCAAGTCTATCGAGCAGGCGCTTCAGCGGATCCTGCACGGCAAAGACAACCTTGGCGCCCTTCTCCCGGGCAAGCAGCACATAGCGGCAAAACTGGATCGTATCGCCGAGCCCTTGCTCGGCATGGATAAGCAAGGTCTTCCCTTGAAGACTTTCCTTGCCCGTCCATTCCGGCTGCGGACAGCGCCACAACCCGGTCGGCCTGGCACGCTTCTTTCGCCACTCGTAGAGCTGGAAGCCCTCCGCAAAATCCCCCTTCAACAAGACGCAATGGCTCTTGTTCCAATGCGCTTCCGCCATGGACGGTTGAATACCAATGGCCGCATCGTAGCATCGAATGGCTTCATCGACGCGCTTGAGCTCTGCGAGCCTGTGTCCTTTGTTGCAGTGCGCCTTGGCATGCTGCGGGTCAAGTTGGATCGCTTTGTCGAAGCATTGCAGGGCTTCATCCGGACGTCCCAATTCCAATAGCGCATTGCCCTTGTTGTAGTGCGCATCGGCAAAGCTCGGCTTGATCGCGATTGCTTTGTCGAAGCTTTGCAGGGCCTCTTGCGGCCGCTTCAGGTCCTGCAGGGTATTTCCCCTGTTGCTGAATGCCCCGGCATAATCGGGTTTGAGTTCGATGGCGCGGTCGAAGCTTTGCAAGGCTTCGTTCAGATGCCCCAAATCGTGCAACACATTGGCCTTGTTGTAATACGCTTCGGCATAATCGGGCCTGATCCGGATTGCGCGATCGAGACTCTGGATCGCTTCGGCCGTGCGCTTGAGCTCTCTCAGCGTGTTGCCTCTGTTGTTGTGGGCTTCCGCGAAGTCGGGCTTCAATGCAATGACGCGGTCATAGCTGCGAACGGCGTCCTCGAGCCGTTTGAGGTTTCTGAGTGCGATGCCCCTGTTGTAGTGCGCCTCGGCATAGTTGGGTTGCAGCGCGATGGCGCGATCGTAGCTGCGTAGCGCATCGGCGGTCCTGTTCACCGCATGCAGGACCGTGCCGTGGTTGTAATGCGCCGGCGCTATGTTTGGATCGAGGCGAATGATAGTCTCATAAAGGCTCAGCGCCTCTGCCAACCGGCCGTGCTTGTGCCGCTCGACGGCCTTGCGAAAGAGCGCGTCCGTGTCGTTCGGGCGCATTGCTTCACGGCCCCCCGGCGCGCCCGATCAATTCGGTCAGCTGCGCCCGAACGGCGGCGAACACGCTTGCCCAGTCGCCGGGCTTCGGCTGGCGGAACAATCTCAGCGTCGGATACCAAGGGCTGTCGGAGCGATCCAGCAGCCAGCGCCAATCGGGCACGTATTTGAGCGCGACCCAGGCGGGACGGGCCAGCGCGCCCGCCAGATGCGCAACCGCCGTGTCCGACGTAATGACAAGGTCCAGGCATCCCATCGCCGCCGCGGTGTCGACGAACGCGTCCGGGCCGGCGTCGAAATCCTCGCCGAGCGTCTCTACCTTCATGCCGGACGGCAGATCGCGAAGCTGTTCGACACCACCATTCTTTTGCAGACTGATCAGCCGGACGTTCGGTAGTCTTGCAATCGCCTCGAAGTGGCGCACAGGAAACGACCGGCCGACATCGACGTTCGCCTGCTTGTTGCCCTGCCAGCAAATCCCGATTTTGAACCCGCCGCTGCCGATCCTCTCTCTCCACTTCGCCAGTTTCTCCGGCTCGGCATGGAGGTACGGCACCGTGGCAGGACAGGTGCTCAAGGTCGTCCCAAACGCCAAAGGCATGCTCATCAGTGCAATGTGGTAGTCGAAGCTGGCGGGCGTCGTTGCCAGCTTTTCGATGGAGATACGAGAACCAAGGCTGCCCAGCAATCGGCTCAGCCTGTCCTGCGCCGCCAGTATGACCTTGGCGCCTCTCTCAGCGGCGAGTAGTGCATAGCGGCAGAACTGGATGGTGTCGCCCAGCCCTTGCTCGGCGTGGACGAGCAAGGTCTTCCCTTCAAGACTTTCCTTGCCCGTCCATTCCGGCTGCGGACAGTTCCGCGATCCCGTCGCGTCGGCGCGCTTCTTTCGCCACTCGTAGAGCGGCCAGCCCTGGTCGTAATTGCCGCTCAACAATGCGCAAAAACTTTTATTCCAGTATGCGTCTGCATAGTCGGCGCGCGATGCAATCGCGCGGTCATAGGACTGAAGCGCTTCGTCAAAACGTTTTCGTCGAAACAGCGCGTTGCCCTTGGCAGTGTGCGCCTCGGCAAAGTTCGACTTGAGCGTCAAGGCGCGCTCGAAGCTCTGAAGAGCTTCATCCGGCCGATTCATATCCTCCAGCACGCTGCCTCTGCCGCAGAAGGCTTCCGCGTAATCAGCCTTGAGCGCGATGGCGCGATCATAGAAGGTAAGGGCTTCTTGCGGCCGATTAAGCTCCTTCAAGGTGTTCGCTTCGCTGTAATAGGCGTCCGCGAAATCCGTTCTGAGATTGATGGCACGATCGTAGCTTCCCAGAGCTTCGTTCAGGCGATTGAGATCCTTGAGCGCGTTGCCCCTGCCGATATAGGCCTCGGCGAAATTGGGTTTGAGCGCAATGGCGCGGTCGTAGTTTCGAAGGGCTTCGCTTGGGCGTTTCAGTTCCTGGAGCGCATTGCCATTGTTGTAGTAGGCATCGGCATAGTCCGGCCTCAGCCTTGTGGCGCGATCGTAGCATTCGACGGCTTCCGGTAAGCGCTGCAGAGCCTGGAGCGCCTTGCCCTTGTTGTGATGCGCCTCGGCGAATCCCGGTTTGAGCGCAAGAGCCTCGTCGTAGCTCTGAAGCGCCGCTGCCGATCGGTCCGATTCATGCAGCGCGTTGCCCCTGTTGTTGTAGGCTTCGGCAATGCCGGGTTGAATCCTTATGGCGCGATCGTAGCTCCGAATTGCCTCGTCGAATCGACCTAATGACTGCAGAGCGACTCCGCGGTTGCAGTGCGCGGCGGCCAAATTGGGAGCCGCCCGAATTATGACGTCGTAGAGGGCCAAAGCATCGGCGAGGCGGCCCTGAGTGTGATGGTCTATGGCTTGGGCAAAGAGAGCATTGATGTCGTTTGACAGCATGTTAGCTCACCTGTTCCGCCAAGTGCGCCTGAATATCTGCGAAGACGCCTGCCCAGTCGCCGGGAGCCGGCTGCCGAAAAAGCCGCAGCGTCGGATACCAGGGGCTGTCGGAGCGATCCAAGAGCCAGCGCCAGTCGGGCACGTATTTGAGTGCAACCCAGGCGGGGCGGCCCAACGCGCCGGCCAGATGCGCAATCGCCGTATCCGACGTGATGACAAGATCAAGACACTCCATCGCCGCCGCCGTATCGACGAAGCCGTCGGGACCGGCATCGAATTCCTCGCCGAGAGTCTCTACCTTCATGCCGGACGGCAGATCGCGAAGCTGTTCGACCCCATCGTTCTTTTGCAGACTGATCAGCCGGACATTCGGCAGTTGTGCAAGCGCCTCGAATTGCCGCAGCGGAATCGACCGGCCGACATCGACCTCCGCCTGCTTGTTACCCTGCCAGCAAATCCCGATCTTGAAGCCTTCGCTGCCGATTCTCCTCTTCCACATCGCCACTCTTTCCGGCTCGGCGTGGAGGTACGGCACCATGGCAGGACAAGTGCCCGGTGCGGTCCCGAATGCCAACGGCATGCTCATCAGCGCTATATGATAGTCGAACGCAAAAGGCTTCGCCGTCAGTGGGATGATTTCGATGTCCGGCCCAAGGCCCTTGAGCAGGTGCATTAGGACGTCGGGCGCCCCCAGAATCACCTTCGCGCCCATTTCCCGGGCAATCCGCGCATAGCGGCAGAACTGAATGATATCGCCAAGACCTTGCTCGGCATGGATGAACAGGGTCTTTCCTTCCAGGCTCTCCTTGCCTGCCCATTCCGGCTGCGGGTAGCTGCGCGATCCGACGGCCTTGGCGCGCTTTTTCCGCCATTCGTAAAATGGCCAGCCTTCTTCGAAATGTCCCGCAAGCAACAGGCAAATACCCTTGTTCCAATATGCGTCGGGAAACTCGCCCCTGATGGCGATGGCGCGATCGTAGCTTGCAAGAGCCTCGTTGAGCCGCTTGAGATCCTTGAGCGCATTGCCTCTGCTGGTATGGGCTTCCGCGAAATCCGGCTTCAGCGCGATGGAACGATCATAGTTTTGAAGCGCTTCGCTTGAACGTTGCAGCTCCTGCAGAGCATTGCCCTTGTTGTAGTAAGCATCGGCATAATCCGGCCTCAGCCTTGTCGCGCGATCGTAGCATTCGACGGCTTCCGGCAGGCGCTTGAGAGCCTGAAGCGCTTTGCCCTTGTTGTGATGCGCCTCCGCAAATCCCGGTTTGAGCGCAAGAGCCTTGTCATAGTTCGGAAGGGCTTCGGCCGATCGCGCCAATTCGTGCAGCGCATTAGCCTTGTTGTTGTAGGCTTCGGCAAAGTTCGGCTGGACCTGGAGTGCGCAATCGTAGCTGCGAATGGCCTCGTCGAACCGGCCCAACGACTGCAGGACAATTCCACGATTGCCATGCGCGGCTGCAGCCTTCGGATCGAACCGAAGGATTTCTTCGTACAGCGCCAGAGCGTCCAAGAGCCGCCCCCGAGCGTGATGCTCGACAGCGCGCGCGAAAATCGCGTTGATTTCCTTTGGGGAAGGGCCTTCGATCGCCCGACGCCGGGATTGTCGCGTCAACTTCGCTTCCATGGCCGCGAACACGCCTGGCCAATCACCGGGTGCGGGCTGGCGGAACAATTTCAGCGTCGGATACCAGGGGCTGTCGGCACGATCCAACAGCCAGCGCCAGTCGGGCACGTGCTTCAGCGCAATCCAGGCCGGACACCCCAATGCGCCCGCCAGGTGCGCAATCGCCGTATCCGGCGTAATGACGAGGTCCAGGCACTCCATGACTGCCGCCGTGTCGACGAACGCGTCTGGACCGGGATCGAAAGCGTCGCCGAGAGTTTCGACCGTCATGCCGGCCGGCAGATCGCGGAGCTGCTCGACCCCGTCGTTCTTTTGCAAGCTGATCAATCGAACGTTCGGTAATCCTGCAATGGCCTCGAAATGGCGCACCGGGAACGATCGGCCGACGTCGATCTCGGATTGCCTATTGCCCTGCCAGGAAATTCCGATCTTGAAGCCTTCGCTGCCGATCCTCTTCTGCCACTTCGCCACGTTCTCCGGCTCGGCGTGGAGGTAGGGAACCTCGGCAGGACAGGTATCCGGCATGGTCGCGAATGCCAAGGGCATGCTCATCAGTGCAATGTGATAATCGAATGCCTCAGGCGCCTTCGTCTCGGGAACGACCTCGATCTGCGGGCCAAGGCTCTTGAGCAGGCACACCAACGCGTCCTGCACGCCCAGGATCACTCGCGCGCCTTTTGTCCGGGCCAGCAGCGCATAGCGGCAGAACTGAATCGTGTCGCCGAGCCCCTGCTCGGCGTGGATGAACAGGGTTTTTCCTTCCAGGCCCTCCTTGCCCGTCCATTCCGGCTGGGGACAGATTCTCAAGCCTGTCGGTGTCGGCTTTCTTTTTCGCCACTCATAGAGCGGCCAGCCTGCCGCCCAATCGCCTCTCAGCAGTAGGTTACGGCTTTTGCCGAAATACGGTTCCCCAGCTTCGGGTTTGATGGCGATGGCTTTGTCAAAGCACTCAATGGCTTCGTCCAGGCGTCCGAGGTCATGTAACCTGCTGCCCTTGTTGTAAAGCGCTTCGGCGTGGTGTGGATTGAGTTTTAATGCCCGCTCGTAGCATGGAAGAGCTTCGTCTGGGCGTCCCAATACCAGCAACGCATTGCCCTTGTTGCTGTAGGCGTCGGCATAATCGGAATCGAGGGCGATGGCGCGATCGAAGCTGTGAAGAGCCTCTTGCGGGAGCTTGAGGGCGAGCAGCGCGTTGCCTTGGTTGTTGTGAGCACCGGCGTTGTCGGGCATGAGCTCGACGGCCCGGCTGAAGCAGGAAAATGCCTCTTTCATCCGGCCAAGGTCTTTCAGGGCATGACCTTTGTCGGTGTAGGCCGCGGTAAAACGGGGGTTCAACGCAATGGCGCGGTCGTAGCTTTCAAGCGCCGCTTCGGGGGCCTTGAGTGCCAGCAACGCACCGGCCCGGTTGTAGTGCGCTTCCGGATAATTCGCGGCGACCGCAAGGGCGCTGTCGTAGCTCCGAAGGGCTTCCTCGAAGCGGCCCCGACTCCTCAGAGCATTGCCCAGATTGTTATAGGCCTCCGCGTAGGCGGGCTTTAGGGCGATGGCCCTGTTGAAACTCTCCAGTGCTTCCGAGAGGCGACCCAAGTCCTGAAGAGCCCGCGCCCTGTTGTTGTGGGCCTCGGCAAAATCGGGCTTGAGAGCGATAGCCGTATCCAAGCTCCGAAGGGCTTCGTCGGGGCGCCCGAGCTCTTGCAAGATATTGCCGCGATTGTTGTAGGCATTCGCATGGGCGGGATTGAGCGCAATCGCCTGATCGTAGCTTCGGGCCGCCTCTTCGAGGCGTCCCAATGCTTTCAAGGCGATGGCCCGGTTGTAGTGGGCCTCGACTTTGTCGGGTTGAAGAGCGATGGCGCGGTCGTAACTTCGCAGGGCGTCCTCTACCTTGCCCATCAAGTGCAGGACCACACCTCGGTTGTAATAGGCCACTGCCACATTGGGCTTTGCGCTAATCGCGCTGTCGTAAAGGGTAAGCGCATCGGTCAGGCGCCCGTGACGCTGATGCTCGACAGCCTGGCGGAAGAGCCAATCCGCATCGGTTTCCGGAGGCGCTATAGTCGGTCTTCGGGCATGTTCTGCGGCCAATTGCGCCTGGATGGCGGCGAAGGCGCCCGGCCAGTCGCCGGGCGCCGGCTGTCGGAACAGCTGCAGCGTCGGATACCAGGGGCTGTCGGAGCGATCCAACAGCCAGCGCCAGTCCGGCACGTATTTGAGCGCCACCCAGGCGGGACGGCCCAATGCGCCTGCCAGATGCGCGATGGCCGTGTCCGAGGTGATAATAAGATCCAAGCACTCCATCACAGCTGCCGAATCGATGAAGGCATCGGGACCGGCGTCGAATTCTTCGCCCAGAGTTTCTATGTTCATTCCGGAAGGCAGATCGCGGAGCTGCTCGATCCCGTCGTTTTTCTGCAGGCTGAGGAGGCGCACGTTCGGGAGCCGCGCGATGGCCTCGAAATGACGGACTGAAAAAGACCGGCCGAAATCGATGAGGCTCTGTTTGCTGCCCTGCCAGCAAATCCCGATCTTGAGGCCCTCGTTGCCGATCCTCGCTTTCCACGTCGCCACTTTTTCCGGCTCGGCGCGAAGATAGGGCACCTTGGCGGGACATGTGGCAAGCGTCGTCCCAAACGCCAAAGGCATGCTCAAGAGCGCGATGTGATGGTCGAAGGAAACAGACGGGGCTGAAAGCTTTTCGATCTCGATTTCAGGAGTGAGGCTCTTGAGCAGACGGATGAGGGGCGCCTGCACGGCCAGGATGACTCTGGCACCTTTCTCTTTGGCGAGAAGGGCGTAGCGGCAGAATTGGATTGTGTCGCCGAGCCCCTGCTCGGCATGGATGAACAGGGTTTTCCCTTCGAGGTTTTCTCGTCCGGTCCATTCCAGCGTTGGATAGCTATGCAATCCCGCTGACATGGCCCACTTCTTCCGCCACTCGTAAAGCGGCCAGCCCGCTTGCCAATCGCCCGACAGCAAGGTGCACGTGCTTTTGTTGTAGAACGCCTCGACATGGTTTGGCTTGAGCGCAATCGCTTTGTCGAAGCTTTGAAGAGCCTCTTGCAGCCGCATCAGGTCCACGAGCGCATTCGCACGATTGAAATAGCCGTCGGCAAGCGCCGGTGACAGCGCGATGACCTGATTGAAGCTCTCTAGCGCTTTGGCCGGTTGGTCGAGGTCTCTGAGCGCGTTGCCGCGGTTGGTGAGCGCCTCCACATGATCGGGCTTCAGCGCGATGGCGCGGTCGTAGCATCGCACGGCCTCGGCGATGCGATGGAGGTGTTTGAGTGCGATGCCTTTATTGTAATACGCGTCGGCGTAATCGGGCTGGAGCTGAATGGCACGGTCATAGCCGCTCAGCGCCTCGTCGAGCCTGTTCAACGATTGCAGCGCGATGGCCCGATTGCAATGGGCGGCCGCCAGCTTTGGGGCGAGCCGAAGCACAGCATCATAGAGCGGGAGCGCCTCCAGGAGACGCCCGCCAAGCTGGTGCTCCACCGCCTGTCTAAAGAGTGCATCGGTATTGTTCAGGCGCATTCGACACCTATGTCGCCCCATCTGGCCCTGCAGGACGTCCGCCCGCACCTAGGGTCCGCGGCAAACTATTTCGCTCGGCCGAGCGGCCACGGCCAAAACGGTATGGCCATGCCGACACCGTGCCAACCCGCGGCGTTCTGCGAGTTGGTGCTTATTTCAAAGAGTTCTTGGAACTTTTGTGACAACGGGCCGCAACAAAACGGCCGGCCATTGTCGGGGCAGCTCTGCGGCGGCCCGGCTACAAGGCGTCGGCGTCTCGCTCGCCGGTTCTCACACGCAGCACGGAGAGCAGATCGATCACAAAGATCTTGCCGTCGCCGATCTTGCCGGAGTTCGCGGCGTTCCGAATGGCCGCTACGACATCTTCCTCGCGATCGTCCGCAATGGCGACTTCGATTTTCAGTTTCGGCACGAACGCGACGGCATATTCCGCACCGCGATAAATCTCCGTGTGCCCCTTTTGCCGGCCATAGCCCCTCACCTCGGTGACGGTCATGCCGTCGATGCCGATCTGCGAGAGCGCCTCGCGGATCCGGTCGAGGCAGCGCGGTTGGACAATCGCGATCACGAACTTCATGCGCTGGCTCCCAGCGAGGGGCTGCGTCTCTTACGCGTTGGCATTATAGCCGACTTCGCCGTGGCTCGAGAAATCCAGGCCTTGAATTTCGCATTCCTTGTCGACGCGCAGGCCCACGACCGCGCCGGTAAGCTTGACGAGGACATAGCTTGCCAGCCCCGACCAGAGCGCCACGAAGCCGACGCCCTGGGCCTGTACGAGAAACTGTGCCGCCTGCGGGTGATTGAGAGGCGCGCCGCCGGTGCCGAGCGAAGCCACAAACGGCAGGAGCAGCGTTCCAAGCGCACCGCCCACCCCGTGAACGCCCAGGACGTCCAGGGCATCGTCGACCTTAAAGGTGCGTTTGACCACAAGCACTGCGCCGTAACACACGATGCCTGCCGCAAAGCCGAGCGCCACGGCGCCCAGCGGGCCGACATAGCCCGAGGCCGGCGTGACGGTAGCGAGGCCGGCGATCGTCCCGGTGACGGCACCGACGAGGCTCGGCTTACCGAAGCCGATCCATTCCATGGCGATCCACACGCAAGTCGCCGTCGCAGCCGCCAGATGCGTGGCAAGCATAGCCATGCCCGCGTCGGCTCCGGCCTTGATCGCACTGCCGGCATTGAAGCCGAACCACCCCACCCAGAGCAGCGAGGCGCCGACCATGACCATCCAGGGCGCATGCGGCGGCCGCACGGAGCGTGGAAATTCGAGGCGCGGCCCGATCTGCCAGGCAAGGACGATGGCCGAGACACCGGCCGTCACATGCACGACAATACCGCCGGCAAAATCCATGACGCCGCGGGTTGCAAGCCAGCCGCCGCCCCAAACCCAGTGAACCACCGGCGCATACACGATCATCAGCCACAACGCCGAGAAAACCAGCACCGCCGCGAATTTGATGCGCTCGACATAGGCGCCGATCATCAGCGCCGGCGTGACGATGGCGAAGGTCATTTGAAACATCACGAAGGCCGACTCGGGAACGCCGGTGCCGGGATGAAGCGTGCCCCGCGCCATGTGCGTGAGGAAGGCCGCGTGCAGATCGCCGAGCCAGGCAGCCTGCCCGGAAAACCCGACGCTATAGCCCATCGCGAACCACAACAGAGAGATGACCCCTGCGAGCGCGATGCACTGAATCAGCACCGAGAGGATGTTCTTCGCCTGCACCAGGCCCGCATAGAACAAACCCAAGCCCGGCAAGGTCATCAGCAGGACCAGTATGCTGGACGACATCAACCATGCGGTATCGCCGCCGTTCATCTGTTCCCTCCCCGCTCCCCGGCATATCTGAATAAATTTTAGGCAGAGATTTGTGCATTTCCGCGGCAACGCCGTCGAGTACCGTTGGCGTGCGGTCAATCGTCGCTTTGGCGCCGGCCTCTTCAAAGCCTGGTTTTCAGCCCCGGCCCAGAGGCGGGGCTATATTCATGCAGATTGGAGCGGCCGGCGCCGATGACTTAGTCTCGTTGCCGCAATGGCCGCAAAAGGCGCGAGGGGGAACGAATGAAGGCCCGAACCGAGCTCTGGATGGATAAGCCCGAGGCCCACGATTATCAAGCTGCGCGCGATTACCTGTCGCTTCTGCTGGAAGCCAAGCTGGCTGCCGCGCTCGCCGACCGGTTGCGCCGCGCGCCTTTGGTGCGACGCAAAGCGAAAGACATCCTGCGGGCAAGCAATCTATCGGTTCTCCCCAAAAACAATCCCTATGTCGTCCGCGATCTGAAGAAGGTCCGCAAAGGCAGGCCGCTCTCGCCCGTGCTGCTGGTGCGCGGCGACATCCGTCGCGGCATACCGCTTGCGATCGCGGACGGGTATCATCGAATCTCTGCGAGTTGGTATATCGATGAAGATGCGGAGATCCCCTGCCGCGTCGTGTCCAGACCTCGGCCGTGAACCCAAGAACTCGTGGGTTAACAGTATTGGCGCTCCCAACGGCAGTGCCGCCAGGTTCGCGTTGGTTGAAAAATTACAGTATGTGTTGCCTGCGAATTGAAAGGCGCATCATGAGGACAACTGGACATCTCTGGCGTGGGTTGGCTGCGCTGCTGCTGCTCGGCGCGCCATTGACGGCGCGGGCACAAGACAAACCGGAAAGCGTCAGCGCCTTTCTTGCACAGCATCCGGATAGCGGCCCCTACATCATCTCGGCTTACGTTGTGGACGTTTATCTGTGCCCGCCATGTCCAGACGGTGCATATTGCAAACCCTGCATTCCGGACAACATTACGCTTTCCGACCTGCCCTCGCTGACGCAGCCGCAAGCGCACGGCAGTCCTACGCTGCGCGTGTTCCTTTCCCCGTCGCAGGCCGCACACTTACAGGTCGGCCGACGGTACGACATACAAATTGAAGCCGGCACATCGCCCAAATTCCTGGCGGCAGAGCCGGCGCTCTGAGCGGTTCCAAGAGAGCGGCAATGACTTTGGCGCTCCCAAGGGGAATCGAACCCCTGTTTCAGCCTTGAGAGGGCCGCGTCCTAACCGCTAGACGATGGGAGCAGCGGTGGGCATTTGCTTATAACGGCGGGCGGGCGGGGCAATCAAGGAGCGGCACTTCGCGGGCTCCCTCCTCGTCGAAAACGAACGCCGCAAGCTCCACGTCGAATCCGTTCGCGATTTCAAAATGGCGCGCGCTTCGCCGAAATCCGTCTTCCTGCGATTGTGGAATGCCCCCATTCGTCCTGCGAACATGCCCCCCACCCGGCTCGCGGGACGAACCGGCCGCCGACAAACTCGCAGGCTCGCCGCCGGTACGCTGCCGCTCCCGGCCCCCGCAACGGGGAGGCGGGTCGGAGCGAGAGCGGAACTCACTGGGAGCGCGCCCATCCCTGGGCGTCACTATCCCATGACGGCCGAGGCCCCCGATCAACCCTTGATCTTCAAGCATACGTGATAAGTCGGGGGCCGCGCTCCCAGTGGGGCGCGTTCCCGGTGGCAGGCACGTACTGCGAACGGGGGCCATCGCAATCACCAGCCAGAGGAAATCTTGTTCGAACGCGCCCTGCCGGTCCCAGGGAGAAAGCGCGGCTGCCCCGTTCGGATGGGAATGGTAGCAGCCGACGATTTCGCGGCCCGTGCCGCGCAACCGGCGCAGAAGCGCGAACTGCGCGGCGGGATCGATCTCGAAGCGGTCGGGCCGCGTTGCCATGTTGCGCGCGGGGTGAAGGTCCAGCGCGCGAACTTCGTAGCGCGTTTTATCGACATTGCAGCCCCCTGCGCCTCGCCCGGCCTGCGCCCGGCTCGGCACCTCCCCCGCAAGCGGGGGAGGAAACTCGCGCACGCCTTCGATCAACCCGCAGCACTCGCGCGGAAAAGCCGCTGCGGCCTCGGCGGCAAGGCGGCCGCGAAGGTCCGGCGCAAGGATCAAACGCGCGATCACGGCCGCGCCGACGGAAACTCGAAATGCGCGACGAGGCGGCCGTTCTCCGTATCCACGATGTCGACCTCTTCGCCGGAGCGCGTGCGCAGATGCAAGACGAGGCGGTCGCCGCCCGTCTGCACGGCTAGAACCCGCGCGCCGGCCGGCGGCGTGAAAACCGACGCCTGTGCGTGCGCCGGTGCCCGGCCGCCCAAACGCATCGCAAACCCGGCGACCAGGGCGGCGAGCCCTACGACGATCAGCACGCCCAGGATGATGACGACCGCCAGCAGGACGCGATAGGCTGGGCCGCGATTTTCACTCTTGCCGGCAGCCACGGTGTCCATTCCACACAACTCCGCCACGCCCGATCGCTCCGTAGCCGGAGCACCACGCCGCGTCACCGTCTCGCCCGGCGAGGCCGGATGGCGTCTCGACCGCTTTCTCGCCCTGGCGCTTGCCGATGTCAGCCGCTCGCGGCTGAAGACGCTGGTCGAATCCGGCGCCGTGACGCGCGACGCGGCGACGATAGGAGAGGCGGGAACGAGGGTCAAACCGGGCGAAACCTACACGGTGCGCCTGCCGCCGCCCGTGCCCGCGCAGCCCCAGCCCCAGAACATTCCTCTCGCCGTCGTCTACGAGGACGAGGACCTGATCGTCATCGACAAGCCGGCCGGTCTGGTGGTGCATCCCGCTGCCGGAAATCCGGACGGAACGCTCGTCAATGCCCTCATCGCCCATTGCGGCGCCTCGCTGCGCGGCGTCGGCGGGGTCGCCAGGCCGGGCATCGTGCACCGGCTGGACAAGGACACCAGCGGGCTGCTCGTGGCGGCAAAGAACGAGCGCGCCATGAGGAGCCTCGCCAAGCAGTTCGCCGCCCACGCCATCGAGCGGGCTTATCACGCGGTCGTGTGGGGCGCCCCGCGGCTGGGCGATGGGATCGTCGAAGGCGAGATCGGGCGCAATCCCTTCGACCGCAAGCGCATGGCGGTGCTGCGCGGCCGCGGCAAGCCGGCGCGCACGCGCTACCGCGTGGTCGAACGCTTCGGCGATACGGAGCGGCCGTTCGCGTCGCTGCTCGAGTGCCGCCTGGAGACGGGGCGCACGCATCAAATCCGGGTGCATCTGACGCATCTGGGCCATCCCCTGATCGGGGATCCGTCTTACGGACGGGCGCGGCAACCGCCGCGGCCCAAGACCGAGAATCAGGCGCGCGCCTATGCGGCTGCCGCGGATTTTCCGCGCCAGGCGCTGCACGCATGGCTGCTCGGCTTCCAGCACCCGACGCTTCATAAGACCATGCGCTTCCAGTCGCCCTGGCCGGAAGACTTCAAAAATCTCGTGGAATCGCTGCGCGCTCTTGGAAAAAGCCGCTCCGATTAATATCTCACGCGCAACGAGGGCCGCGCCCGGCTATTTCACCGGACGCATAGATATTTCAGCCATTTTCGCCTATAAGGTGTCATCCGATTAAGGTTGTCGCGCGTTTCTCAAGGAGTGTGTTTGCTTTCCGGAGGCATTGGGGTCTTCGGAGGCGGCCATGGGGTCAAGGCAAATGAGCAGTCGTGGAGTACCCGCGCTCCAGGGCGAGGGCGGCCTGTCGCGCTACCTCTCCGAGATACGGAAGTTTCCGCTTCTGGCCCCGGAAGAGGAGTACATGCTCGCCAAACGTTGGCGCGAGCATGAGGAGCCGGAGGCGGCGAAGCGGCTCGTCACCAGCCATCTGCGTCTCGTGGCCAAAATTGCGATGGGCTACCGGGGCTACGGATTGCCGGTCTCGGAGATCGTCGCCGAAGGCAATGTCGGCTTGATGCAAGCCGTCAAGCGCTTCGAGCCCGACCGCGGCTTCAGGCTCGCGACCTATGCCATGTGGTGGATCAGGGCGGCAATCCAGGAATACATCCTGCGCTCCTGGAGCCTCGTGAAGATAGGCACCACGGCGGCGCAGAAGAAGCTGTTCTTCAATCTCAGAAAAGCCAAGAGCCACATCAACGCGCTCGAGGAAGGCGACCTGCGCCCGGAACAGGTCACCGAGATCGCCACCAAGCTTGCCGTGCCGGAAGAGGAGGTGGTGAACATGAACCGCCGCCTTGCCGGCCCGGATTCCTCGCTCAATGCGCCCTTGCGCTCCGATTCCGAATCGGAGTGGCAGGACTGGTTGGCGGACGAAGGCCTCGACCAGGAATCGCGTCTTGCCGAAGCCGAGGAGATGGGGGAGCGCCACGAACTGCTGTCGGCGGCGCTGGGCGAACTCACAGAGCGCGAGCGCGATATCATCGAAGCACGCCGTTTGCGCGAGGAGCCGCTCACGCTGGAGGAACTGTCGCAGAAATACGGCGTCAGCCGCGAGCGCGTGCGCCAGATCGAAGTGCGCGCATTCGAGAAACTGCAGCAGCAGATGAAGCACGCGCTTGCCGAGAAGCGCAGCCACATGCTGAGCCCGGCGGCGTAGACCGGCAGCGCGCGCTCCCTTGCGCGTCACTTTCCCCTGACGGCCGAGGGCCCCCGATCAAGTCGGGGACCGCGCTCGCAGTATGCTGCGCAAGAATGTTGTGGCAGAACGGCCGGCATGAACAAGCCTGCGCATAGCGCCAAATTCGCGGACTATCTCCAGCCACGCGCCCTCGTCATGCTGGCGCTCGGGTTCTCGTCGGGCCTGCCCTTTCTGCTCACGGGAAACACCTTCGGCTACTGGCTGCGCGACCAAGGGACATCGCTGACTGCCATCGGCTTCATTTCGTGGGTGGGTCTTGCATACTCCTTCAAGTTCGTTTGGGCCCCCTTGATAGACCGCGCCGGGGCGCCGTTCGTTTCCGGTCTTGGCCGCCGCAGGGGCTGGATATTGCTGACCCAATGCGCCACCGCGGCAGGATTGGCCGCCATGGCATTTTTCGGCACGGCGCACGGACTGGTTCTTCTGGGCGCCGGCGCCTTGGCCGTCGCATTTTTTTCGGCAACCCAGGACATCGTGATCGATGCGTGGCGAATCGAGAGTGCGCAGAACGAGGAGGAAATGGGGCCGCTCTCCTCGGCCTACCAATTCGGCTACCGCATCGCGCTGCTGCTGACCGACGCACTGATCCTGATTGCAGCGGAGCATGTGGGCTGGTCTATCGCCTATTTCGCATGCGCGGTGCTGATGGCGGTCGGCATCGCTGCAACGCTGCTTGCGACGGAGTCTCCGCGCGCCGACGCCGTCATCGAAAGGAAGGCGCACGACTTGCCGCTGTCCACGCCGCGCGGCCTCACCGACGCCATCGCAGGACCGTTCGTCGCTTTCTTCCAGCGCTACGGGTGGGTCGCCATCGTGATGCTCGCGGCGATCGTCCTTTACCGGTTGCCCGATTTCGTCATGGGCCCGATGGCCAACCCGTTCTATCACGACATCGGTCTGTCGAAGGATTACGTGGGCGCCGTCCGCGGCTCTATCGGTATCGTCGCGGTGCTGCTCGGAATTGCCGCGGGCGGGGCATGCGCGCTCAGGCTGGGCGCGATGCGCGCCTTGATCGTCGGCGGCATTCTGCAGGCGTTCGCCATCGCGGCGTTTTCCATCCTGGCCTACCGAAAAGCGGACGTGGCTCTCTTCTCGGCCATTATGGCAGGGGACAATTTCAGCACGGCCTTCGCCGGCGTCGCGCTCATGACGTATATGTCGAGCCTGACCAGTCTCGGCTACACAGCCACGCAATATGCGCTGCTGAGTTCCGCCTATACATGGGCCGGAAAATTCTTGAAGGGATTCTCGGGATCGATCGTCGAGGGCCTCAGCGCGTCCCATGGCTTGATGGGAGCCTATGCCATATTTTTCATCGGTGCCGGCTTGATCGGCATTCCTGCCATACTCCTGTTCGTTGTTCTGGGCGCGCGCCAGTCCAGGCTGGCCCCGGCAATGACGGCGACCGGCGGCTAAGCAGGGAGGGATCCCGGCGTGCCACCAAAGCAGTTTTGCGCAAGCAGTTTCGTTTGCGCCGGCGTGCCGCCTCAAGTAGGATGCAGGCTCCGTTCGCGGAGGGTTTACGGGTGGAGGCCTAAGGGTCCCGCGGACCTTCTCTCAAGGAAAGCGCCGATCTTGGTCAATGTCTATGAGCCTGGCCCCTTTGAGGGGGTCCTTGCGCAATGGCCCGTTTTGGCCAGCCTGGGAGCGCTTGAGGTCAGGCTTGCCGAAACGGAATGGGAAGTCGAGGCGGCTCAGCGGCTGCGCTATCGCGTCTTCTACGAGGAAATGTCGGCCATCCCGAGCCCGGCCATGCGCGAAGCGCGGCGGGATTTCGACACATTCGACGAGTATTGCGACCACCTGCTGGTGGTCGACCGCAGCACGTTCGACGAGGAAGGACAGCCGGCGGTCGTCGGCACCTATCGCCTGATGCGCGCCGGCGAGGCTTCGCGCGCCGGCGGTTTCTACACTGCCGGCGAGTACAACATCGCGCCGATGCTGGCAGGCATCGAGCAGACGAGCCGCCTGCTGGAGCTCGGCCGCTCCTGCGTGCTCAAGCAGTATCGCGTCAAGCCGGCCACGATGCAGCTGTTGTGGCGCGGCGTGATGGTCTATATTCAGCGCTTCTCTATCGATCTGATGTTCGGCTGTGCATCCTTGCCGGGGACCAACCCGCAGGCATTGGCGCTGCCGCTGTCTTATCTGCATCACTTCCATCGCATGCCCGAAGGCTTGCGGGTACGGGCAAGACCGGAGCTCCTCGCGAACATGGACTTGATGCCCAAGGAGGCAATCGAGGCCAAAGAAGCTTTGCGCGCACTGCCCCCGATGATCAAAGGCTATATCCGTGCCGGCGCCAGCGTGGGCGATGGCGCGGTGATCGACCGGCAGTTCGGAACGACCGACGTGTTCGTCTATTTCCCCATGGCCAAGATGGACGCACGCTACCGCAGTCGTTTCGGCGGCGTTGCCTGATCAGTTCTTTTCGGTCAGGCGGCGCGCGATCGCATCCCAAACCAGAGCCGCAATATCGGCGCCGCCGAAGCGCCTGACTTCGTGGATGCCGGTCGGCGACGTGACGTTGATTTCCGTGAGGAAACCGCCGATCACGTCGATGCCGGTGAAGATAAGCCCGCGCCGCCTCAGCTCGGGGCCTAGCGCAGCGCAAATCTCCTTCTCGCGATCCGTCAGGTCCGCCGGTTCCGGCCTGCCCCCCACATGCATATTCGAGCGGGCTTCTCCTTTCGCCGGCACGCGATTGATGGCGCCGGCAAACTCGCCGTCCACCAGGATGATGCGTTTGTCGCCTTCGCGCACTTCCGGCACGTAGCGCTGGACGATCACGGGTTCGCGATAGAACGCGGTGAACATCTCGAGCAGCGCCCCGAGATTTTCGTCGTCTTCGCGGACTCGGAAGACGCCGGCGCCGCCATTGCCGTAGAGCGGCTTCAGAATGATGTCGCCGTGCTCGGCGCGAAAGTTCCCGATCTCCTCGCGGTCGGAGGTGATGAGCGTGGGCGGCATGAACGCTTTGAATTCCGCGACGAACAGTTTTTCCGGCGCGTTGCGCACATGAAACGGGTCGTTCACGACCAGTACGTCCGGCGCAAGCCGTTCCAGAATGTGGGTAGCGGTGATGTAGGCCATGTCGAAGGGAGGATCCTGGCGCATCAGCACCACGTCGAGCCGCCCGAGGTCCGCAACCGCAACCGGCCCGAGCGAGAAATGATCGCCCCTGACATTGCGCACCGTGAGCGGGCGTACCCGCGCCGAGATCGTCCCGTCGCGAAACGTCAGATCGCGCGGCCCGTAGTAGAAAAGCGTATGTCCCCGCGCCTGCGCTTCGAGAGCCAAGGCAAAGGTGGAATCGCCCGAGATATCGATCCGCTCGATGGGATCCATCTGAATGGCAACAGTAAGCATCAATTGAGCCGCCGTTTGAGAGCATGCAGCGCGAGGGCTGCTTCGTTGTGAAGCGCGGTCCCTTGGTCCGCCAGCGCAAGACAGGCCTCGTAGGCATTCTGTGCTGCGCCGAGCGCGCCGGCCGCTTCGTTGAGGCGCGCCAGATCGATCCACATCTCCGGTCGCCGCGGTGCCATCAGCACCATGCGCTTGGCGATTTCCATGGCGCGATTGCGCTCGCCCGTCTGCAATACGCGCAGTTTCAAATTGTCGGCCAGCCGCAACAGGACATCCACGTCGGCGACAGGCTCGACCAGCATCGGATCGTCGGGTTGCGGTGCGACCATGCGTGGCGGCGCGCCAAGGGTTTCGCGGGTCGGCGCAGCGCCGCCGTTGAAGGGATCGATGAGGCATTCCCTGCTGCGTAGCGTGATGCGCAGAAGGAAGTGGCCGGGAGCGTTGAGCCCGGACGCCTCGAAGCCGGCAGTTCGGGCTGCATGCATGTAGAGAATGCCGAGAGCCACCGGCAATCCGCGGCGTCGGTCGATCACCGCCATGAAATCGGCATTGTCCGGGTCGTCGTAGGACAGCCGGTCGCCGTCATAGCCGTAGCGTCCGATGAGAAGGCCCGACAGCACGCGCGCACCGTCTTCCGCAGCCCGAGCAGCCTGCGAATCATTGCGCGCACGCTCGGCGATTTCGGCCAGATGCTCGAGATATGGCTCCAGCGGCCGGCCGGCATGATCGAGAGCGGAAAACATAAGTGCGGCGCGTGCAATGTCGTGCGGCCCCTCTCCTTCCTGGCCGATCGTTCGTAGATACTCAACCGGATCGATTGGCGGCACAGGCATCGCTGCTCGGCTTGCTTCGCCGGATGACATTAGCGTATTTCTCATGCGGATCGATCACTTCGAGCAAGACCGCTCACGGCCGCCAGGCATCGGGGAAATGCCGGGGCAACCGCCGGCGCGGCACGGTAATCGTATCGAAGCGCACCGCTCTGGGCTTCAGATACGGCTTCTGTGCAAGAAACGTCTCGGCGGCGCGCGCGATGCGAGCCCGCTGGCGGGGAAGCAGGGCTTCCACGCCGCCCTCGACGGTGTCACGGGCCTTGACCTCGATGAAACACACTACCCCGCCGGGCGTTTGCGCCACAAGGTCGATCTCGCCCAGCGGCGTGCGCACGCGTCTGCCAAGAATGCGGTAACCTTTGACGAGCAGCATCAGGCTGGCGATCAGCTCGCCGCGGCGCCCACGCCGTTCCGCCCGCCTTTTCGATTCAATCCTGCGCATTTGCCGGATTTTTCCGCAGAAGCGCGCGGCGGTAGGTTTCCCGCCGCGACAGACCCAGCGCTTCCGCCACGAGGTCGGCCGCGGCGCGGACGGGCATGAAGGCCAGCGCATCGTCCAGGAGCCGGTCGGCCTGCGCGAAGTCAGGCTCCGGCTTGCCGGGCGGCGCGACCACGATCGTCACCTCGCCTTTGGGCGGCTCGGGAAAAGCGTTCGCAAGCAAGGCAAGGTCGGCGCGGCGGACCTCCTCATGCAGCTTGGTAAGCTCCCGGGCAACGCATGCCTCGCGGGCGCCGAACTCCGCAGCCATGTCGGCGAGCGATTCGCTCAATCGCCTGGGCAACTCGTAGAATATCAGCGTTGCGTTCACGTCCTTCAACTCGGACAGAAACGTGCGCCGCTCGCCTTGTTTGGCAGGAGGAAACCCGGCGAAAAGAAACCGGTCGCTGGGAAGCCCCGCCACGCTCAGCGCCGCGAGCGCCGCCGAGGCGCCCGGAACCGCATGAACTTTTATGCCGTCGGCGATGGCCGCGCGCACGAGCTTGAATCCGGGATCCGAGATGAGCGGCGTGCCGGCATCGCTCACCAATGCTATGCGAGCCCCGTCCCTCAGCCGGGCAATGAGACGCGGCCGCTCGGCTTGGGCGTTGTGGTCGTTGTATGCCCTGAGGGGCTTGGCGATTGCGTAGATCGCCAGGAGCCTGGCCGTCACGCGCGTGTCTTCCGCGGCGATCAGATCGCACGATTTCAGCACATCCAGCGCACGCAGCGTGATATCCCGAGCGTGGCCGATGGGCGTTGCCGTCAGATAAAGACCCGCCTCCAGGGGATTTTGCGAATCGTCCGATGAGGGCATAGGCTCGTGCGCTTTCGCTAGGTTCATCACATTGTACCCGCTTCGATTGGAGAGAATGCGCTTGCTTTCGATTCCCTCGCCCTTGCAGCTTGTGCGCGCGCTGCGCCGCGTGCCTCTGGTCGCCCTCGCGATATTCCCGATCGCCGGAGGCTGCGTGACGCCAATGCCGCCGCCGCCGAAAGTTGCGGCAGCTCCGGCGCGGCCGCAAGGGCCGGCGCATCCGCTGACCGGAGAGCGGCCGGGCTTCCTGAGATTGGCAGACATGGCTGGGGGCCGCATTCCGGTCCGCGTCGGCGCGCTCCTCCCCTTCAGCAATGGCTCCTCCGCAACGCGAGGACTTGCGCAGAGCATGATGAAGGCGGCTCAGCTTGCGTTGTTTGACGCCCACAACCCCGATTTGTTGCTCATCTCCGCCGACGAAGGATCCACGCCGGGGCAAGCTGCCGCCGGCGCCCGTTCGCTTCTTGCGCAGGGCGCGGAGATCATTGTCGGGCCCTTGTTCTCAAGTTCGGTTAGCGCGGTGGCGCCGATCGCACGCGATCGCGGCGTGCCCGTGATCTCCTTTTCAAGCGACCGTTCCGCCGCGGGCAACGGCGTCTATCTCCTGAGTTTCCAGCCCGAAAACGAGGTTCACCGGATCATCACCTATGCGGCTGCGCAGGGCCACACCGTCTTTGCGGCAATGGTGCCCGACAGCGCCTATGGCGTGCGTGTAGCGCAGGCGTTTGCCAGCGACGTGAAGGCTGCGGGCGCCCGGATCGCCGATGTGGAGAAATTCGAGCCCGACAGCCAAGGCATTTCCGCCGCCGCCAAGACCGTCGCCACCGCCAAACCCGACGCGATCCTGATCGCGCAAGGCGGCAGCCTGTTGCGCGAGATCGGACCGACGCTTGCGGCCGACGGCGCCGGCAACCAGACGGTACAATATCTCGGCACCGGGCTGTGGGACGACCCTGCGAATGAGCAGGAACCGATGCTGGCCGGCGGCTGGTTCACCGCGCCCGCTCATGCCAGCCACAGGGCCTTCGAGGCGCGTTACCGGGCGCAGTTCGGCGGCAGTCCTTCTCAACTCTCGACGCTCGCCTATGACGCCGTGTCGCTGGTGGCGCTTCTGTCGCCCGGCCAGCCGTATCATCGCTTTACCCAAGCCTCACTGACGGATCCGAATGGCTTCGCCGGCGTCGACGGGATTTTCCGCTTCGAGCCCGATGGCAGCTCGGAGCGCGGGCTTGCCGTCATGCAAGTCGAACCCGGGGGCTTTCAGATCGCCAGCCCTGCCCCGAAAACGTTCGAAGGGTCGTAGACCGTCACTTTCACTCGCGTCAGTCGCGCAACAGCTCGTTGATCGAGGTCTTGGAACGCGTGCGCGCATCCACTTGCTTGACGATGACCGCGCAATAGAGCGAGGGCTTGTCAGGTCCCTGCGGCAGCGATCCCGGAACGACCACGGAATAGGGCGGCACGCGGCCATAGTGGATCGCGCCGGTGGCGCGGTCGACGATTTTTGTCGAAGCCCCGAGATAGACGCCCATCGATATGACCGAGCCTTCGCCTAGAACAACTCCCTCGGCGATCTCTGCGCGGGCGCCGACGAAACAATTGTCTTCAATGATGACCGGCGTTGCTTGCAGCGGTTCGAGGACGCCGCCAATTCCGGCACCGCCCGAGATATGACAGCCTTTTCCCACCTGCGCGCACGACCCCACCGTCGCCCATGTGTCGACCATCGTGTTCTCGTCCACATGGGCGCCCACGTTGACGAACGAGGGCATGAGCACGACCCCTTTGCCGATAAAGGCGGAACGCCGGACGATCGCGCCCGGCACGGCACGGAAACCTGCCTGGCGGAATTCGGTTTCCGTCCAGCCCAGAAATTTCGAATCGACCTTGTCCCACCAATTCGTGCCTCCCGGAGCGCCCGAGATCGCGCGCATATCGCTCAAGCGGAAAGACAGCAGCACCGCCTTCTTGAGCCACTGATGGACCACCCACTCGCCCGCAATCTTTTCCGCCACGCGCAATCGTCCGGCATCGAGCGCCATCAACGCCTCTTCCACCGCCGGCCGCACGTCCTTGCCGGATTCCGGATCGATGCCGTCGCGCGACTCCCAGGCATCCTCGATCAAGCGGGCGAGATTCATCGTCATTTTTTCAAATCCTGATTCCGTGAAGAAATTCCGCAAGATCGTCGGTTTCGTAATCGATGTGCTCGCCAGACGCCACGGGGAACGCCGGGCCCTGCTTGGACCATTCCGAATCGTTTCTGATCCACACGGTCGTCATGCCGAGTCCGCGGGCCGTCGCGAGGTTACGTTGCGCATCGTCGAACATGGCGGCACGGCCGGGGCTCGCGCCGGCGCGCGCCAGAACCGCTTCGTAACCGCTCGGATCCGGCTTCGGACGGAAATCGATCGTGCGGATATCCCAGATGTCGTCGAAATGGCAGCCAAGTTCGAGGCACTCCAGAACCCGGTTGGCGTGCCGCCGGCAGCCATTGGTGAAAATATAGCGGCGCCCTTGAAGCCGCGAGATCGCGGCCTTGAGCGCGGCATCGGGTTTAAGACAGGACAAATCGACCTCGTGCACATAGCCGAGATAAGCTTCGGGGTCGACGCCATGCAGCCGCATCAACCCGTTCAGCGTTGTGCCATGCTCGCGGTAGTAGCGCTTTTGGATCTCGCGGGCGCGGCTGGGGCTGGTGCCCAACAGATCGGACACGAACTGCGTCATCCGGCGGTCGATCTGCCCGAAAAGGCCGCTGTGGGCAGCGTAGAGCGTGTTGTCCAGATCAAAGACCCAAACGTCGACGTGGCGAAAGTCCGGCTGTGTCTCGATTTGGGGCAGGCTTGGCATAGGCGCCGGAAGATGCGGCAAAGCCCCTGGCATGGCAAGCACTCGGCTATCGCTTTAGCAGGTCTTAATCAGCACGGCCCAGAATAAGCAAGAAGCAGGCGATTGGTTGGCGATGGGCGCACGCGCAAAAAAGAAGAGCTGGTGGCAGAGTCTGCCGAGCGTTGCGGGCAGAGCCGATATTATCCGCATTCTGGAAGGCGCGGACGCTCGGGCGCGGACCTGGTTGGGTATGCGCACGGACGTGGCGCCCGAAGTGCTCTACTTTCTTGCCAGCGAGGGCGAATCCGAAGCGCGCCGGGCCGTTGCAGCCAATCCTGCCACGCCGGCCCATGCCAACCGGCGTCTTGCCGACGATACGGATGAGCAAGTCCGCGCCGAGCTTGCGCGCAAGATCGGCCGTCTCCTGCCGTCCCTGCCGGCACAGGCCAGCGAGCGTGCGCGCGCATTGACGCTGGAGACGCTGGACTGCCTGGCGCGCGATCAGCTGCCCCGCGTGCGGCAGATACTCGCCGAGGAAATCAAGGCGCTCGATTGCGTGCCGAAGGATGTGATCCGCCGGCTCGCGCGCGACGTCGAGAAGGTGGCGGCGCCGATTCTGGAATTCTCGCCCCTTCTATCCGATACCGATTTGGTCGAGATCCTGACTACAGCGCACGCCAATTATGCCGTGAGGGCGATCGCCGCCCGCCGTCCCCTGCGCGCCGACGTGAGCGATGCCATTGCGGCGGCCCGCGACGTTCCCGCCATAGCAATCCTGCTCGAGAATGCCGATGCGCAGATTCGCGAGGAAACGCTGGAAAAGATTGCCGAAAGAGCCGAGTCCATCAAAGATTGGCACCGCCCGCTCGCAATGCGGCACGATCTTTCTGCGCGCGTGATCCGCCGCATTGCCGGCTTTGTAGGCGCCGCGCTCGTTGAAGGTCTTGCGGCACGAAACAATCTCGACGAAGACACAAGGCGCCATCTTGCCCGCGAGATGCAAGCACGCCTCGCGCAGGCCGCAGAAGCGGACGAAACCGCGAAGGCAGCCGCCGAAGTCGAACAGATTTTCAAGGAGGGGAAGCTCGGCGACGATTTCGTCGAGCGCGCCGCCGAGGCCGGCAAGCGCGAAGTCGTCACGGCCGCCTTGGCGGTGCTTGCCGGCGTTTCGCAGGAGACAGCCAAGCGGATCATCGACTCGCAGTCGGCCAAGCCGGTGATCTCGCTCGTGTGGCTTGCCGGCTTGAGCATGCGCACGGCCTTCAAAGTGCAGTCCTTCGTGTTGCGGCTGCCCTCACGCGAGGTGCTGCCGGCTCGCGACGGCGTTCATTTTCCCATGGGCGAAAGCGAGATGCGATGGCACCTCGGCTATTTCGGCGTACGCGCCTGAGACAGCTGTCGCGCGGGCGGAATAAGCCCGCCGCTGCCCACATGGGCCGCATAGCCGCTCAGACCCTTCGTGTTCGTCGCCGCGAAGCCCGCTTCGGTCAGACCGCGGGAGTCGCAGCGCTGGTTTCCGAAAACCTCGAACTCGATATCGGTAACACAGAATTTCGCCTGCCCCGATACCAGATGGCTGTTGCCGTGCTTTTCCGCGAGAACATAGACACGATCCGCGGCTAACGGCTCGGTGATGGTTTTCGCGCAGCCTCCGGGCAGGATCTTCCACCATCCGCGCGCCACCCAAGTGGAGCCCTGCCGCAAACCCATGGCAGCCCAAATAACCAAATCGCCGTCATTGCAAATCGAGTAGCCCTGCGGCGCGGATGCCTTGAGTGCTTCGGTTTCAAGTGCGTCGAAAATGTCGTCGGGACTGGCGTTTGCCGCGAGTTTCACGCGGGCGCGAAACTTCGCCAGCGCGTCGGCATGAGCCCTGGTGTCGCCCAGATCGACCTTATAGCCGATATCGGAAAGCAGACGTGCCATCCCGCCCTCGCGCGCGGCGAGAAAAGAACCAAGGCGCGGATTTTCCGTGAATGTCGTCGTCCAGGACGCGGAGCCGCGCGTCGATACGGCCGCAAACGGCATCAAAAACGCGTCGTCACTCCCACAGCTGGGCGCGCCGAACGGCGTCTGCATTGAAAAATCCGTGTCCTTCGCACAGAGTCTCGTCTGCCCGCCCCATGCCCGCGACGGCCCCGAATGCGCCTGCGAACTTCTGGCGTAAATGTAGTAGGCTGGCGCGGTCAGCGGTTCTGCAATGGTCAGCGCGCAATCGCCCGGCGCAACCCGGATCCAGCCCCGCGTCGCCATTCCCATACCCGACTGGAACCCGATCGCTGCATAAACCACATAGCTTGTCTGATTGCAGAGATGCATCTGCGCGGCCGTCGGCGCGGCATCCAGCGTCAGCGCCATAAGCGACGCAAAGAGAGCCGCAGCGGCAGAAGAATATCTTCGCCGCCGTTTCTTGTCTGCACGTGAGACCCTTGCCCGCAGCGGCAAGCGGAGTGGGCGCGTCATTCCGCGATGATCATGGTGCCGGCGCCGTGCTCGGTAAAAAGCTCGAGCAAAAGCACGTGCGGAATGCGGCCGTCCAAAATGACGGCGGCACGCACACCCTTCTCCACTGCATCGATCGCCGTGTCGATCTTGGGAATCATGCCGCCGGAAATCGTGCCGTCGTCGATCAGCGCCCGCGCCTCGGAAACCGTCAGGCGCGGAATGAGCTTGCCGTCGCGATCGAGAACCCCTTCTACGTCGGTGAGCAGCAACAGGCGCGCCGCCTTCATGGCGCCCGCGACGGCGCCTGCCACAGTATCGGCATTGATGTTGAAGGTTTCGCCCTTTCGACCGACGCCGATGGGCGCAATCACCGGAATAAGATCGGAGTTGATGATCGTGCGCAGGACCTCGGGATTGACGTCTTCGGGCTCGCCGACAAATCCCAAATCCACGAGCTTGCGCTCGAGCGTCTTGGGATCCAGCTTGTAGCGCTCGAGCTTGCGGGCCACGACGAGATTGCCGTCTTTTCCCGAAAGCCCTACCGCCCTGCCGCCCGCCGCATTGATGCCGCTCACGATCTGCTTGTTGATGGCACCGGTGAGCACCATCTCGACGACTTCGATGGCAGCCTCGTCGGTTACGCGCAACCCGTCGATGAAGGTCGAGGGAATGGAAAGCCGCTTGAGCATCGAGCCGATTTGCGGTCCGCCGCCGTGTACCACGACCGGATCGACTCCGGTCTGCTTCATCAGAACGATATCCTGCGCGAAATGCTCGGAGACCCCGCCTTCCATGGCATGGCCGCCATATTTCACGACAATGGTCTGGCCGTCGTAACGCAGGATGAACGGCAGCGCCTCTACCAGGACGCGCGCGGTCGAACGCCAGCGCGCCATCACGCGCAGGTTGCGATCCTGTCCGACGTCGTCCTGCAATGCCATCCGCTTTTCGGCTCCGGCCGTTCGCGCCCCGCGGCTTATATCGCAAGAGGCCACGGGCACCAACCCGAACCTGCGCGGCGGACCGAACATTTCCGTCCGGACAATTCGGCAATCGCGAAGAACGTCGCAAGCCCGCGCCGGCAACGCGGCACGACCAATATCAAGATCGGGAAAATCGACAGGCAGATCCCAATAGCGGGGTCGTAAAGACTTAGCAGACGTTGTCGGCCTGATACCCGATGCGGAGATTTTCGCAAGCGATCTGGGCGATGGTCTTGCCCCGATCGTTCGAGTTCGTGGTGAACGCAGGGATGACGTTGCCACCATCGACGATGGCAGCCCGGTAGAGCGGTTCGGCCAAATCCATTCTGCCGGCATTCTGGTAGGTAAGACCGAAATCCAGCTCGAAATAAGGATCGCGCGTCGTGGTCGCACCCGACGAGGCCATGTCCGATGCCGCTTGGCTGGAGGCGCCCGATGTGAGTGCCTGATAGGCGGTGCTGTTAGCCGTAATGTCGGAAGAGAGCGCGCTCAGTACCAGGAAGCCTCCCAGCGCGGCCTTGGGCGCCAGACTGTTCACGAATGGGACGAAATTCAGCATTGGACCGCTCAATTGAACAATTCTGCGGTATTTTATGCAAATGCTCCGCCACGTCGGCACCTTGCCGGAATGGGTGGTACCGCATCATCGCATGACCCCGATCAAGTCGCAGGGCTATCGCATATAAATTTCGCACGCGGAGACGCGGAGGAGTTCTACGGCTAATTTTTTGCGCTTAGCGCGGCAGACTCGCCGGCGGTTCGTTCTCGGCATCGCCGCGCACTCCGTGCCTCCGCGTGAAATTGGCTTTCTTCACAGTCCAGAGGCATATGCAATGGCCCAGGATCAAGGCGGGGCTGGCCCCCGATCTATCTTATCTTGACGCCTTACGACCTGATCGGGGGCAGCGCTCCCAGGGTTCAGTCATATCCTCTGTGCAGAGGTACTACACAAGCGTAGCGATATGCGCTCTCAGGGACTCCAACCCCTCTCCCGTTACGGAAGATGTGGCGAGAATATCCGGATAGGCCGCGATGTGCCGCGCGAGGCTCTCCCGGCAACTCAGGACGGCCTGCTCGCGCTCTGCTGCCGAAAGCTTGTCGATCTTGGTCAACACCGGGAGATAGGAGACGGCCGCCTCGTCGAGAATTGTCATGGCTTGGCTGTCCACAGCCATCAAGCCCCGGCGCGCATCGATGAGCAGAATGACGCGCTTCAAGCTCGCTCTGCCGCGCAAATACGCAAAGATGAGATTTTGCCAGGCCAGTGCCTGCGATTTCGAAGCCTGCGCGTAGCCGTAGCCGGGCAGGTCCACAAGGGCGAGCGTGTCGCCGAGCGCAAAGAAATTGATCTGCCGCGTGGCGCCCGGGGTCTGCGAAACGCGCGCCAGGCTCTTGCGGTGCAGCAAAGCGTTGATCAGGCTCGATTTGCCCACATTCGAGCGGCCGGCAAAGGCGATCTCGGGCAGTCCTGCCGGCGGGATGGCTTCCTGCGAGGCCGCGCCGGCGACGAAAGCGCACGGCGCCGTGAAGAGCTTACGTACGTCCTCACTCACCGGGCTGCGTGCCGGCGCCACGGCCGGCCAGACGGCGAAAAAATGCCGGCAGCTTGAGATTGTCGACCAGGTGAATGTCGACGCCCTGGCGTCGCATCATCACGTATTGCTGTCCGACGGACAGCAGGTTGTTCCAGGTCCAGTAGATCACCAGCCCCGCCGGCATCGCCGCGAGCATGAACGTGAAGATCAATGGCATGAAGGCGAACATGCGCTGCTGCACGGGATCGGCCGGAGCCGGGTTCATCTTCGTCTGCAGCCATTGCGTGAGACCCATCAAGATCGGCCATAAACCGATATGCAGTACCGCCGGCACAAAGGCCGGTATCGAATAGGGCAGAAGCCCGAAGAGGTTCAGGAGCGAGGTGGGATCGGGCGCCGACAGATCGTGAATCCAGCCGAAAAACGGCGCCTGGCGCATCTCGATCGTGACATAGAGCACTTTGTAGAGCGAGAAGAAGACGGGAATCTGAATCAGCATCGGCAAACAGCCGGAGACCGGATTCACCTTCTCGCGCTTGTAGAGTTCCATCATTTCCTGCTGCTGTCGCAGCTTGTCCTCGGCGAAGCGCTCGCGAATGCGCTCGACCTCCGGCTGCAATTTCTTCATGCGGCTCATCGAGCGATAGGATGCGTCCGCCAGCGGGAAAAACACGAGCTTGATCGCCACCGTCAGAAGCAGGATCGCAACGCCGAAATTGCCGAGGAAACGATAGAAGAGGTCGAGCAGATAAAAGATCGGCTGCGTGAAGAACCAAAACCAGCCCCAGTCGACGGCGTAGTGCAGCTTCTCGATTCCGTATTGGTCTTCATATTGCTGCAGGACCGTAACCACTTTGGCGCCGGCAAACAGGCGTTCGGTCAGCGTCGACGTGCCGCCGGGCGCAATGCTGCGCTCGTCCAGACGGAAATTCGCCTGATAGGCCTTCGTCCCGTCGAGCGGACTTGCGCGATACGTGGCTTCGAACGCGTCGCCCTGCGGCGGGACGACGGCTGTCATCCAGTATTTGTCGGTGAGGCCGAGCCAGCCGCCGGTTGACCGGAAGGTCTGCGGCGGCTTTTCGTCCTTGAAATCGTCGTAGTTGGCGTCGTGCTCGGTGCCGCCGGCGATTCCTATATAGCCCTCATGGAGAATCCAGGAGCTCTTTTCGGGCGGAATGCCGTCCCGCACGACGTAACCGTAGGGGAAGAGGACGACCCTGCTTGCACCGGTATTGCGCACACTGTCCGTGACGGTGAAGAGATAGCGGTCGTCGACGGCAATCTTGCGCGTAAACACCAGACCGTGGCCGTTGTCCCAGCGCAAGACGACCGGACTCTTCTGCGTCAGCGTCCCGCCGCCTGCCAGCTGCCACGGAGTGGAATCGTCCGGCGTTTTGACGTCTGCGCCTGGTGCGCCCACCCAGCCAAACACGGTGTAATACGGGTAGCTCGTGCCGGTAGGCGAGAAGAGCACGATCTCGGCGCTCTTGGGATCGACCGTCTCGCGATAGCGCTTGAAGCGCAGATCGTCGAACAGAGCGCCCTTGAGCCTGATCGATCCGTCCATGGAGGGCGTATCAATAACAATTCTCGCACCGCCGCGCGAAAGTGCCGCGGCGCGGGCGAGATGACCTATCGCGCCAGTGGGTGCTTCATTCGCGGTTACGGGTTTTGGCTTTTCCTCGTGGGCGAGCTGGACTTGGTGCGCGAGCTCCGCCTGCCTCTCCTGCGGCATGGCGACGAAATAGTCCCATGCGAACAGCACGACAGCCGCGAGCAGCACCGCGAGAAAAAAATTCTTGTTGTCGTCCATCGGTTTTTATCGGAGCGGAGGAACCGGATCGAAGCCCGACGAACCGCCGAGCCGGGTGAAAGGATGACAGCGCGAGAGCCGGCGCAACGCCAGGACCAGGCCGCGCCACGGTCCGTGCAGCGCCAGGGCTTCCACGGCATAGTGGGAGCAGCTCGGCTCGAAGCGGCAGGCCGGCGGGAAAAGCGGTGAAACAAACCACTGGTAAAGCCGCAGCGGCAGGACCAGCAGCCCAACCGAAAGCTGGCGCAGAGAAAGGGTCCGGCGCTGCGTCAACAAGGGTCTCCCGACTTTGGTGGGCCAAGCCTCATATGGGCTGCCTTGAGCGCGGCTGCCAGATCGGCCAGGAGACCCGGGAAAGGCCGGCCAAGCGTTCCGCGCCGCGCGACCAGAACATAGTCGTTGCCGGGCAAGGCATAAAGAGGAAGAGTTTGCGCCGCGGCGGCCCTCAGCCTGCGGCGGGCCCGGTTGCGATCCACTGCCATTCCGATCTTTTTGCTCGCGGTAAACCCCAACCGGAGACGGTTCGGTCTCGCCCATGCCTCCGGCGTGGGGCAAACCTCAAGGGTCATACCGGCCGTGACGCGCCTGACGCCGCGGGCGGCGCGCAGGAAATCGGCGCGTTTCTTGAGGCGATCCATGAGGATTGGGGCAGGTTCAACGTTCATTGCCATGCCCAGCGACCCATATCTCCCGAGCAAGGGGAGGCGGGTAGGCAGCCGTAATCCTACGAAATGTCTGATCCACGTAATTCAGCTGAGAGCTTAAGCCGACAGCTTCTTACGGCCGTGCGCCCGGCGCCGGGCCAGCACCTTGCGGCCCCCCGTGGTGGCCATCCGGGCACGGAAGCCGTGGCGGCGCTTGCGCACGAGACGGCTCGGCTGATAGGTGCGCTTCATGGCCAATACTCCTTAAGGGCCGGCTAGCCTTCCGAAGGGGAGCCGAGCTTCTAAGGATGGGACCCCCCGCCTGTCAACCGTACGCGATCGGCGACATGGCGGTCGAGAATGGCGGCCACCTGTTCGGGCATGCGCTTGTTCGTATCCCGGTCCACCATGAGATTGGCCTGCTGCATCGTCGGAAGGTCGAGCGATCCGATGAGCGGCGCGAGCGCCTTAATCAGCCGGCCGTCGCGGGCGTGCGCCGGCGCGACGAGCAGAACTGCGTCATAAGGCGGCAGCGCGCCTTGCGGATCGGCGAGCAGCTTGAGACCGAATTGCGCGATCCGCCCGTCGCTGGAAAAGGCGGTGATGACGTCGACGTCGCCGCTCGCCAGCGCCCGATACATGAAATCGGGCTGGTACTGCCGCTCGACGGCAAACTTGAGGCCATAGCTGCGTTGCACGGCGCGCCATTCCGGGCGGCTGAAGATCTCGAAATCGCCGCCGATCTTCAGGTGCGGCGCATAAGCGGCGAGATCGGCAAGCGAGCGGATATGCAGAGCCCGGGCGCGATCGCCGCGCATGGCAAAGGCATAGGCGTTCTCGAAGCCCAGGCGCCCGAGACAACGGATGCCGCGCGTGCGCGCGAGCCATTGCGACATTTGCTTGAGCAGTTGCTCTCGGGCGGGCAGATCGCTGCGCTTCATGTCGTCGAACCAGATCGTGCCCGAGTAGTCGACATAAACGTCGACGTCGTTCGCCGCCAAGGCGTCGAAAGCCACCTGCGAGCCCAGGCCGTCGCGCCGCTCGGTGACGAATCCGGCCCGGCGCAGGCGATCTTCGAGGAGAGCACCGAGAATGAGCTGCTCGTCGAAGCCTTTGGTTCCAACGACAAGCGGGGTCGGCCCGCCTTGCCCCATAACAGGCACGATGCTCGCCCCTGCCAGCAGCGCGAGTCCCACGGCCGAGCCGGCGAGCCGCAGCCGCGAGCGCTGTGCAAGGCCCGCTTCGGCCAACCCCAGCAATCGGTCCACCACCAGCGCCAGCAGTGCGGCCGCCACGCAGCCGAACAGAACGAAGATCCAGTTCTCCGTTTGCAGGCCGGTGAAGATGTAATTTCCAAGACTTGTCTGGCCGACCGGCGTGGACAGCGTTGCCGCGCCGATGACCCAGACGGCCGCGGTGCGGATGCCGGCCAGAATGACCGGCGCGGCAAGCGGCAGCTCGACGTATTTCAGCTCCTGAACCCGCGTCATGCCGACCGCGCGCGCGGCCGTCCGCACCGCCGGATCGATGCCGCTCAGCCCCGCGATCGTGTTTCGGAGCACCGGCAGCATCGAATAAAGGGTGAGCGCCAGCAGCGCCGGCAAAAAGCCCAGCGCGCGGAATCCGAATCCGAATGCCGCGCGCGTGATCGCCGAAAGCCCCAGCAGGATCGGATAGAACAGCGCCAGCAGCGCCAGCCCCGGAATCGTCTGGACGATGCCGGCAAGCGCCAGAGCCGGCGCCCGCAGCGCCGCCGAGCGGGCGGAAACCACCGCGACCGGCAGGCTGACCAGAACGCCGAGCGCGATGGCCGAAAGACTGAGCAGAACGTGCCAACCCAGATATTCCGGCAGATGCGCCCAGGCGGCGGCGAGCGCCTCGCTCATGCGCCGCTTGGCCCCAGAAGCCTGGCAAGGGCGCCGGCGCGCCGGCGCGGATGGTCGACCAGGGCGCGGACGAATGCGTCGGCGGGTGTTGCGGCGATTTCACGGGGCGTGCCTACCTGCACCAGCGAGCCTCCGCGCATGATGGCAATGCGATCCGCCAGCAGAAAGGCTTCCGTCATGTCGTGCGTGACAAGCACTGTCGTCAGCCTCAAAGCCTCGTGAAGCGCGCGATATTCATCGACCAGCTCGTCGCGCGTCAGCGGATCGAGCGCGCCGAACGGCTCGTCCATCAGCATGATCGACGGCCGGCCGACAAGGGCGCGGGCGATGCCGATGCGCTGGCGCTGCCCGGCGGAAAGCGTCGCCGGAAACCGCCCGGCGAATTCTTCCTCCGGCATGCGCACCTGCCGCATCGCTTCGCCGACGCGCGCGTCCATTTCCGCCTTGGGTGTCTTGGTCAGCTTGAGAGCGATGCCGACGTTTTCGGCTGCGGTGAGATGGGGGAAAAGCCCCACGTCCTGGAATACGAAGCCGGTGCGGCGCCTGAGCGCCACGGGATCGAAATCCCGCACGCTCTTGCCGTCGATGCGGATGTCGCCGGAAGTGGGCTCGGCGAGGCGGTTGATCATCGTGAGCGTCGTGGTCTTGCCGCAGCCGGACGGGCCCACCAGCACCAGCAGCTCGCCGGTCGCCACGCACAGATCGAGTCCGGCGACTGCGCTTCGGCCGCCAAAAGTCTTGGTAAGATTGCAAAGCTCGATCATGATAGCCGCCATTTATGCTTCAGACATTGAGGAAACGAAAGCTGCGCGGGCCGCGGCGCCACTGGGAGCGCGCGCATCCTTGCGCGTCACCTTCCTTTGACGGACGAGGACGTCCGCGCTCCCAGTGAATGCAAAACGGGATTGGTGGAACGTGTGTTCGCGCCGGAGGACTATTTCGCCATTTTCGAGCCGTGCTGCGACGCCGTCGACATCTGGGAAACCCGCTATCTGCAAAAGCTGAGCGGAAAGGACGCCGTTTACGACTGGATGAGCGGAACGGGCGTCAGGCCCTTTGCGGCCGCCCGGCGCCGAGCGGGAAGCATTCGTTGCGGAATGCGGCCGGCGCGCGGCGAACGCCTATCCCCCGCGCATTCGGCGTGATGCTATATCCTTTCCGACGCCTTCTCTGCGTCGCAAGAAACGCCGACGTTAAGCTTTGCCATAGCTGACCCTGTCGCAAGACACCCATCCGATACCTGAACGGCATTTCATCTGGAATGCTGCTGTTGCCGAGGTGCACGGGCCAGCGACGCTGGATAAGCGTGTGAGCCGAGACGGAATAGCCGAGGAGACCCCGTGCAGATCGCCGCCCCATTTTCCTTGCTTGGAACCGGGTTTTGGGGACGAATTTTGTACTGGGCGATATGGCGTAATTACCTTAGTGTGCAGTTGCGGTCGCCGTCGCGCAGAGGAATTGTCTATCGGCGCCGGGAGCCGCGCTCGTGACACCTCTTTCCTTCCTGCAAAACCGAATCTATCAGAACTATGTCATGGGCAGCAGGCTCGGTCGATATCGCGACCTTCTGCGCCAAATCCGCGCGGCAGGCTACCGCTTTGTGACGACGACGGAGTTTGCGCAGTCCGTTGCGTCCAACGATAGTATTCGTTGTCCGATCTGTCTGCTGCGGAACGATGTAGATACCGATCCCGCGGGCGCAGCCCGCATGTTCGACTGCGACCGCGAGTTCGACGTCCGCGCAACCTACTACTTCCGCCTGTCGACGCTTGACCGCTCGCTTATGAAACGAATTTGCGAATTCGGAAGCGAGGTCGGGTATCACTTCGAGGAAACATCGACCATCATCAAGCGGCATGGGCTTGCCTCAAGACAACAAATTGACGCCCATGTCGATATGATGAGAGCGGAGTTCCGGAAGAACATCGCCAGTTTTCGCGATTTTTCCGGGATAATGCCTCGCTCAATCGTGGCGCATGGGGATTTCGTCAACCGCCTTGTCAACGTACCCAACAGCTATTTCATGACGCCTTCGCTACTCGAGGAATTCGCGATCGTAGCCGATGCCGGAAGCGCTGAAATACGCCAAAAATTATGTGCTTGGTTTTCTGACGCGCCGGCACCGATCTGGTGGAGGCCGCAAAATCCTCTGGATGCAATCGCCGGCGCGCCCAACACGATGGCAATTCTTGTACACCCACGTCAGTGGACGTGTAATCGGACGGCAAACCTTCGCCTCGATTTGGTACGCATCTGGGAGGAAGCAGCGTGGCGCGTTCGACGAGTCATCGGATAGGTCAATTGCCCATCACATTGCCGTCGCGCCTGGGATCGGCGCCGCCGACATAGCCGCTCTTGCTTCGTTCGACGATATGCAAACCGCTCGGCAGCGGCGAAAGCACCACTTTGTGGCCCATGGCCGCAAGCGCGGAGGCAAACTCGACGATCGATGTGTCCGCTTCGAGAATCGTGGGACCGTTCAGGTTGGCGAGATGGGGCAGGGCGGCGGCCGACTGCGGGCCGAGGCCGCCGTCGAGCAACGCCACAACAGCCTGCGCCACATAATCGATGATGAAGGGGCCGCCGGGCGACCCTAGAGCGATCTTAAATGTCCCGTCCGGATTGAAGACGATTGTCGGCGACATGGCGCTCATGGGCCGTTTGCCCGGCGCAGGCGCATTGGCGACCGGCTTGCCGTCGCGCATGGGCTCGAAGGAGAAATCCGTCAGCTCGTTGTTGAGGAGAAATCCTTTCGCCATGATCTCGGCGCCGAAGGGCGCCTCGATGGTCGTGGTCATCGACACCACTTGGCCGTTCGCATCGACGACGGAGAGGTGACTCGTGCCCGGTATCTGCGGCGTGCGCTGCGGTGCGAAGTCGAGCCATGCGTGCTCGACTGGCGGCGTCCCGGCCCGGGCCGTGCCCATGTCGCGACCGGAATCGATCAACGCCGCGCGCCCCTGCAGGTAGCGCGGATCGAGCAAGCCGGCGACGGGCACGGCAATGGCGTCGGGATCGGCTATGTACATGGCGCGATCGGCGAAGGCGAGCCGGCTGGCTTCGGCAAAGAGATGCAAGCCGCTCAAGGTTCCCGGCTGCAACGCGCTCGCGGGGAAATGATCGAGAATTCCCAGCATCTGCAGAAGCGAAATGCCGCCGGAGCTTGGTGGACCCATGGAGCAGACACGATAAACGCGGTAGGTGCCGCAGACGCTAGGACGCTCTTTCGCCGTGTAGTCGGCAATGTCGGCAAGCGTCATGCCGCCGGGATTGACAGGGGCGCGGCGCACGGCGTCCACGATCGCCTGCGCGATGCTGCCTGAGTAAAAGGCGTGCGCGCCGCCTTTGGCGATCGCAGACAGCGTAATGGCCAGTTCGGGATTTTTGAGAATGTCGCCTTCCCGAACAGGCGTTCCGTCCGCTTTGTAGAAATGACGTTTGATATCGGGCATGCGTGCCATCTGGCCAAATTCCCGCAGCTCGGCTGCAAGCTTGGGGCTGATGGGAAAGCCCTTCTGCGCAAGACGAATCGCAGGATCGAAGAGCACCGCCCAGGGCAGACGCCCGTAACGCTGGTGGGCGAGTTCCAATACGGCGACATCGCCGGGGACGCCCACGGACAGCCCGCCGGGAACCGCATCCATATGGGGGCGCGGCTTGCCGTCGGCGTCGAGAAACATGCCCGGTGTTGCCGAGGCAGGCGCCGTCTCGCGGCCATCGAAACTCGTAACCTGTTTCTTTGCCGGATCGTAGATCACCAGAAACGCGCCGCCGCCGATGCCGGAGGATTCGGGTTCGACGAGGGTAAGAACCATCTGCGCCGCGATCGCCGCGTCCACGGCGGAACCGCCTTTGCGCAAGATTTCGAATCCGGCCTGCGTGGCAAACGGGTTCGCCGCCGCGATCATCTCGTGCGCCGCCGCACTGGTGAGCGCAGCCAGCATCAGAAGAATTTGCAGCACCGGAACCCGAAGCGGGCGAAGCCGTCTTGCCAGGGGAAGCATATGCCCTCTCTTTCGGATCGCGATGCGAGTCGCTAGCGTTGCGGTCATGGCCAAGCCGGGTGCGCGCAATCTCATTACAGATGTCGAAGGGCTGAAGGTAGGCCAGGCGGAGGACCACGACGTCCGCACCGGTGTCACGGTTCTGCTTGCCGAATATGCCGTCGCGGCGGCGGTGGACGTGCGCGGCGGAGCGCCGGGTACCCGTGAGACGGACGCGCTCGATCCCGTAAGTCTGGGCGGCGTGGCAGACGCCGTCGTGCTCGCGGGAGGATCGGTCTACGGGCTGGATGCGGCAAGCGCGGTGACCGCATGGCTTGGCGCGCGGGGACGGGGCTTTGTGCTCGCCCCTGACGCGCCGCCGGCGCCCATCGTGCCCGCCGCCATCATTTTCGACTTGGCGAACGGCGGCAACAAGCACTGGGGCGACACCCCGCCTTATCGCCGCCTTGCACGGGATGCAGCAGAAGCCGCGGGCGAGATTTTCGCCCTCGGCAATGCCGGGGCGGGGCTCGGCGCTCGCGCAGGGGCGTACAAAGGCGGGTTAGGCAGCGCGTCGGCAGTGACGGATGACGGTTTCACAGTCGGCGCGCTCGCTGTCGTCAACTCGGTCGGTTCCCCGGTCATTCCCGGAACCGATGTTTTTTGGGCCTTTGGGCTTGAGCAGCACGGCGAATATGGCGGCCGCCGTCTGCCGCCCCAACATCTCCAGATCGACCTCGACCTCCCGGCCGACATGAAAACCCTGCCGCGCCCGGGGTCGAATACCACCGTCGCGGTCGTCGCGACGGATGCGGTACTGAGCCGCGTCGAGCTTCAGCGGGTCGCCATCATGGCGGCAGACGGATTTGGGCGGGCATTGAGACCCGCGCACACGCCGTTCGACGGGGACACGGTCTTCGCTCTCGCCACGGCGCGGCGCCCGCTCGACGAGCCGCGCGGGCTGCAGGTGATGCGCCTGGGATCGCTTGCCGCCGATTGTCTCGCCCGCGCCATCGCCCGCGGCGTTTATGAAGCCCGGAGTTTGGGAGACACGCATTCCTACCGGGAAACCCTTGGCGTGGCTACCGATTAGAGCGGGATGAGATGAGCTTTTCACACCGACTTGCGGCGAGGAAACTGTTCAATTCGTGCCCGCCTCCCCGCCGGGGAGGCGGGCAAGGGGGAGGCGGGTGTCATACCTCCTGAGCAATTCGATCTGATCACATCGTGCTCTAGCAGCCTGGCAGGTGCAAAATCACTGCAAGAACGAGCGACTACGTGCTTCCATTTCTCGCGGGCGCTCAGTCAGTCCGGCTAAACTCACAAGATTCGGCTTCCCCGGCGGATACATGATCGCCCCAAGGGCCTAGACTGGCACCATGCGTTACGGCGAAGGCGTCCTCGACGAAATCCTGCGGCGGACGGATATCGTCCAGCTGGTCGGCCGCCGTGTGAAACTTGCGCGCAAGGGCCGCGTGTTCTGGGGCCTGTGTCCGTTCCACAAGGAAAAGTCGCCTTCCTTCAAAGTCGATACCGAACGGCGCAACTATAAATGCTTCGGCTGCGGCGCCGGCGGCAGCGCGTATAAGTGGCTGATGGAGGCGGAAGGGCTTTCGTTTCGCGAGGCTGTCGAGCGCCTGGCGGGGGACGCTGGCGTCGAACTTCCCCAATGGACCGCGGAAGACGAAAGCCGCGAGCAGAAGAAGAAATCGCTTTACGAGGTCATCGAGGCGGCGGCGCTTTTTTTCGAGAGCCAGCTGGCGGGCCGCGAAGGCGCGCGGGCGCGCGATTATTTGGTTGAGCGCCGCCTCGACGCCGCGGCGATCAAGCGGTTCCGCCTGGGCTTTGCCCCGGCAAGCGGAGCCGCGCTGATCCGCCATCTCGAATCCCTCAATATCTCGCTCGACGACATGACCGCTGCGGGCCTCGTGCGGGCGCCGGACGACAATCGCCCGCCGCGCGATTTCTTCTACAACCGCGTCATCTTCCCTATTACCGACTTTCGCAGCCGCGTCATCGCCTTCGGTGCGCGCACTCTCGAGGCGGATATCAAGCCGAAATACATCAACACCGGCGAGACGCCGTTATTCTCCAAGGGAGAACAGCTTTACAATTTTGCTTCCGCCCGCGCCGCCGCGCTGAAGACGGGCACGATCATCGTCGCCGAAGGCTATATGGACGTGATCGCGCTGGTCTGCGCAGGCTTCGAGGCGGCGGTTGCGCCGCTTGGCACTGCGCTCACCGAAGATCAACTGTCGCTCTTGTGGCGCGCCGCGCCCGAGCCGATTATGGCGTTCGATGGCGACGAGGCCGGTCAGCGGGCCGCCCATCGCGCCGCAATGCGCGCCTTGCCGGGGCTTACGCCCGGGCATTCCCTGCGCTTCGTGTTTCTGCCGCCGGGAGAAGATCCCGACAGCCTGATCCGCGGCCAGGGCGCGCCGGCCATGCAGCGCCTGCTCGACGCTGCAGAGCCGCTTGCCCAGGTGCTCTGGCGCCTGCAGACCGAAGGGCGCGATTTTGCCACGCCGGAGCGGCGCGCCGGTCTGGAGCGGTCTCTTGGCGAACTGACAAGCCAAATCGCCGACGGGAAGGTGGCGAATTATTACCGGCGGGACTTCGATGGGAGACTGTTCGAGCTTTTCAGGCGCCGCGGGCAGCGCGCGGAGTCCGCTCGTCCGGCGCGGGGCGCCCGGCAAACGACGCGGGAAAATTTTCGGCAGGCCGTCGAGGCGGTGTCGCCTGCGGTGCGCAACAGCCTGCTCACGCGTGCGGTCGGCGTACGCCAGCGAAAGGAGGAGGAGATTTTGGCGATGCTGCTGACGGCACCGGAGTTGGCGCTGCGCCAAGGCGAGGCCCTGGCCTCTCTCCCCCTTTCCAATCCGTTGCTTGACAGGCTCCGGCAAGAGCTTCTAAACGTCGCCGCTTCCGACTTTCGCCTTGAAATTGCAAGGCTTCAGGACCATCTCGTCCGCGCAGGCATGGCCGATCTCGTCGAGCGCCTCGTGGGGCGAGGCACGGCGGGACGTGCCGATGGGGAAGGGGCGTCCGGGAATGCCGAAAAGGGCGCCGACATCGACGAGATCGAAGCCCGCTGGTTGGCTGCGGCTTGCCAACTGCGGGAGATCGCGGAAATCGACCCCGAACGGAGGCGGGCAGTGGAGCGTTTCAAAAACGAGGCCAGCGAGGAAAGCTGGCGCGATGCCCATCGTCTCCTCGTTCCCCGCGCGTTTCAGGAGGAATGAGTTCCATATGGGCTGTGGCCGCCCCCCGGCTGAACAGCGATCGATCGGCTGAAGAGATAAGCAACGGTATGGCAACGAAGTCAGGCATGAAGAAGAAAGGCAAGGCATCCAAGCCTAAGCACGCCCCGTCGAGGGCGAAGCCGGCGAGTGCCAAACAGGCGGCCGTCCGCAAAGCCTCATCGTCCAAGCCGACAGCGAAACCGGTAAAGTCCCCAGGCCCGGCTACCAAGACACAAGCCCCTGCGCCGGCCCCCGAACCAGAGACTGCGCCCCAGACCAAGATGGCCGCAAAGCAGCCCGCTGCCGCGCAGTTGGAGACCAAACCCGTGCAGTCTGCACTGACTCGCCCTGTCGCCGCCAAGGCCCAGACCCCGTCCAAGCCTGTCGGCAAGCCCGGATCGACCGTCACAGAGCCTGGCGGCGCCGTGGCGCCCCGCGAGGAGGCCGATTCCCCACTGCTCGATATGTCGGACCTCGCAGTCCGAAAGATGATCACGCGCGCTAAGCAGCGCGGCTACGTGACCTATGACGAGCTCAACAAGGTCTTGCCGTCCGACAAGGTCTCTTCCGAGCAAATCGAGGACACGATGTCGATGCTCAACGAGATGGGCATCAATGTCATCGAGAGCGAAGAGCAGGAGGAACAGGCCGAAGTGCCCGCCCTCGCCCAGGGAAAACAGGTCGTCGTCAAGACCGGCGAGGAAGAAGAGCAATACGACCGCACCGACGACCCCGTGCGCATGTATCTGCGCGAGATGGGTTCGGTGGAGCTGCTGTCGCGCGAAGGCGAGATTGCCATTGCCAAGCGCATCGAGGCCGGCCGCGAGCTGATGATCGGCGCCTTGTGCGAGAGCCCGTTGACGTTTGAAGCTCTCACCGTCTGGCGCGACGAACTCAACGAGGGCAAGGTTCTGCTGCGCGACATCATCGATCTTGAAGCGATGTATGGCGCAGGGCCCGACGGGCAGCCGGCTGCCGCAGCGCGCAACGACGCACCGGCAGCGCCGGGAGTCGCGGCAAGCCCTCAACCGGTTCTGATGAACGGCCACGATACGGCCCCCGTCTCCCCCGTGGCGCCGCCTGCTCCGCCGCCCGAGCCGCTGCCGGCAGCCGGCAACGCGGACGGCGGCGAAGAGATCGATCCCGGCGAAGCCGCCGCCGTCGCGGACGCGGCCGCAGAAGCCGACGAATTTGACGACGAGGGCAATCTCCCGCTCTCGGCGATGGAAGCTGCGCTCAAGCCGCAGGTTCTGGAAACGCTCGATCAGATTGCGAACCTCTACCGCAAGCTCGGCAAGCTGCAGGACGCATCCGTCGAGGCGGCGCTGGCGTCCGACGAACTCTCCAGCGGTCAGGAGCGGCGCTTCAAGAAGCTGCGTTCCGAAACCGTCGACCTCGTCAAGGGCCTCAAGCTGAACAACAACCGCATCGAAGCGCTTGTCGATCAGATGTATGGCATAAACCGCCGGCTGATTTCGCTGGAGGGCCGCCTGCTGCGGCTTGCCGAAGCGCATGGCGTCGAGCGGCTCGATTTTCTCAAGCAGCATTATGGCAACGAGCTCGACCCCAACTGGGCGCGGCGCGTGGGCAGGCTTTCGGGACCGGGCTGGCGGGATTTCGTTCAGGAAGAGCGCGAACGCATCAAGCAGTACCGCGACGAAATCCAGTCGTTGGCGCAGGAAATGCGCCAATCGATCACCGATTACCGGCGCATTGTGCATACCGTGCAGAAAGGCGAGCGCGAAGGCGGCCAGGCCAAGAAGGAGATGATCGAAGCCAATCTCAGGCTCGTGATCTCGATCGCCAAGAAATACACCAACCGCGGACTTCAGTTCCTCGACTTGATCCAGGAGGGGAACATCGGCCTGATGAAGGCGGTCGACAAGTTCGAATACCGCCGCGGCTACAAATTCTCGACCTATGCCACGTGGTGGATCAGGCAGGCGATCACGCGCTCCATCGCCGATCAGGCCCGCACCATCCGCATTCCCGTGCACATGATCGAGACCATCAACAAGCTCGTGCGCACCTCGCGGCAGATGCTGCATGAGATCGGGCGCGAGCCAACTCCCGAGGAACTCGCCGAGCGCCTGGCGATGCCGCTCGAGAAGGTGCGCAAGGTTCTCAAGATCGCCAAGGAGCCGATCAGCTTGGAAACGCCGATCGGCGATGAGGAAGACAGCCATCTCGGCGATTTCATCGAAGACAAGAACGCCGTCCTGCCCATCGATGCGGCGATTCAGGCGAATTTGCGCGAGACCACGACGCGCGTGCTGGCGACGCTCACCCCGCGCGAGGAGCGCGTGCTGCGCATGCGCTTCGGCATCGGCATGAACACCGATCACACGCTGGAGGAGGTAGGCCAGCAATTCTCGGTCACGCGCGAGCGCATCCGGCAGATCGAGGCCAAGGCGCTGCGCAAGCTCAAGCACCCCAGCCGGTCGCGCAAGCTTCGGAGCTTCCTGGATAATTGATCGCTTCCTCAGGGAACGCCTGAGCGGCGCCTTCGTCCCCTGCGGAGCGCGGGGCTGTCCGGGAGCAATCGCGCGATAGTTCCAAATCTTCCTGCCTTTAACGTCCGAACTCGGCGTTTCGAACTCAGGAAGCAACAAACAAGGTTGTCATCCCCGCTGGGTTCCCGCTTTCGCGGAAATGACCGTCCAAGCCGCCTTCGACCTTGCATCCGGGGAAAGGTCCATACATGACAATCGTGGGGATTGAGATACATCCGCTCGACTTCCGGAAGCGAGCGGAGCTGTCGGACAACCTTCGATCCGCTCGACGGTGTTGCCGTTATCGGGACGGCCGGCGCGATTTTTCCGGGATTGTCGCCAAAGGCGGCGAAATGGTCGAAAAGCTCAAGGATGAAGCATTCTTCGCGCGCATGTTTGTCGAGATGGGCGCGCCCACCTGGCCCAACGGCTTCGACGTCGATCCGATCAATCTCTACATCGAACTGCGCGACAGCCACGCGCTGACGCACGACGCCGCACAGTAATTCGACTTGTCAGCGCACGATGGCGCTCAAATGAGCGACCGCCGCTTGCCCAAGTCGGCATTCATAATTGAACACAGATCATAATGCATTTTCCATAGAACCCGTCTAGTCTCTTGTCCGTCAAAAGGGCGAAGAGCGGGACGCTGGCATGGATTGCGCGAAGGTCGAACGTCCTTACACGCGCGCCGAGCACGCGGCCGACGCCGCCATTCATGTTGCAGGCGTGATCTTCGCCGTCAACGGCGGGGCGTGGCTGCTGTTTCATGTCACCAAGCTGAGTGCCGTCGCCAGCGTCTGCGTTTACTGCGCCGGCCTCTTCGCGATGCTCACGGCGTCGGCGATTTACAATCTGGCGCCGCACGGCAATGCCAAGGACTGGCTGCGCCGGTTCGATCACGCCGCGATCTTCATCATGATCGCGGCAACCTACACGCCCTTTGCCGTCAACCGGCTGGCGCCGCCGGAAGGCAACATCATCCTTGGCGTCGTGTGGTGCGCCGCCACGATCGGGGTGACGCTGAAGATGCTTTATCCGCAGCGCTTCGAAACGGCGAGCCTGGTGCTCTATCTGGGCATGGGCTGGGTTATCGTAACGGCGATCCGGCCGCTCTCGGCCGCAATAGCCGGGGCCGATTTCCGGCTGCTGATGGCGGGCGGCATCATCTACTCGGCCGGCGTCATTTTTTACGTGATGGAACGCATCCCATACCACAAGGCGATCTGGCACGGCTTCGTGCTCGTCGCGGCCGTTCTGCATTTTACGGCGATTGCGAGCGAATTTGCCTGACGCTCATTCGCTCGTATCGGCGTCGGCGCCGAAACGATAGCGGAACTCGAAGCCCCACATGCGCGGGGGCGCATAGATGGAAGCGTTCGTACCGACCAGATTGAGCAGCGCATTGCCTGCGACCTGATACTGGCGATCGAAGGCGTTGTCGACGAAGAAGCTGAGATCGAACCCGTCGCCGAGAAAATTGTTCCAGTCGAACCTGAAATTGAACACCGCATAGCTTTTTTGCAGGGGCTGCTGGCCGCCCGGCGCAAGACAGGTATAGGAGCCCCCCGCCGGCGACGCCGGCAGGGCAAAGGCGCTGCAGGTCGTCTGCTCGGGGCCGAGATCGGTGAACCACTCCCGACTCTGCCAATAGAACGTGCCGTTGACATAGGGCATGCCGAGGGCGGGATCGACGGGGATGTGCAGCCGGGGGGAAATACCGAGCTTGTTTCTGGGTGTGTAGGAGAATGCGGCGCCAGCCAGATCGACAAATGTCGGGGCGCCATTGAGGATCGCCTGCGGCAGCAGAAACCGATCATAGCTCGCATCGGTGTAGGAATAGAAGACATTCACCTCGAAATTGTCGTCGGGAACGAATGTAGACTGGAATTCAAGGCCTTTGATGGTGGCGCGCGCGGCATTAAAGGTGAGTGCGGCAGCCTGGAACGAGCCCTTCCCCACGAGGCCGACGAGATCGTTCTTCTGAACGTCCTGGTACCAGCCGTAATAGAAATCGAAGTTGGTACGCCCCGGCACGTCCAGGATCGTCCAATTGTTTTTCGAGCCGACTTCCGCGTCGGTGATGTATTCGGGCTTGAATTCTCCGAATTCGGCGGCGGCAGCGCCCGCTCCGCTGTTGAAGCCGCCGCTCTTGTAGCCCCTGCGATAGGTCGCATAGACCATCGTATCGTCCGTGACCTGATAATTCGCTGCCAGCGTCCAGGTCGGCGCGCGAAAATAGGCGGATTGATACACGGGCCCCGGAGAATTGTAGGGGGAGGCGTCCGGAATGGGCAAGGGGCACGTCGGTGGTTGGGTGCAGGAAAGGTCCTTGGAGTCTTTGTGGTCGAAAGTAAACCGGCCCCCCGCCGTGATGCTGAGACCATGCGCCCAATCCGATGCGTCGTAGGTGGCGCTGCCGTAGACGGCGTTCGACGTGCCGCCATTGTTCAAGGCATCGATCTCCGTAGTGCCGATGGCCTGACGAATGACTTCCGCATACCCGCCGGGATGATCGAGTTCATGATAGAAACCGGCAATCCAATTGATGCTCCTGTCGGCGGACTGACCGATGAGCTGCAACTCGTCGGTGACCTGAAGCGAATCGGATTCCCAGGTCCGGTTGTCGGGAACGTCGAGGATCGGCAGCGCAGTTCCCGCGTAATCGAATCCCGATTGCTGCTTGTCGTCGATGTAGCCGAAAATGTTTCGAATGGTGATTTCGTCGCTGATTTCGTATTTGGCGATGTCGACGAAATCCCACGAGTTGCGCTTGAAAAACGGCATAATGTCCGTCGTGGTGGCGCGAATACCGAGCTTCTCCTGTTCATTGAGCGCATTGACCATGTCCTGCTCAAACCCTTTAAACGCGCCAGCAGGCACACCCTCCTCGGTGACCAGCTTATCGATCGTCGTGATGTTGACTTCCGTCAGCTCGGCGCCGGTGCCGCTGTTCTCGTCGTGCAAGAAATTGAAGACGGCATAGTTCTCCAAATGCGCCACTGGGCGCACGGTCGCCCCAATCCGGAAGGCGTCATAGTTGACATTATCGAGGTCCTGGCCGGTGCTGATATCCTTGGTAAATCCGTCGCGGTGCTCGATATCGCCCGCGGCGCGGACCATGAAGCTGTCGCCGATAACGGGAACGTTGACCGCGCCCTGAACATGTCCGAGATCGTAGTCGCCCAGATCGGCAGCGAAGTAGCCGCCGAAGGTGTCGGCCGGCTTCTTGGGCTCGAAAAGCACCGCCCCGCCGGTGGTATTGCGCCCGAAGAGCGTGCCTTGAGGACCGCTGAGCACCTGGATGTCGTCGAGGTCGTATTCGCTCCCCATGCCGCTGGCGTTGAAAGGAATTTCGGCGAAATAGGTCTGAACGCCCGGGTCGGCGCCGCCGAAGGGCTGGTTCTGGCCGCGGATGCTGAAGACATCCGTATCGCGCGAACCGAGACTGCCCACCACCGTCAACGCGGGCGACAGGTTTTGCAGGTCCGTGGCGGTCCGGACATCGTCATAACGCAACTCGTCAGCGGAAAGCGCCGTCACCGCCACGGGGATTTTTTCCACGTCCTCGGCGCGCCGGCGTGCCGTTACAATCACAATTTCTATGGCGCCGTTCGGCGCGAACGGCGACGCCGACTGCTGGTCATTATCGTCGGCGGCGCCGGCATTGGTGGCGAGCACGCATGCAATCGCCAACACCGCGCGCTTCAAGAATCGCGTGAGCATTATGTCCCCTTCTTTTGGACAGCCGGGCTCCGGCCTCTCGGTCCCGCCCCGAGACCCGGACTCTCCTGTTGGCCAGATTATATGCGCATTTCCGACGCTGCATAAAGACGGTTCAGAAAGCGTCCTTTCTGCGGCGCATTTCGGCAAAAACTTCCACGTCGCTTGCGTTCGTCATGCCCAGCGTGGCGCGGATTTCGGCCGAATTGGGCCTCAGGAACGGGTTGGTCCGTAGTTCGATATCTATCGTGGACGGAATCGTAGGCAGGCTTTTTTCTCTCAACCGTTGCACTTCCGCAACGCGCGATTGCAACTGTTCGTTACCCGGCTCAAGCGTGAGCGCGAAGCGGCCATTGTTGAGCGTGTATTCATGGCCGCAATACACTGCCATGTTTTCCTCCAGCCGCATCAGCTTCGAAAGACTGTTCCACATCATGTGCGGCGTTCCTTCGAACAGGCGGCCGCAGCCCATGGCGAACAGCGTGTCGCCGGTGAAGACCGCGTCGTCGTTCTCGAAAGCAAACGCAATGTGGGCGCGCGTATGGGCCGGGATCTCCAGAATGCGCGCGGTATGCGTACCCAGCCGCCAGGGAGCATCTTCGCTCACGCCGATATCGATGCCGGGAATCCGGTCGCGGTCCTTCTCCGGCCCGACAATCACGGCGCCAAATTCTTCCTTCAGCGGCAGGTTGCCCCCGGTATGGTCGAAATGATGGTGCGTATTTAGAATATGCGTGAGGCGTAATCCGCGACTCGCCAGCGCCTTGCGCACGGGCTCCGGCTCGGAAGGGTCGACGACCGCACAAAAGCCCTCGCCGGCATCGTTAACAAGGTAAGCATAATTGTCTGTTAAGCAGGGTATGAGCTCGACGTTAAGCTTGGCCATGAGGTCCTCCTGTCGACATGCTAGCAAGTCTGCGCGAGAGGTTGAACCGGCTCGCTCCAAGGGCTAGGCAAGGCCCATGTTGCTAGACGCGCAGCACCTGGCGGCGTTTTACGATGAACCTTTGGGGCAAATCACGCGCCGGCTGATCGCCCGGCGTGTCCGCATGGCTTGGCCGGATGTGCGCGGCCAACGGATGATGGGCTATGGCTACGCGATCCCCTATTTACGCGCTTTCCAAGCCGAAGCCGACCGGGTGGCCGCCATTGTGCCGGCCCAGGAAGGCGTGGTCTCGTGGCCCGGAGAAAGACAGATCGTCGCAATCGGCGAGGAAGCGGCATTGCCTTTTCCCGATTCGGTGTTCGACCGGGTCATGATCGTACACGGGCTTGAGGCGGCAGAATCGGTACGGCCGCTTCTGCGTCAGATTTGGCGCGTACTGACGGGCAGCGGCAGGCTGCTTCTGGTTGTGCCGAACCGCACCAGCCTTTGGGCGCAGGTCGAGCTGTCGCCCTTCGCGCACGGACGACCTTACAGCCGCGGCCAGCTCGACCGGCTAATGCGCGACAGCATGTTTCTTCCCGAGCGTTGGGACAGCGCGCTGTTCTTTCCGCCGTTTAGAGCCCGCCAACTCGTCCGCAGCGGCACGGCGTGGGAACGTGCCGGTCGCACGCTTTGGCCAAGGCTCGCCGGCGTACATATTCTGGAAGCGTCAAAGTCTCTGTACGCATTGGCGGCACGGGAAAAATCTTACGTCCCCAAGATTCTGCTTGCCCCCGCGACACATTAAGAAACTGAAAGCAAGTCTACTCCGAAGCCGTTCAGCTTCGCAGAGCGGCTTCCGCGTGCAACATGAAAATGGCGCCTTCGGCGAACAGATTGGGACCCCATGCGTCGGGTCGCATGGGCCGGGTGTGGGTCCCTTCGCTGAAGGCGATCGCGCGCTCGATGACGCCGCCCAGATCGCGCACGAGATGGGTAAAATCGGCGATCGTGCAGAGATGGATGTTCGGCGTGTCGTACCAGCTGTGATTGAGGGCCAGGGTGTGTGGCATGCGGCCGTTGATAAGCAGCGAAAACCGTATGCGCCAATGGCCGAAGTTCGGGAACGATACGATCGTCCGCTTGCCGATGCGCAGCAGATGCGTCAGCACGGATCGCGGCGCGCGTGTCGCCTGAATGGTCTGGCTGAGAATCACCACATCGAAGACTTGCGAAGGATATTCGACGAGATCGGTGTCCGCGTCGCCCTGGACGACCGACAGGCCACGCGCCACACAGGCGTTCACGTTCTGCTGCGACAGCTCGATGCCGCGTCCATCCACACGTTTCGTGATAGCGAGGTGCTCCAGCAGTTCGCCTTCGCCGCAGCCGACGTCGAGCACGCGGGCGCCTTCGGGGATCATTTCGGCGATCACCGACAGGTCGGAGCGCAACGCCCGCGGCGGCGATTTCATAGGAGGCCGCGCGAGGCTGCGACCGAACTCAAAAAGCCCCGCACCGTCGCAAACATTTCGGGTTCGTCCAGCAGAAAGGCATCGTGACCGCGATCGGTGGCGATCTCGACGAAACTGACATTCGCCGCTGCTGCATTGAGCGCATGGGCGATCTGCTTGTTTTCGGCGGTCGGAAACAGCCAGTCGCTGGTAAACGAGACGATGCAGAAGCGCGTCTTCGTGCCGCGGAACGCATCCGCCAGAACGCCGCCGTAATCGGCGGCGAGATCGAAATAGTCCATGGCGCGCGTGATGTAGAGATAGGAGTTGGCGTCGAACCGGTCGACGAACGTCAGGCCCTGGTGGTGCAGGTAGCTTTCAATCTGGAAGTCGGGCTTGAAAGCGAAGGAGACCGACTCGCGGTTTTGCAGGCTGCGGCCGAATTTGCGCTGGAGCGCCGCTTCCGAGAGATAGGTGATGTGCGCGGCCATGCGGGCGACGGCGAGGCCTTTGGCCGGGTTGGTGCCGAAAAGCTGGTAGGCGCCGCCGTGCCAGTCGGGGTCGGCCATGATCGCCTGCCGGCCCACTTCGTGAAAAGCGATGTTTTGGGCCGAATGGCGGGCCCCGGTGGCGATGGGCACGGCCGAGACGACGCGCTCGGGATAGCTGGCCGCCCATTGCAGCACCTGCATCCCGCCCATGGAGCCGCCGATGACACAGAGAATCTGCTCGATGCCCAGCGCGTCCAGGAGCATGGCCTGCGCCCGCACCATGTCGCGCACGGTCACCAGCGGAAACGCAAGCCCGTAAGGCTGGCCGGTGGCGGGGTTGATCTCGGCCGGCCCCGTCGAACCCATGCAGCCGCCCATCACGTTGGCGCAGATGACGAAGTAGCGATCCGTGTCGATAGGCTTGCCGGGTCCGATCATGACATCCCACCAGCCGGGCTTGCCGGTGACGGGATGGCGGCTGGCGGCGAACTGATCGCCGCTCAGCGCATGGCAGACAAGCACGGCATTCGACTTCGCCGCGTTGAGGGTGCCGTAAGTCATGTAAGCGACGGTAAAAGGCACGAGCCCGCAGCCCGCGTCGAGCGCAAGCGGCGTCTCGAACGTGATCGCTTGACCGATATCGGCGCCCGGTGCCGAAATGGGCCGCAGGAAGCGCGGGCTGGCTCTGTCCGCCATGAATTCCGTTCCGAACCCGGCGACAATGCCGGACGGCGTTGCTAAGGCTTGCGCTCGGCCTAAGTCAACAAATCTCGGTGGCGGCGCCGCTGCCCTGCGCGTTTTGATTTCGGCCCTCCCAGCCCCTATCAGTACGCACGAGGAGAGCCGAATGCGGCCCCGTCCCACGGATTGATGGAAGATGGACGACACAGTCAGCGTATTGCCCAAGCCGGGTGTCCTCGACATAGAGCCCTATGTCGGCGGGCGCGCGCAGATTCCTGGCATCGACAAGCCGATAAAGCTTTCCTCCAACGAGTCGGCGCTGGGGCCGAGTGCCAACGCGGTCGCCGCCTATGTCGCGGCCAGCGGTTCGCTGTCGATCTATCCCGAAGGCAGCGCGAAGATTCTTCGGGAGGCCATCGGCGAGGCTTATGGGCTCAACCCCGAACGCATCGTCTGCGGCAACGGCTCCGACGAGCTTTTGACGCTGCTTGCCGACGCTTACCTGCGCCCGGGCGACGAAGTCGTGTTCAGCCGGCACGCCTTTCTCGTCTACCGCATTGCCGCCTTGGCCAACAGCGCCACGCCCGTCGAGGTGGCGGAGCCCGCCTTGCGGGTTGACGTGAAAGCCATGCGGGCTGCCATCACCTCGCGCACGCGCCTCGTCTACATCGCCAATCCCAACAACCCCACCGGAACCTATCTGACGCCGGCCGAGATCCGCACCATCCATGCCGGATTGCCGAAGACGGCGTTGCTGGTGATCGATGCGGCGTATTGCGAATATGTTCGCCGCAACGACTACGAAGCCGGCATCGAGCTGGTGTCGCAATTCGACAATGTCGTGATGACGCGCACGTTCTCGAAAATCCACGGTCTGGCAGGGCTCAGGATCGGCTGGGCGTTTTGTCCGGCGTCCGTGGCCGACGTTCTCAACCGCGTGCGCGGCCCCTTCAACGTCTCCGTGCCGGCGCAACTTGCAGGCATTGCCGCGCTGCGCGACCGCGCTCATGTCGAAAAGTCGGTTGCACATAACGAGACATGGAAGGGCTGGCTGACCGCGCAGATTCGCGCGATGGGACTCAGGGTGGATGACAGCGTTTGCAATTTCATCTTGATTCACTTTCCTTCCTCCGGCGCCGCCCAGGCCGCGGATGCATTCCTGAGTGCACGCGGCCTCATCCTGCGCAATGTCGCCAATTACGGCCTGCCGCACTGTTTGCGCCTGACCATCGGCAGCGAAGAGGCCAATCGCCGGGTCGTGGCGGCACTGGCCGAATTCATGGGCACGGTACGATGACAATGGATTCAAGACCGATGTTTTCGAAAGTTGCGCTGATCGGCATCGGCCTCATCGGCTCGTCGATGGCGCACGCCATGCGGCGCGCCGGCCTCGCCGCGCATATTGCGGGCTACAGCCATCGGTCGCAGACGCGCGAGAGGGCGCGCGCGATCGGCTTTGCCGACAGCGTGCATGCCTGCGTTGCCGACTGCGTCGCCGACGCCGATCTCGTGGTGCTCGCCACGCCCGTGGGGACCTTCGGCGAATTGGCGCGAGAAATGGCCGGCGATTTGCGCCGGGGCGCAATCCTTTCGGATGTCGGCTCGGTCAAGGCCGCCGTGGTCCGCGACGTGGGTCCCTTCGTGCCCGAAGGCGTCCATTTCATTCCGGCACATCCGGTTGCCGGCACGGAACATTCGGGCCCGGAATCCGGTTTTGCGGAACTCTTCGACGGGCGCTGGTGCATCCTGACGCCGCCGGCAGGCACCGATCCCAACGCCGTCGAAATTCTCAAGTCGTTTTGGCAGCGCCTGGGCAGCAATGTCGAGGTGATGGATGCAAGGCATCACGATCTGGTGCTGGCAATCACCAGCCATGTGCCGCATCTCATCGCCTACAACATCGTGGGAACCGCAGCGGACCTCGAGACCGTCACCGAAAGCGAAGTCATCAAGTTTTCCGCCGGCGGCTTCCGCGACTTCACCCGTATCGCCGCTTCCGATCCCACCATGTGGCGCGACGTGTTCCTCAACAACCGCGAAGCGGTCTTGGAAATGCTGGGCCGCTTCAACGAGGATTTGAGCGCGCTTCAGCGCGCCATCCGCTGGGGGGACGGCGAAATGCTGTACAATTTCTTCACCCGTACGCGCGCTATCCGCCGCTCCATCATCGACGCAGGCCAGGACGTCGCCGAGCCGAACTTCGGCCGGCGCACCAAGCCATGATATCCTGCTCGCCACGAGTGTCGTTCGTGCTGAGATATCCAATTCACCACGAAGAACGCGAAGAACACGAAGAACACGAAGCACACGAAGAACACGAAGAACACCAAGGAAGGTTTCGATCCTCGATCCGCAGCGCGGATCGCAATAAACAAACTTAACCAGTGAGTCGGTGAGACAGTGAGAGGTAAGGTTTTCTCAATGCCTCATTGCCTGACAAGAAAATACCCTCCCTGGGAACGCGGGCTTCCAGCCCGCATTTGATGTTGCGGCGCGGTGATGCGGCCAAGATGGCCGTGCTCCCAGGGAAAGAATCGCTCTTTTCATTCACGGCGGGTCGGCAGAGCCGGTGGCGAACTCACTGGTGATTTCCTATTGCGCTTCGCGCCGAAAACTTCGTGAACCTTCGTGCTCTTCGTGGTGAAGCGATCTTCCGGTAATTCGCACTCATTACGGCCTGCCGGCAAATGCGAGCGCGTGCTGCAGAAAATCCGTGACGCACGTCGCAAGGCTCGCGCGGTTCGGTGCGGGCGCGAGCGCATCGACGCGCTCGACGTCGAGCCTGCCTTGGCTTTGCAACCATCGATCATAGGCGCTCCGCCAGTCGGCGCGACCTTCGAGCAGCGGCCGAAACGGGGCGGCGGGAGCGATCCGGCCTTCCACAGTCAGCGCTCCGGACGCGGCTGCCGAGCCGCCCGGGCAAGCAAGCTTGAGCCGATCGCCCTGCATCGCGAAATCAAGCGCATTGCGGATGGGATCGCGGCGGATGTGAAATTGCAGGCGATCGGCGGAAATATCCGGCGAATTCAGGCTCACGATGTCCATGTCGAAACGCGCAAGCCCGCCGCCGGAGCCGATCGCGCTGGCCCGCAATGTTCCCGGCACGAAGGAGACTTCGTGATGTGAGCCGGTACCGTCCGTCCACGAAACGGTCTGCGTGCCGTCGGCTTCGAATATCTGCCGGTTTTGTTCGTAGTCGAGCATGTGTATGGCAAAGTGCTGTGTGCGCCAGACGAGCGGTCCCGAGTTCGTCCGTATCTCGAATGAGAGGGCATCGATCAGCGAATCGAGCCGGAACGGAAAGCCTTGCATGGATTTGGATGCGTAGCGCAAGCGCACGCCGGGCATGATCTCATGCCCATTGGATATGGAAAGCCGCGTGTCGAACGAATCGGCGGCGCGTTTCCAATAGACCATGACGATCGTTGCCAGCAGCAGCAGCAGACCGAACGGCGCATAGAGGAAGAACCGGTGGGAATAGCGCATCAAAGCTCTATGACGCTATCCGCACTTCGAATATCCGCACGTCAGGCAACCGTCGCAGTCCTCTTGCCGGATCAGGCTTGGACTGCCGCACCGGGGGCAAAAGCGCGCCGGCGCCTCGCCGACGGCAACCGCCACAGAGCGTCCGGCTTCGGCAATCGGCAATTTTTCGCGCGGCGGCATGAACCCGATGGCGACGAGGTGACGCTCGATAATGTCGCCGATGGCGGCCAGGAGCGAGGGGACATATTGCCCGCCCATCCATTGGCCGCCGCGCGGGTCGAACACGGCCTTCAGCTCGTCGACGACAAAGGAAACGTCGCCGCCGCGGCGAAATACGGCGCTGATCATCCTCGTCAGCCCCAGCGTCCAGGCATAGGCCTCCATGTTCTTCGAATTGATGAAAATCTCGAACGGCCGCCGCCGGCCGTCGCTCTCGATATCGTTGATCGTGATGTAGAACGCATGGTCGGAATCCGGCCATTTGATCTTGTAGGTATGGCCGAGCAGCGATTCGGGCCGGTCGAGCGGCTTGGTCATGTAGACGACACCGCCGGCGGATTCCCGAAACCGTGTTGCGGGTGCAGGCGAAAGCTGCTGCTCGCTTTCCTCTTCGGTGCGCTGCGGCAACTGAGCCGGCACGTGTTCGGCCGGCCGCATCTCGAGCACCGTCCCGGTGATGGCGTTGGGCCGGTAGGTCGTGCACCCCTTGCAGCCCATCCGATAGGCGTCGAGATACACGTCCTTGAAATTTTCGAACGGGATTTCGACCGGCAGGTTTATGGTCTTCGAGATCGAGCTGTCGACATGGCGTTGGGCGGTTGCCTGCACGGCAAGATGGTCGTGCGGCGAAAGCTCATGGCTCTGCACGAAATACTCCGGCAGCGCGGCTTCCTCGCCATAGATCCGGCGGAACGTTCGATAGGCGTAATCCGTCACAATCTCCTCACGATGCGTGCCGTCCTCCGTCAGAACCTTGCGGGTAAAACTGTGCGCGAAAACCGGTTCGATCCCGCTCGAAACATTGTCCGCCAGCAGCGAGATCGTACCCGTCGGCGCAATCGACGTGAGCAGAGCATTGCGGATCCCGTGTGCAGCGATGGCGTCCCGCGTGGCCTGCGGCAGGTGCGCGACATTGGGACGGGCGAGATAGGCGTCACGGTCGAAAAGCGGGAAGGCGCTTTTTTCTCGCGCCAGATCGGCGGAAGCCGCATAAGCCGCACGCGAAAGCTTCGCCAGCCAGCGATCGATCCATGCGAGGCTTTCGGCCGAGCCGTAACGTACCCGGCAGAAGATCAGCGCGTCGGCAAGCCCCGTGACGCCCAGCCCGATGCGCCGTTTGGCGAACGCTTCATGGCGCTGCTCGGGCAGAGGAAAACGCGAGACGTCGATGACGTTGTCGAGCAGGCGCACTGCCGTGCGCGTCAGCCTCTCGAGTTCCTCCTCGTCAAGATACGCATCGGTCCCGAACGGATTCCTGACCAGCTTGGCGAGATTGATGGAGCCCAAAAGGCAAGCCCCGTAAGGAGGCAGGGGTTGTTCGCCGCAAGGATTACACGACCGTATCGTCTCGCAATAGGCAAGGTTGTTCTCGCGATTGACGCGATCGATGAAGATCACGCCCGGTTCGGCATATTCGTAGGTCGCCCGCATGATGCGGTCCCACAGCCCTCGCGCCGATATCGTCTTGAATGTCTGGCCGGCGAAATTCAGATCCCAGGGAGCATCGTTGCTCACTGCTTCCAGGAACGCGTCGCTCGCCAGCACGGAAAGATTGAACATCGAAAGCCGGCCGGACTTCTCCTTCGCCGCAACGAACGCCTCGATGTCGGGGTGGTCGCACGAAAGGGTCGCCATCATCGCCCCGCGACGCGAGCCAGCCGACATGATCGTGCGGCACATCGCATCCCAGACTTCCATGAACGAGACGGGGCCCGACGCATCCGCGCCCACACCTTTGACCGGTGCGCCCTTGGGCCGCAGCGTCGAGAAGTCGTAACCGATGCCGCCGCCTTGCTGCATGGTGAGAGCCGCTTCCCGCAGATGGGCGAAAATTCCCCCCATGTCGTCGGGTATGGTTCCCATCACAAAGCAGTTGAACAACGTGACGTTCCGCCCTGTGCCGGCACCGGCGAGGATGCGCCCCGCAGGAAGAAATTTGTGCCCGGCCAGCGCCTGCGAGAAGGCAAGCGCCCACTGCCGCCTGTTCTCCGGCGCTTCCGCTTTCGCCGCCGCCAGCGCCACGCGCGCCCAGGTGTCCGCCAGGTCGCGATCGACAGGGGTGCCATCGGCCCGTTTGAGCCGGTATTTCATGTCCCATATTTGGCGGGAAATGTCGCTCATCAGGGCCTAACCATCCGCCCGTGAGCATGGCGCGAGCGGGTTGCTGAACTAACAACGCGAACGCCGGATGTCAACTCATGTTCTTTGTTCGTTCTTATTCTGCGTAATTCAGTGGGCGGCAAACTCGGCGATCAGGCCTGCCGTGGCGCCTTCGATGCGCTTCTGTAATTCCATCATGAACTCCTTCCGCCTCAGTCCGGCAGGAATGGCGGGAAGAAACTCCAGGACGATGGTGCCCGGCAGTTTCAAAAATCCCGAAGGCCCTGTCGAAAACAGTCCGGAATTCAGCGCGACGGGCACGCAGACCACGCCGAGCCGGTCGTAAAGGGCGGCAATGCCGGGCTTGTACTCCGGCGACGCGCCCGGCCGCTTCCGCGTTCCTTCCGGAAAGATGAGAAGGCTTTTGTTGCGCTTCAATGCCTGGCTCGCGCGCGCCACCAGCTTGCGCAGTGCGGAAGCTCCGGCCTTGCGGTCGACGAAGATGAAACCGACCTTCAGCGCATACCAAGCGTAGAAAGGCACAAAGAGAAGCTCGCGCTTGAGCACGATCGTCACGTCGCCCAGCAGCAGATAGAGCACCAGCGTATCCCACATGCTCATGTGCTTGGCGGCGACAAGGGAGCCGGGCTTAGGGACCTGCCCGCGGACTTCGTAGCGCTGGCCGGCGATCGCGCGCAGGCCCCAGAGCTGGCCTTTGCACCATAGTCGCGTCCCGAGACGAACGACGCGCTCCGGCATCAACAGAGCCGGCAAAAGGACGACGCAGACGGCGACGGTGATGATCGCGAACCAGAAAAAGTAGACTGTCGAGCGGACAAAAATCATGGACTGGAGCGCGATGTGATCGAGTTGCACCACCGGGAGCGCCGCCGTCCTCGGCCGTCGGGGGAAGATGACGCGCAAGGATGCGCGCGCTCCCAGTGGCCGTGTTCGATCCCAAACTGGTTCGATCCGATTTCAAAGTCCGCTAGGCTGCAACGCATCGACGCGTTCACTCAAACCGCATGGCGCGAGCTGTCGCGCAGCAGCGGTGGATCGGCCGTCGAATTCGGCGGGAAAATAGCCAGACGCGCAAGGGTGCCAAGGAATTTGACGTATTCCCACTGAAGGATCGAAAATGTGAGAGGGTCGTGCCACCAGCCGCGCAAATTGAAATGCTCCGGCGCCACGGGATAGCAAACGAGTTTGATGCCCGGCATCTCGGCGCCAAACTCGATCAAACTGCGTGGCATGTGGTAGCTCGCCGTGACGAGGATAAGGCTCTTGTAGTTGTGCGCGCGAGCCCATGTGGTGGTTTCTTTGGCGTTGCCTCGGGTGTTCGCCGCCTGAAATCCCAGATCCGCGCAGCAGTCGAACTTGCGGCCGGCGTGAAGAAGTCGCCGCAGTGCATCCTTGGTGATTCCGATATGGACGCCGGTGATGAGGAGTCTCTTGCCCGCGCCTTTTTCCAGGAGCGCAGTCGCAACGCTGAGACGATCCATGCCGCCGGTCAGGGCAACAATCCCGTCGGCACGCGGAACAGGCGGCGACCGGACCGGAATCTCGGACACGTAAACAAGGAACCCAGCGAGATAGGCGGCAAGCAGCGCCAGCAGAATGGACGCCGTCACCCGCTTTCCGGCTTTCGTCGACTTGCGCGGCCGGTCCAATAGCGACCCTTCGTAAGAATCCTAACAGCCGGCAAACTTACCCGCCTTGGTTGCCGTCCCGCCAGCCTTCAGTAAATTCGACGCAGCGCAGCCAGCACCGAAATCCTGGCGGTCGCCCAGGCGATTGCACCGGCCCCGAGGGGGACCGCGAGGAGCCGGGCCAGCTCCCAGGGCTGCAGCAAGAGCGGCGGCAGAAAAGGGATGGGCTCAATCCCCGCGAACTCCAGGCCACCGGCAGCAACGAACAGCGCCGCAGCAAATCCGGCGCCGGTTGCCGCAGCGGCCAGCGTAGAAATCAGATAATGCCGCTCGAACGCACTGGCAACGAAACCGGAATGCGCGCCCATCTGGTGAAGAAGCGCCACGATGTCGTGGTGCGCCTCAAGTCCGGCACGCGTGGCGAACGCGACGATCGATGCCGTCGCAACGGCAATCAATGCCAGTATTCCGTAGGCGCACCATTCCACCGCGTCGGAAAGCTGGCCGAGCCGCGCGATCCAGCGACTGTGATCGTCCAGCACGGAATCGGGAGCGGCACGCGCCAGCCTGGCCGCCAAGGCGGGGGTATCGATCTGCACGCCCGGCAACAGCGTCACGTCGATCAGCCGCGGTAACGGGAGGTCGGCAATAACCACACCGGAGCCCAGCCATGGCTCGACCAGCTTTTCCGATTGCGCCTCCGTAAGCGGCTCCGCGCGGATGATCCCAGGCGTGGTGCGCAAAATGGACAGCACAGAATCGGTTTCGCTGCTCAGCGTAGGCTCGATGGGACCGTGTTCCGAGGGTAGTATCTGGACGGTTAGCCGGCCGGCCAGTCCCGCCCGCCAGCTTTGCGATGCCCGATCCGCAATGAGCGAGGCGCCCAGAGCCAATGCTGCCAGGAATGCCATTACGCCGATCACCACTTCGAGGGGAGCAGCACCTGCTTCGCGCGGCAGGATCGGCGCAGGCGACGGCCGGTTCATGGTTTCGGGGACCTCATTTCGACCAATCTTCCGTCGACGAGCCGCATTTCGCGTGCTCGACCGCGCTCGATCAGCGAACGGTCATGGGTCGCGATCAGGACGGTGGTTCCCAGGCGATTGAGCTCGCCAAAAAGCCGGATGAGGCGCTGGCCGATCTCGGCATCGACATTGCCGGTGGGCTCGTCGGCGACAAGCAGATCCGGCCGGCCGACCACGGCGCGGGCGATCGCGACCCGCTGCTGCTCGCCGCCCGACAGTGTCGCGGGCTTGGCGTTGAGACGGTCCCCCAAACCGACCCAGCCGAGCAGTTCCTCGACATCGTGGGTATAGTGCGCCGGCTTGCGACCAGCGAGCCGCAACGGAAGGGCGACGTTGTCGAAGGCCGAGAGATGGTCCAGCAGGCGAAAATCCTGGAAAACCACGCCAATCCGGCGCCGGATTGCCGGAAAAGCGGGGCGTGGGGTGGTGGCAAGGTCGTAACCAAAGAGCGTAATCAGCCCCCGCGTCGGCGGATTGGCGAGGATCATCAGCCGCAAAAGCGTGGTCTTGCCGGCGCCGGAAGCCCCGGTCAGGAACGTGAAAGATGCGGGCTCTAGCTTGAAAGTAACGTCCCGCAAGACTTCCGGGCCTGAGTCATAGCGCATTCCCACATTCTCAAACCGAAGCATGCCCGAAACCCTTGGATGAAATCGCTCTTTGCATTGGCGAGTAGCCGTGCTTAAGCGTATTTTTGCCAAAACGCACCTATTCTCCGGCCCATGATTCTCACCTGTCCGAATTGTGCGACGCGCTACCATACGGACTCAGCCCTTTTGAGCGAGGCGGGCCGAAAGGTGCGGTGCGCCAAATGTGGCCATGTCTGGCATCAGGCAGCTCCGACCGGTCAGCCGGAACCCGAACCCCAACCGCCGTCCGCCAACCAGCCCGCTGCCGCCGCCCGGACCTTCGCGGAGCACCCGGCTTCGCCCAACGCGGCTGCTGCGGACTTTGCAGACGTCCAGGCAAAGCCGCAGCCTTCGCGCTCGCTCCCGGAGCGGCTGGCCCTCGTCGCCGGATGGACGGGGCTCGCGCTGCTCGTGCTGGGGGTCGGCTATCCCCTCATCCACTTTCGCGACGAAATCGCGACGCTCTGGCCGCAGACCGCAACGTTCTACAAGGCGCTCGGCCAGGACGTGAATACGCGCGGGCTTGAGTTCAAGAACGTCGACTATCGCGAAGAGACCGAGAATGGCGAGGCCGTGCTGGCCGTCTCCGGCAAGCTGGTCAACATCACGTCGCACGAGCTACCGGTCCCGGCCATTCGCGTGACGCTGACCGACGGCGACAGGCGGGTGCTCTACAATTGGAGCTTTTCGGCGAACGTGGCCACACTGAAACCGGGTGAGGTGGTGAGCTTTGTCACGCGCCTGTCCAGCCCGCCCTCGGCTGCGCGCCACCTGCAATTACGGCTGGCCGACAGCAGCGGGTAGCCGCTGGGAGCGCGGCCGTCCTCGGCCGTCGCAAGGATGGTGACGCGCAAGGATGAGCGCGCGCCCAGTGCGGCCTCTCAAAACTCCTTCAATAGCCGGTCGATATAATCCAGCTCTTCCTTCGGACGTCCCTGCTCGGAGGCGCGCTTGCGCAGTTCCTCCAGGATCGAACGTGCCCGTGCCAGATCGGATCGATCGGGAATTTTCACGTCGGCCCCGCCCACCCCGCCTTTGGTGCCTGCGGCACGGCCGAGCGGATCTTCGTTGCCCTGGTCGCCCTCCTGCCCCTGCCCGCCGCGTTTGAGCAATTCCTGCGCGAGCTGGCCGGCAGCTTGACGCAAGGCGTCCAGCGCATTCGTCTGCGCCTGGCCGGCATTATCGAACCGGTTGCCGCCGAGGGCGTTCTCCGCTTCGCCCATCTGGCGCCCCGCTTCGCCCAGGGCGCCAGGCTTGGGCAGGCCCTGCGCGCCCAGCCCCTGGACGATCTTGCCGAGATCCCGGTGCAGGGATTGCTGCTGCCGGGATAGCCCTTTGCCGCCTCCGTCCTTGGGATCGCCTGCGCCCCGGCTCTGGCGAAAACTCTTGTCGAGCAATTGGCGCTGCCGCCCCAGAAGATCGCTCAGGCCGTGGACGGCGCCGCTCAAGGCTTTGCTCCCCGGGTCGCCTTGCCCCTGGGCACTGCCGGCGATGTGCAGGTTTTCAAGCAGGCCCTGCAACAGCGACAGCATTTGCGCCGCCTGGCCGCGCGCCCCGGTTTGCGCCATCTGCTGGATCGCACGCAGCAACGCCTCGATGTCCTCGGCGTGCAACATCTTGGCGTTGGGCGGCAAAGGCGCATTCGATTTGGGCGCATTCTGCGCCAGCGCCTGAAGATAGCGCTGGAGTGCCTGCCGGTAGCGGTCGAGCAGCCCCTCGATCACGCCTTGGGGCGCTCCTTGCGTCAATGCCTGGCTCAACACCTGCTGCAGCTGACGAAGCTGCTCGGCGGCCGTCAAAACACCGCCGTCTTCGAGCGCCACCGCAATCTGCCAGAGCATGTTCTGCACTTGCGCGATGTCCTGGGCGCGGCGTGCCGACTCGAGGCTCCAATAGGCCGTGCGAATCCCAAGATAGGCTGCCGGCTGATCGGCGAAGAAGTGCTCCGGCGCGATCGTCAATGCATCGAGCGTGCGGCCCGTCCTTTCGCGTGCATGGGGTTCGGCGATTGCCAGGTTCTGCCGTTGTTCGATCAAGGCGCGGGCCAGAGGACTGGTGAAGACCCGCGCCGGCAGCCAGAAGCGCATCGGTTTGCTGAGGCCCGTCTGGCCCGCACCGTCCTTTGCTTCGAGCGTAATGTCGACCTGAAGTCCGGCGAACGGCTCGCCCGTCAGGTCGCGGTATGCCGTTTCCGTCAGCGTCTTCGCCGAGGCCGCCGAAAGCGGAAGATCGACCGCGAGCACGGCATGCGATTTGGCTGACACCGGACGGATGAGCGCGCGGACGCCGACTACGCCATAATCGTCTCCGGCCGTGAATGCGAACTTGACGGCGCCGCGCTCCGTCGCGGCTGGAGGCTCGGCGAAGGCGATGACGGGCGGGTTGTCGGGTATCGCCTTGATATGCCATCTGCCGAGCAAAAAGCCCTGCTCGCGAACCGACACGTCGGCATCTGCGGTCAACCTGGCGCTGGCGCCGTATTCGTGGGACGCGCCGTGAAACTGCGGCACTGCCGGGCCGGGGCGCGGAGTAACCGAGAGCGTGGGAAGCGCATCGGCCGCATGAACGCGCACGACGAGCTCGGAACCGGCGGGGACGGCAACGGCCCCGTCGCCCGGGCGCTGCAGGTAGATCGGCGGTCCCCCGGTGTAAGCGGGCGGATCGATCCACGCATCGAGCTGCGTTCCGGCCGCTGTCCTGCCGTCGGCGGGTACGAAAGCGACGCCGAGGCGGTGCGCCCAATCTCTGCCGGAGACAACCAGCCCGGTGAGCAGAAGCAGCAGCACGATATAGCGCAACGCATAGGGATCCCTGGCAGGAAGGCCCGACGAAGGCAGTGCGACGCGCAGCCGCGTGAGTTGCGAAAGTTTTCTTTTCAGATGAACGCGCCACAGCTCTTCCGCCCGCGGGTCGCCGGCGCCAACCAGCAGCCGGTCGCCCCTTTCGCTGATGGGCCGGTGCGCCAGCGTGCTGTCGCGTTCGACGCGCCGTGCAGCGTCCTGCCAGCGCGGCAACCGAAAGCCGCGAAAGCTGCGGTAAAGCGCGAACCCGGTGCCGGCCAGCACGCAAAACAGCAGAAATATGCGCAATGCCGGCGGAAAATATCCCAGGACGCCGATCAGCGCGGCCGCGATGTACCCGCCGAGGATACCGCTGGCCGGCCACGAGGCCACCCAGACGCGTTCCCACAGGATGGCGGCACGCGCAAAACCGACAAAGAACGCGCTGCGGTCAGCCTGCGAGCCAGGGCGGAAGACGGTCGAATCCAATAAGCTCATCATCGCTGATCCGCGGCCGAACGATGCTCCACCGGTGGCCTTTCACCATGACTTCGGCAGCCGGAGGACGCACATTGTAGGCGGAAGACATGACCGCGCCATAGGCTCCCGTCGTCATAATCGCAACCAAATCGTCGTTTTTCATTTCCGGCAGGTCGCGGTCGCGACCGAACAGATCCGCGGTCTCGCAGATGGGGCCAACGACGTCGTAGCGGGCTGTGGGCGCGCCGGCAGGCGGTTCCACCACCGGCAGGATCTCGTGGTAGGCATCGTAAAGCGCCGGCCGCAACAGATCGTTCATGCCCGCATCGATGATCAGAAACCGTCGGTTTTCTCCCTGCTTGGGGTAGATCACACGCGCCAGCAGAATGCCCGCGTTGGCGGAAATAAAACGGCCGGGCTCGACGATGAGTGCCAGGCCCAGACCGCGCATCGTCCGCGCTACGATTTCCCCGTAGGCTTGCGGCGCCGGCGGCGCGTCGCCCGGCCTATAGGGCACGCCGAGACCGCCGCCCAAATCCGCGCTCGTGATCGCGTGTCCGTCGGCGCGCAAACGGCCGACAAGTTCGGCGACACGCCGGAACGCCTCCTGGAACGGCGCAAGTTGCGTAATCTGGCTGCCGATATGCACGTCCACGCCGACAATTTCGATGCCGTCAAGCGAGGCCGCACGCGCATATACATCTCTCGCCCGGTTCCACGGGACGCCGAATTTTGTTTCCGCCGTGCCGGTGGCGATCTTCGCGTGGGTGCGCGCATCGACGTCCGGATTGATGCGAACGGCGATCTTCGCGCGGGTCTTGAGTTCCGCGGCAACGCTGTCGAGGGCTTCCAGTTCGGGCTCGCTCTCGACGTTGAACTGGCGAATGCCCGCGGCGATGCCCAACCGCATCTCCGCGCGTGTCTTGCCCACGCCGGAAAATACAATTTTGCCGGCAGGAATACCCGCGGCCAGCGCCTTCTTGAGCTCTCCGGCCGAAACGACATCGGCTCCGGCGCCCAGCCGGCCGAGCGTCTTGAGCACTGCGAGATTGCCGTTGGCCTTGACCGAATAGGCGATCAGCGTATCGGGCGAAAATGCCTCGGCAACGGCGCGATAGTTTTGTTCCAGCGTAGCGCTTGAATACACATAGAGAGGCGTTCCCGCCTGTTCCGCCAGGATGCAGAGATCGACATCTTCCGCAAACAGGCGGCCGGAACGGTAGTGAAAATCATTCATCGCGCGATCGGATTGGGCGGTTGAGAGGGGTCGTGTTGACCCTTCGGATTGGGTTTCCCGTTGGGCAGGTCAAGCTCGCTCTTGGTACCGCAGGCCGGCAACCAGACGAGCAGGCTGAAGACGAGGAACAGACGCAGGATCATGAAAGCTTCTCCCGCCAGAAGCGAATTTGCTCGCGCACGCGCTCGGGTGCGGTACCTCCGAAGCTGGCACGCGACCGCACCGACGCTTCGAGGGACAGAACGGAGTAGATATCGGCCGTGATGGCCGGCTCCACTTTCCGCATCTCCTCGATCGGCAAAGATTTCGAGCGGAACGTTGAGCGCCTCGGCACGTTTGACGAGCGTGCCGGCGATGTGGTGCGCGGCGCGGAAGGGCTTGCCCAAAACGCGCACGACCCAGTCGGCCAGATCGGTCGCGGTAAGATAGCCCGCTTCTGCCGCACGGCGCATGACGGCGGGCACCATTTCGAGATCCTGCGCCATCCCGGTCATGGCGGCAAGCGACAGCTCGAGCGCGTCAGCCGCCGCGAAGAGCGCTTCCTTGTCTTCCTGCAAATCTTTGGCGTAGGCCAGCGTCAAGCCCTTCATGACCACGGCCAGCGACGTGAAGCCGGCGAGGATACGGCCCGACTTTGCACGCACAAGCTCTGCGGCGTCGGGATTGCGCTTCTGCGGCATGATCGACGAACCGGTGGAGAAGGCGTCGCTCAGCTTCGCAAAGCCGATGAGCGGCGACACCCACAGCACGATCTCTTCCGCAAGCCTGGACAGATGGATCGCAGCGATCGCCGCAGCGCCGAGATATTCGAGGGCGAAATCCCGCGAGGCCACGGCATCGAGGGAATTGCGCATCGGATGCGAAAAGCCGAGTGCGCGCGCCGTCATATCGCGGTCGATGGGAAAAGGCGTGCCGGCCAGCGCGGCAGCGCCGAGCGGACACTCGTTCATGCGCGCGCGTGCGCTTTCGAACCGCCCCTTGTCGCGCGCGAGCATCTCGACATAGGCCAGGCAATGATGACCGAAGGTAATCGGCTGGGCAGGTTGAAGATGCGTCAGGCCGGGCATGACGGTATCGGCGTGGCTGTCGGCCTGATCGAGAAGCGCGCGCTGTAAAGCCGCCAAGCCCGCCTCGGCCCGTTCGCATGCGGCACGGACCCAGAGCCTGAAATCGGTGGCAACCTGATCGTTGCGCGAGCGCGCGGTATGCAGCCGGCCTGCTGCCGGCCCGACAATTTCGGCAAGCCGCGATTCGATGTTGAGGTGAATATCTTCCAGGCTTCGCTTGAAGACGAAGCGTCCCTCCCTGATCTCGGATTCGATCTGCGCCAACCCACCGAGAATGCTGCTCGCGTCGTCGCGGGAGACGATCCCTTGCGCAGCCAGCATCGCGACATGCGCGCGCGAGCCTTCGATATCTTCTTGGGCCAGCCGTTTGTCGAATTCTATGGAGGCGTTGATCTCCTCCATGATATCTGCGGGGCCGCGCGCGAACCGTCCGCCCCACATCTCATTCGCCGTCATGGGCCCGCCATGCCTTTCCTTCGACTTCGAACGCCGATCGTTCTTGGCCTGCTTCTCGTGGCCGTCGCAAGCAGCGTTCTATATGTGATCCACACAAGGCCTGTCCACGCGCCGCCTGCTCCGCCCGCTCCGCCCGCCGAGCTTGCAAGACTGGAATGGGAGGCGCCGCCGCGGCCGGTACCGGCCGTCGGGTTTGTGGCAGCCGACGGCAAACGTTCGACGCTTGCCGCATTCGCCGGCCATTACGTCCTGCTCGATCTCTGGGCCAGGTGGTGCGCGCCTTGCGTCGGCGAGCTACCGCAGCTCGCCGCTCTGCAATCCGCACTGCCGGGGCTCGACGTGGTGCCGGTCAATGTCGGCCGCGATAACGCCGCGCAAACCGCCGCTTTCTTTAAGGCACATGGCGCGGCAAAACTGGCCGCTTACGTCGATTCCGACGCTGCGTTCATCCGGGTCTTCAATACGCCGGGCTTGCCGGTAAGCGTACTCATCGACCCCAAGGGGCGCGAGATCGCCCGCGCATTGGGCCCTTGCGGCTGGGGGACCCCGGCGGCCATCGCCTATCTGCGTCGTCTGATTGCGCCGGCCGCGCCGGGTTCCTAGGTCGGTCGCGCAACAAGGAAGAATCGCATGGAGCGCTTCGTCATCGACGTGCCGGACGCCGTACTGGACGATCTCGCCACGCGCTTGTCGGCCACCCGCTGGACGGACGATTTCGCCAATGACGACTGGCGTTACGGCGCCAACGTCTCTTATATCCGCACATTGGCCGAATATTGGCGCGATGGTTACGATTGGCGTGGCCGCGAGCGGTTGATGAACCGCTTCGCGCATTTTCGCACCGAGATCGACGGCATACCGATCCATTTCATTCACGAGCGCGGCAAGGGTCCCAATCCCATTCCGATCGTGCTCAATCACGGCTGGCCCTGGTCGTTTTGGGATTATCAAAAGACGATCGGTCCCTTGAGCGATCCGGCCGCGAATGGCGACGATCCCGCCGACGCATTCGACGTGATCGTTCCGTCTTTGCCCGGTTATGGCTTTTCGACGCCCTTGCGCACGCCCGGACTTAATTTCTGGAAGACGGCGGATTTGTGGGTCTTGCTGATGGAGCGCTTGGGTTACCGGCGCTTTGCGACGCAAGGCGGCGATTGGGGTTCCTTCGTCTCCGCGCAACTCGGCCACAAATATGCCGACCGGATCATCGGCGTACACATCCATACGCCGGCGGCGCTCGGCTTTCTCGATCCCAAGACCAAGTTCGATACGACCGACTTTGCGCCCGACGAGATGGCGTCGCTGCAGAAAATGCGAAAGTTCGCCGCCGAAGAAACCGGCTACATGGCGCTGCAGAGAACCAAGCCCCAGACGCCGGCCATCGCGCTCAACGATTCGCCGGCGGGGCTGCTGGCATGGATTGTCGAAAAAAGGCGGCGGTGGAGCGATTGCCATGGCGACGTGGAGAGCCGCTTCACCAAGGACGAACTGATCGATACGGCGATGCTGTATTGGGTGACCGGCAGTTTCAACACCTCGGCGCGCTTTTATTATGAAGGCGCCCACGATCTCTGGCGGCCGTCGCACGACCGCATGCCCGTCGTCGAAGCGCCGGTCGCCATCCCGATATTTCCCGGAGAAATCACCTGCCCGCCGCGCAAATGGGCGGAGCGCTACTACAACCTTCGGCGCTGGACGGTGATGCCGTCAGGCGGACATTTCGCCGCCGCCGAGGAACCCGAAGCACTGGTCGCCGACATCCGGGCGTTTTTTCGCGGCCTCAGATGAGGCCTTGCGGTATTCACACATCCGGTTCCTCCCCCGCGCAGCTGGCTACGGCATTCACACATCTGGCCTACGAGAACACCCATGCGCGCCGCAGATAAGAGCGTCGAGCGCTGGCGATCTTTCGCGATCTGGTATTTGCGCCGGTGACCGGAACGCGCCTGCGCGCAGGCCCAGACATCCCGCCCCGGCGGACTTCATTCACGATACGAACTTCCGGAAATCGGGCTTCCGCTTCTCGTTGAAGGCGCGGACACCTTCCTTTAACTCGTCGGTATCGTAATAGAGCTTGAGCGCCTGAAGCCCCATGGAGCTGATCCCGCGGATATTGTCAGAGTCCGCGTTGAAGGAGCGCTTGGCCAACGCCAGCGCGGTGGGCGAGCGCTCGGCCAGCTTATCTGTCCAATCCTTCACCGCAGCATCGAGTTCTGCCGCTGGTACGACCTTGTTGACCAGCCCCATTTCGCGCGCCTGTTCGGCCGAGTAGCGCTCGTTCAAGTACCAAATCTCGCGCGCCTTCTTGTCGCCGACATGGCGCGCCAGAAGCGCCGTGCCCCAACCGGGATCGACGGACCCCATTTTGGGTCCGACCTGTCCGAAGATCGCCGTATCGGCCGCGATCGTGAGATCGCAAATCGTGGCAAGAACGTTGCCGCCGCCGATCGAATATCCATTGACGCGGGCGATCACCGGCTGAGGAACATCGCGGATGAGCGCCTGAAGCTCATCGATGGGCAGCCCCACCACGCCGCGCCCGCCATATGAGCCCTCATGTACCGACTGGTCGCCCCCGGTGCAGAACGCCTTGTCGCCCACGCCGGTCAGAACGATGCTTGCAATCTCGCGATCATCGCCCGCCATGCGGAACGCCGTGATGAGATCTTCAACCGTCTGGGCCCGGAACGCATTGTAGACCTTCGGCCGGTTGATGAAGATCCATGCCGCCCGCTCGCGCACTTCATAGATGACGTCCTCAAGTTCGAGTCCTTTTTTCATAGCGAGGTCTCCGCGTGTCTCTGTCAGGTTTCTTCGGTCAACAGGACATCGACATCGCCGTGCCCCTGCCGTAGTTTTTTCAACCGCGTATACTGTTCTGAATTGTACCAATTCAGCGCCGTATCGTAGTCGGGAAACTTCAAAATCATGCACGGCGAGAAGCGATCCTGCCCTTCCAGGAGCTGCGACCGGCCACCCCGAACGACGAATTCGCCTCCGAACTCCGCAATGCTCTTGGGCGTCTCTGCGAAATATTCGGCGAGCGCGCCTGTTGCCTCGGCGGGATCGTCGAGCCCCCGAAACACCGCGCGGGCTATGATATAGGCAGCTTTCATCCCGATTCCCTAGACTGTCCGCTTGCGCCCGATCGCAGCCGGCAGGCCGCGTGTCACGAACGCTGAAGCTGGGGCATTTCCCGCAAGGTAAGGGCCACCTTCTTGGCATCCGGCTTCTCGAACATGTTCGCGTCGACCATGATCACATCGGTCTTTACGGACAAACGCGCGCGCAGACGACGCTCGAGTTCGCTTGCGATCTCCGGGTCGTCGGAGGCACCCGCGGTTTCACTCCGCTCCACCAGCACTTTCAGGTTTTCCTGCGTCGAATGCCCGGGGAAATCCGCGACCACGCGCATGACACCCGAAACACGCGGGCAGAGATCGGACACGACGTCCTGGATGGCGGACGGAAACACATTGATGCCCCTGACGATGAGCATGTCGTCGGTGCGGCCGACACATCGTAGAAGAGGGCCTGTGCGACCGCAGGAACATGCCACGTCCTGGATTTCCACATGATCTCCGGTCCGGAACCGAAGGATCGGTGAGGCCCGACGCCCCAGGCTCGTATAGACCAGCTCGCCGCCGGCGCCCGGCCGATAGGGCACGACGCCGCCTGTCGCAGGATCGATCAACTCGACCAGGATGTAGTCGGGCGCCACCATGTGCATCCCGCGCTGCTCGTCACATTCTGCGTAAAATGCAACACCGGCGTCGGTGCCACCGAGCATTTCGCAGGATTTGGCGCCCCAAAGCTCCTGGAGCAGCTGACGCATCGCCGGAATGGAGCCGCCGGGCTCGCCGCCGACCAAGAGGCGCCTTACACCGAGATCGCGTGCCTCCACGCCGATAACGTCCTTGGCCAACTCGGCCATGTACTTAATGAAGTGCGGCGTCCCGGCGACACACTGCGGACGCAGATCCCGGCAAGCCACGAGCAGGCGGTCAAGTCCTCCGTCGGCGCCGATCGGGATGTCCAGCGCCCCGAGATGCTGGATGCCCTGCACGACGGGCACGCCGCCTACGAAGCCTTTGCTCATTGAAAGCGCATGCAGCACGCGATCGCCAGGCCGCATGCCAGCGGCGAAAAAGACGCGGGCGCCCATGTCCTTCCATTGGTCGAGGTCGGACGCCGTCAGGGCGATATAGGACGGGCTCCCCGTCGTACCGGAAGAAGCCTGCATTTGAACGACATCGCGAGGCTCGGCAGCCAAATGTTCGCCAAAGGGTGGAGCAGCGCGGAGACTGTCGCGCAGCTCCTGTTTCAGCGTGAACGGAACCAGAGCCAGATCGTCGATGCATGTGATGCGGGACCAATCCACCCCCGCGTGAGCCAGCTTCTTTTGGTAGAACACCGACTTCTGTTGCAGGTACGCCAGTTGCTCCTGCAGCCTGCTCTCCTGCAAGCGGCGCAACTCAGGCAGTGGCAGCCGTTCGACCTCGCTGAAGGTGGATGTATTGGTCATGCCGGCCTCTCGATTTCGCGAATGGTGTTTTTCAAGCTTCCCAGAAGCGGCGAGATGCCCTCCGGCAACACGCCGATCGAAACGATCGCGCCGGTTGGCAGCAGCGCCACTGCGACGTCTCTGCCCTGCTGTTCGATGGCCGCCAAGGACCATGTCGTGCCGTTCATTACCAATTGCTCCTTGCCCTCGCCGGCCTTCGTTTGCGCCCACGCTATAGCGGCGCGTCATGATCTCCAATAAATGTAAATCGGCATGGCGTTTGGCCCCCATTCGGCGCCAAAGATTGACCCCGCCCCTCGTCCTTTAGAGCGGCGGATATTCAGGTAGAATCACAATCGTGTCATGGCCCGCGAATGCGGGCCACCCAGGTCACACTCTTCGGGCCGAGCAGAAGGAACATCGCAGCGGAATCTTCAACATTTTGCTCGTTCCAACTGGGTGGCTCGCATTCGCGGGCCATGACAATGAGGGACCGACGATCTCACACGAACGCACGCCGCTTTAAACCTTTGTTGCATATACCGGAACATGGCCTTCGAGGGGGTCCCAATTGGACGCCGATCGAGGACAAAGTTCGATGCCGATACACGTCCGGGCATGTCGGTCTATAATCCCGGATCGGTCATGCTCACTGTGGGTTTGGAGTTCGCGATAATAACGGCGCTGTCAGGCGGCCATAAGCAATGGGAGGGACGTCAAATCATGGGACAGGTCGCAGAACTTGCCGGCATAAAATTGCAAAATTGGAATTCGGTTACGAGTTCCATCAACCTCCCAAGGGAAATCGGCGACATCAGCGCCGAATTTCTGACCGACGCGCTCCGCCGGCGTTTTCCGGGTATTGCGGTCGGGGATTTCAAGGTTCCCTTTATCCATCATGGTTTCACGACCATCCTTCGCCTGGAACTCGATCTGGACGAAGCCGGCAAGAAGTCCGGCATGCCGTCCAGGATCATCTTGAAGGGTGGATTCGAGCCCCAAACGCGCGGCATCGCGGGCGAATGGGCGATCGGACCGTTCCTCATGGAAGTCGGAGCCTATCGGACTTTGCCAGGTCTTGGGCTCAACATGCCTGACTGCTACTTCGCCGAAGTCGATATGGACGAAACGAAAGGGCCCCAGATCATATTGCTCATGGAGGACTTGGCCGAGCGGGGCGCAAAATTCGGCCATGGCCTTGTCCCCCACACGGTCGAGCAGGTGAGAAATCGCCTGACTGCCGTTGCCGCATTTCACGCCAAGACGTGGAACAGTCCGGAGCTCGCGGAGGGCGGGCGGTATTCGATATTTCCACGCAATGCAAATACGCTGTTTAAAGGCTATCTGGAACATGTCGGCCCACCGGAGCTGTGGAAGAAATTCTGCGAGCTCCCGCGTGGAGCCGCGTGTTCGGTCGAGTTCCACGACCTCGACTGGGTGCATCGCGCGATGGACTTCATGATCGAGCTTGGCAATTCGACACCAAATTGCCTCGTTCACGGCGACCTGCATGCCGGCAATCTATTCGAAGAACCGGACGGCAAGCCCGGCTTTTACAATTCGCTGCCGATGCGAACCGCTCCGATGGTCGAAATCTCCTATCATATCGTGAACGTGCTAAATCATAGCGACCGTCGCCGTCACGACAGGGAACTCGTGCAGCACTACCGCAACGAGCTCATTCGCAATGAAGTGACGCCGCCCAGTTTGGACGAAATGATGTACCAGTTCGCGGCCTTCCTGCCCTATGGCTACGCCACCTTCATCGTCAACTCGACCACCTATCAGACTGAAATCTTTCAATACCGCGCATGCGGCGCGGTACAACGTGGCCATGCTCGATCACGGAACGCGGGACATTATCGCCTGACTTGCGGTTCGGGACGGGGGCAAAAATCCGAGGGATACGACGTGAACCAAATTTTGCCGCAAGCCGATCCGCGAAATGCCGTCCTCGACGAGGTCAAGGCGGTGCTCGCGAAAGCCGCTCAGCATGTTCACGAGTTCGACGAACGCGGCTCGATCACGACCGAGCTTTACGAAGAGCTCGAAGCTACGAGGATCTTCCAGGCGCTGACGCCGAAGATGTATGGCGGGCTCGAACTGTCGCTCGCGGACGTGAACGAGGCCCTCATCGAAGGCGGCAAGGTGAGCGGCTCGCTAGGCTGGGTGATGCTGATTCATATCCAGCAATCTCTCGGCTTGGGCACGTTTCCCAAAGAGACCGGCCTTAGAATCATGCGCGAATATCCGCACGCACGCATCCGCGGCGTTGCCGCGCCCAAGGGCACCGCCACGCCTGCGGGGGGCGGATACATCGTCTCGGGGCAATGGCCGTTCGCGAGCGGCGGCCCCGATCCTGATTTCGTAGCCGGCAACTGCATCGTTATGGAAAACGGAGCGCCGCGCATCGGCGCCCACGGTCTGCCGGAGCTGATCCTCGTCTGGGTTCCGGCCGCCCAGGCGGAATTCCTGGACACTTGGCACGTGCTCGGGATGCGCGGCACCAACAGCTGCGACTTCAGGCTTCGCGATGTCTTCGTACCCAAGGATATGTCGGCGGAATTGTTCACCGGTCGAAACTTCTTCGAAACCGCCGCTGCGCGCCTGCCCATTCGAGTTGTGCTGTCGCCCGGGCATGCTGCGGTCGCCATCGGGATTGCCGAAGGCGCGCTCGAAGACGTGAAGACATTGGCCAAAACCAAGCGCGCGGCCATGAACCCGACGGCACTGCTGGCCGACGACCCTTTTTTCCGCGCTGCCATCGGCAGCTGCACGGTTCGGCTTGCCGCCGCACGCGCTCTTCTCGAGCGCAGGACAAGCGAACTCGAGGAAACAGCCGCGCTTGGCAAACAGCTCACCCCTGAAGAAATCATGATGGGACGGGCGATGACCGTGCATATCACAAGCGAGTGCATTGCCGTCGTCGAGAAGGCGTTCAGGCTGGCGGGAAGCGCATCTGTCTACAATTCCTGCCCTCTCGAGCGGCGGCTCCGCGACATCTACGTGGCCGGACAGCACATCTCCTGCTCGGAAGAGATCTATCGCTCGTTCGGTACGGTCCTGCTCGGGGAAAAGCTTTCGGAGTTCGAGCTGCTTTTCTGATGCGGCAAGCGGAGAAACTCCGCCGCGCGTGCGGTGCGCTCAGCGCGTGGGGACCGGGCGTTCGCCGCGATAGTCGTAGAAGCCGCGGCCGGTCTTGCGGCCGAGCCATCCGGCTTCGACATATTTCACCAGCAGGGGACAGGGGCGGTATTTCGAGTCCGCCAGCCCTTCGTACAGCACCTGCATGACCGACAGACAGGTATCGAGACCGATGAAATCGGCCAGCTGAAGCGGCCCCATGGGATGATTGGCGCCGAGCCGCATGGCGGTGTCGATCGCGTCGACGTTTCCCACGCCCTCGTAGAGGGTATAGACGGCCTCATTGATCATCGGCAGGAGAATGCGGTTGACGATGAAGGCCGGGAAGTCCTCGGCGTAGGCCGCCGTCTTGCCCACGCGCTTGACGATGTCGAGCGCCGCCTGAAAGGTCGCATCGTCCGTGGCGATGCCGCGGATCACTTCGACCAGCTGCATCATCGGAACCGGATTCATGAAATGCAGGCCGATGAAATGCTCGGGCCGGTCGGTTGATGCAGCGAGCCGCGTAACCGATATGGACGAGGTGTTCGTTGCAATCAGAGTTTTGGCATCGAGCCGGGGGCAGAGATCCTGGAAAATCTTGCGCTTGACGCTTTCGTCTTCGGTGGCCGCTTCGATGACGAGGTCGCGGTCCTTCATGTCGTCGAGAGTGAGCGTGGTGCGAATGCGCTTGAGCGCCGGGGCTACCACTTCATCCTTGATGAGACCGCGCGCAGCCTGCCGCTGCAGGTTTTTCTCGATCGTGCCGATCGCACGCGACAGCTGATCCGCGTTCATATCCTCGATGAGGACGTCGTATCCGGAGAGGGCGCAGACGTGGGCAATGCCGCCGCCCATCTGACCGGCCCCGATAATCCCTACGCGCTCGATACTCATGGCTCTGGTTCGGCTCCGTTGCTACGCGGGCCGGCACGTCGTGCCGGCGCCTGCGTGATTCGAAAATCCTTCGGCTAACCCGCATTTCTCACGCTCGCCACGATGCGGGTTAATAGCCAAGCTTGGCGAGCTCCTGCTCCATCTCGGGGATTGCCTTGAAGAGATCGGCGACAAGCCCATAATCGGCGACCTGAAAAATTGGGGCTTCTTCGTCTTTGTTGATGGCGGCGATGACCTTGGAATCCTTCATTCCGGCCAGGTGCTGAATGGCGCCGGAGATTCCCACGGCAATGTAGAGTTCGGGCGCAACCACCTTGCCGGTCTGTCCGACCTGATAGTCGTTGGGCACGAATCCCGCATCGACCGCGGCGCGGCTGGCGCCGACGGCCGCGCGCAGCTTGTCGGCGATCTTTTCCAGCAAGTGGAAATTCTCGCCCGATTGCATGCCGCGGCCGCCCGAAATGATGATCTTGGCGGCGGTGAGTTCCGGCCGCTCGGACTTCGAAAGTTCTTCGCCGACGAAACTGGAGATGCCCGGATTGCCGGCGGCGGAAATTTTTTCGACTGGCGCCGAGCCGGTTCCTTCGGGCGCCTTGAAGGCCGTCGTGCGGACGGTGATCACCTTCGTGCCGGGCGGTGCCTGCACGGTTTGAATCGCGTTGCCGGCATAAATCGGACGACGGAACGTGTCGGGCGGCTCGACGGCGAGAATTTCGGAAATTTGCGGCACGTCGAGTTTGGCCGCGACGCGCGGCATGATGTTCTTGCCGTTGGTCGTGGCCGGCGCCAGGATTGCGTCGTAGGCCGGCGCGAGGCCCAGAATGAGGCACTCCATCGGCTCGGCCACCATCTTGGCGTAAAGCGCATCGTCGGCGAGCAGCACCTTGTCGACGCCGGCGATCCTGGCCGCGGCTTCGGCCACGCCTTGGCAATTCGCTCCGGCGACCAGCACATGCACCGGGCCGCCCAGCTGTTTGGCGGCGCCCACGGTCTTGCCTGTGGCTTCCTTCAGCACCGTGTTGTCATGTTCGGCTACGACCAGAGCGGTCATCAGATCACACCTGCTTCGTTTTTCAGTTTGTCGACCAGCTCGGCCGCGGTTTTGACCTTCACGCCGGCCTGCCGCTTGGCCGGTTCGCTGACTTTCAGCACCTTGAGCCGCGGCGTCGTGTCGACGCCGTAATCGGCCGGCGACTTTTCGCCGATCGGCTTTTTCTTGGCCTTCATGATGTTGGGCAGCGAGGCGTAGCGCGGCTCGTTGAGCCGCAAATCCGTGGTGACGATGGCAGGGGTCTTGATCTCGACCGTCTGCAGGCCGCCGTCGATCTCGCGCTCCACGACGGCCTTGCCGTCGGCCAGATCGAGCTTGTGCGCAAAGGTTCCCTGCGGCCAGCCGAGAAGGGCGGCAAGCATCTGGCCGGTCTGGTTGGAATCGTCGTCGATCGCCTGTTTGCCGAGGATCACCAGGCCCGGCTGTTCGGCATCGCAGATCGCCTTGAGGATCTTGGCGACCGCCAACGGCTCCACGTCGCTTTCGGCTTTCACCAGAATGCCGCGATCCGCGCCCATCGCGAGTGCGGTCCGGATGGTTTCCTGCGCCGCCTGCGGGCCGATGGAGACAGCCACGATCTCTGTGGCCTTGCCCTTCTCCTTCAGCCTGATGGCTTCTTCGACGGCGATTTCGTCGAACGGATTCATGGACATTTTGACGTTGGCGAGATCGACGCCACTCTGGTCCGCCTTCACGCGGACTTTGACATTGTAGTCGATCACCCGCTTGACGGGCACGAGAACTTTCATCGTTTGCGAATGCCTTCCCCGAAACAGCCGCCCATGATTATGCTTTCCGCCTCAGGCGAATTTGTGGCCAGCTGCCCTCTGTTGTGCGGCGCAATAACTAGGCAACGGACCGGCAAACTGTCAATCGATCGTCACATGCGTCGGCAGAGTACCGCCGGACCATTAACTCCCGTTTCTTAGGTGCGCTGCACAATAAGGCGGCACAGCGGCATTCCGCCGCAGGGTCGTCTGCGGCAACCCCGGCAATCGCCGTTATCCCAGCGTTGCGGGAAAGCCGATCGAATCCTCCCGCGCGCCGGCCTTCGCGCGGCTGCGATCGGATCGCCGGTCGCACCGCACGGGCTAGCGTTGCAATTCGCTGGTAACAGCGAGAATCTGCAGCGAATTTTCGCTGGCGGACCGCTGCAAACCCAATGATACAAGGGTTTTTTGTGCCGCCGCCTCGCCGGAGCAGCGAATCGAGCAGCGATTTTGCAGCGATTTGGGCAGTGATTTTCCGGGCCTCGCCGATGACGCTCCCATCGTGGCTGCGATTGGCGCCCATGCTGCGAATGACGGGCGCATTGTTCGCATCGTGACGCGATCAATAAGCTTGGCAGGGGCGGGGCGCCGGCAAGCGGGCAGGGCATAGGACCCTATTATGACTAATTTGGTACATCATTTGATCAAATGGTACTGGCGGAATTCCGCCACTTAGGCCCGCAAATCCCGCCACTAATAATCCCCATATATCCGTCCATGTTCGGAGTGACGCGCCATGATGGCGCGAATGGTAGTAGCCGCCTTAGTTGGTATAATTGTCTTCGGGTTGGCTTGGTTTGGTAGTGTCGATTCCGCTGACTTGGCGACAGGACACGGTCTTGACGCCACTTGGCATTCCAATCTTCTCAGGCTCACCGAACCCTTTCGGCACGTCCCATGCGAAAAAAGTGGATTCAAAAACCTCGCCGAACACGGTTTCCCACCGCACGGTGCCTTGAATGGAGAGAAAAGACTTGCCACGCGCGGCGCAGACCATTTGCAAGAGTTCGCGGCCGTTAAGCGCATCGGTGAAACACGGGAATTTTTGACCCTCCCTTCCGGGGTCAATCGACCATCGATCTTTCAGTGGTCCGGCCGGATTGAGCGGAACGTCGCTCGATTTTTTGGTCTGGTCCGTAATAATTTGTGCATTGCCTTCGGTTTCGACCCAGCGAACAGGTGTGAGACCGGCATTGACGATTTCCACCTCAATGCGCGCGTTGAACGCATATGTCTCAAGCCAAATGCCCTTGATTGTAAGATAAGCGCGGTTTTGTGCGCGGCCCATTGCGCGAGTAATTTCGTTAGCTTCTTGGGCTGCTTTGAGCGCTTTCTGGGAATAGGCAAAGGCAGTTCTGTTCGCGGCAATTTCAATCAAAAGGGCTTTTCTGGCTTCCTTTCGCTGGAGTTCGCCAGCTTTCCACAATTTGTCGGTGGATTGCCAGAGCGTGTAAGTGAACCACGCGACGGCAAGTCCGGCCAGGGCGGCGATGCTTCCGGCGTGAGCATCCAAGAACATCCCGCATTCAATGACGAGATAGATCGCCACCTGATAAGTGGGGCAATTTTCGTGATCGGCGTTCTTGCTGGCATCACATATTGGATAGTGAAACGGTAGCAGCAATGAAATCAGAACGGTGCAATAGATGCCCCAAAGGAGCGCCCATCTATGCTCCCTTGCCCATTTCATCATTGGCGTATCGCCTTGCGCCTCAGATATCCCCCAGCCTTAAGTTCTCGACACCAAGAGCGGCAAGGGACGCAACAAAGAACGTCGCTGGAAACGTACCGCGATTCAGTTTGTTGGCGATAGACGCCTTGGTTTCGTCGTGGTCGTGTTTTTTCAGCCTTTCCGCCAGTTCCTCATATGTCACCCCTGACCGCTTCAGTTCCGCCTTGAGGTGCCGGGACACGCGATCTTCCCAGTTTGGCCTTTTCGACCTGCCTGCCATCGCTCCTACTCCTAAGAGAAAAGTACCATATCTGAGAACTTTTCCCTTGACTAGCCCATCCATAATCCCATATATGAGAACAAGAGAGTGGTTATGGGATTTCACTGCTCCCCGGTCGTCTAACGGCAGGATCATCGACTTACAGCCGAGAGACTTGGGTTCGACACCCAACCGGGGAGCCAGATTTCAGGGATGGGCCATGAATATCCTTCCGAGACAGAAGCAGATTGAGGCGGTTGCGGCGCTCTGCGAAGGCGTGAGCATCAGGGCCACAGCTAGGCTCACAGGCGTTGACCGCGATACGGTCATGGCCCTTGGTGCCCGCGTCGGGAACGGCTGCGCGAAGGCCCACAATCGCCTCATGCGCAACCTCAATGTCTCCCGCCTGGAGTTCGATGAAATCTGGCAGTACGTCGGAAAGAAGCGAAAGGCAGTGAAACCGACCGATCCCGACACAGTTGGTGACCAGTACACCTATATTGGGTTGGCCGGCTCCGCGAAGGCGATTATCTCCTACTACACCGGCAAGCGGACCATGGAGGCGACTTACGCCTTTGCGAAAGATGTTCGCGCCCGCGTGCTTGGTGCTCCCGAAATTTCAACGGACGGCCTCAATAGCTATCCGTGGGCAATCGAGCGAGCTTTCAATCGCCAGTGCAGCCATGGGGTCATCGTAAAGGAATACGCCGCCTTTGAACCGGGCACAGATGCCGCGCGCCGCTACTCTCCCGGCGATGTAGTATTGGTACAGGTACAGCGCGTAGCTGGCGAACCGGAGATGATTTCAACCTCCTATGTCGAACGCCAGAACCTCACGATCCGGATGCAGCAACGGCGCTTCACGCGGTTGACAAATGCGTTCTCCAAGAAATTTGAGAACCATTGCGCGGCGGTTGCACTCTATGCGGCGCATTACAATTTCTGCCGCGTGCATGAGACGCTGCGGATCACGCCCGCGATGCAGCTTGGCGTCACGGATCACATCTGGAGCATTGGCGAGCTAATCGACGCGGCACTTGACGGCGAACTGCCCAGCGGTAGCGGCCCTGAGTTTCCGCAGAACCTAAACCCGTCCGACACGATCCAGTCGATCCGTCAGGAAGGCCAATTCCGTGGCCGGTTCACGGTCATCAAGGGAGGGAAGGTGTGAGCCGTCAAATTCCGCCAGTGCGGATTGAAAACCCGCCACTAGGGGCTAAAATCCGCCAGTACCGATCAAATCGGTCAAGTGATAAAACCGGGGTGACAGCCATGCCGGCTTCGGGCCTGCCGCTGCCCTTGGGCGCCCCTGGGGATTATTGCGCCCGTGCCCCTATCCCGTGTCCCTATTTGGATGCCTCCGATTCCATTTCATCACATCGCGCTCTCGACAGCGTTCCGCCGATCTCGATCTACGCCGCCGTGGCGAGGCAGCATTTTTTGAACTTCAGGCCGCTGCCGCAGGGGCAGGGATCGTTGCGCCCCACATGCCGAAACCGATTGTGCACCGGCTCCAGAAAATACGGCGCGTTTTCCGTCCGCGCGTCCGCCGGCGGCTCGGGCTGCCGCGCGCGTTTGCGCGCAGCCTCCTCGCTGAAACGGTACCAGTGGGAGAATTCCTCGATGCAATCGTCCCACATCGCGTATTCGCTGGGCGCGGCCGCCGGCGGCTTGCCTGCCAGTGCGCGTTTCAGATCGCGTTCGAAGTGGCGGTATTCCATCCATGTTGGATCGATGAACTTCCGCTCGAACGCTTGTCTGACGAGAGGCGCGAGTTCTTCGAGCCCGAGCAGCGCAATCGCATTTTGCCAGCCGTACCAGACAAAGCAGGGTTCGCGATCGTCGCGATTTTCTTCCTGTTCGAGTGCGACGTAGCTCTGCTGCAGAAATGCGGCAGCGTCCTCGCGGGCGATTTTTCCTGCCAGCGTAAGCATGGCAAGCGCCTCGCACAGGCGCGAGCGGACATATTCGTCGGCAGCGGGATCGAGGATCGCGTCGGTGAGCGGCACGGGATCGCCGTCGAAGACCGAAGCGATCACGCGATGGCATGTCTCCGTTGTGGCGTCGTCGCCCACGGCTTCCTCGAATGCGGCAGATCGCGCCAGCCGGATAAGCGGCGGATACGCCGCGGTTTCGCGCCACTCGGCCAGGAGGTGAAAGGCGAACAACAGCAGGTCCGGCCGCTCCTCTATGTCGAACCGCCCGGCGAGAAAATCTTCGATCGCCGCGAGGAACAACGGAACGATTTCGGCCTTCTTCTCCCGCGCCGCCAAAATGGCCTCGCGGGGCAATATATCCGCACGGCTCAATTGGCGGATGATTTCGGGCGTATCCATGGGCGAGGCTCCGGATCGGCTTGGGCCAAGGCATTCTAAAATGCCGTCCGTGCACCGGTCGCTCGATTTATCGGCACGGCAGCGATACTTCTGTGGATGGCCGGCCGACCGCCCGCAACCCCAGGGCTATCGCTTTTGACAGAAGAGACGAACACCTCCTGGGAGCGCGGACGTCCTCATCCGCGTATGACGTTGACACATCCCGGATGTTCGCAATCATCAATGTGCCGCACCATCAATGGCGGACGGGGACGTCCGCGCTCCCAGGAAGCGTTAACTTCATCTGCCATAAGCGATTTCGCCGCGGTCCCGGGGAAGTTGTCACGCCGCCGCGCGGCGGCGGACGTCGTCGAGGATGCGCACGACCTTTGCGGTTTTCGCGGCATCGAACACGCCGGCTATGCCCGAGGGATTGAAATCGGTGAAGGGGCTTTCGTAGAGCAGCTTCGGCTCCATCACGCCCTGATCGGTCAGATGATCGATCACCATGTTGAGGAATTCGATCTGGCTCGACGACAGCGTCTTGTCGGCGAGGAACTCGGCGAAGGCGCTTTTGGCAGCCGCGCGGTCGAGCCCCACCAGCGAACGGACGAACAGCCCGATGCCGCCGCCGGCGCGCACCTGCGCCAGTTCCGTCTCGCTACCGATGCCGGCCTCGACGAACATGCGCTCCAGCTCGGACAGATCGGTCGGCGTCAGCGGCTCATTGCGGCGCAGCTTCTGGATGGCGATGTGGTTGGCGTGCTCTTTCAGGAAATGCCGCGATTTGAGGCGGAAGTGGAAGGGAATTGCTATGGTTCGGTTGATGGATCGTTCCGGCCACACCGCCGAGGTGCATTGGTATGAAGCGGCGGGCATCGGCCGCAAGGAATTCAAGCTGAAAAGGCTGCTCCAGGCAGCAGACGGACATGGCGAAATCCGCGTCGAAACAATTGGTCGTTTGTCTCGAGAACGAGGGATACGAGGCATCGCTCGAACGGCGGAAAATCTATGTGATGCTGCGCGACGCGGCAGCGGAAAAGCACGGGTTGTTGCGCATCGTCGACAAGTCGGGCGAGGACTATCTCTATCCGAAGGCGATGTTCCGCACCGTCGATTTGCCGCAATCGATCCGAAGAGCTGTTTTGGCTGCGGCCTAATGTTCCGTCCGCAGCGGATGATTCCGAAAAAATATTTGTCATGGCCCGCCTTCGCGGGCGATGACAATTTTGGATGCCAAACGTCAGATTCGAAACACTAGAAGGGCAAATCGCCTTCTTCCGCTACCAGCTCCATGCGCTCTGCGCACAAGCTCTCCAAGCCGGTCCTCAGTCTACGCGAATCGCGCATTTCATCCTTGCTCGGATTCGATCTCGGCGAGGATGAGCCCGGCAATCGCCTCCTGCTCCGGCAGCCGGGCGATTTTTCGAACGGACTTTTCGAAGCAGTGCGTTTGTATTCCGCGCTGAACACGGCCGGCGAAGACCGCGAGCGGTATGCGCTGCCCGCTATCGATTCCGTCTCCGATCGCATCGCGCTACACGGCAATTTTCGGCGAGCCGGCCGGCTCGCCGGCGCGCGGGTCGAGTTCCAGCGACTTGGGCGAAGCCTGCTGCGGAACGGCGACATAGTGTTCGCGCCGGCCTTTGGGCACGGCGTCGGCCTGGGTGATCCGCCAAATGGCGAAGGCGGTCATCGCAAGGTGCACGCAAGCGGTATAGAAGAAAAGCGACGGCTGGCCGAAGTGCGCGACCGCCACCGCCGCCAACATCGGCCCTGCGACGGAGGCAATGCCGTTGATCAACAGCAGGCTCGCCGAGGCTTCGACGAATTCGCCGCGCGCCATGCGATCGTTGGAGTGCGCGATGGAGATCGAGTAGAGCGGCAGCATCGCCGCACCGAAGACGAACGCGCACGGATAAAGCCATGCCGGCGCCGAGATGCCGGCACGTCCCAAGAGGCCAAGCGCCACGCCGCCCAGACATGCCACGCCACAGACGCCGACAGCGACCCAGCGCCGGTCGACCACGTCGGAATAGCGGCCCAGCGGAAGCTGGACGAGCGCGCCGCCGAGAATGAAGACGCTCATGAACAGCGCGATGCCGAAGGTCGAGAAGCCGAGCGATTGCGCATAAACCGGCGCCAGCGTCCAAAAGGCGCCGTTGGCAAGGCCGACCGCGATCACGCCGGCCACCCCGACCGGCGCCTTGTCGACGAGGCGCCTGATGCGAAAGCGCGGCGCGGCCTGCGCCACGGGCTGCGGCAGGCGGGTCAATCCCACCGGCACGATACAGAGGATGTAGAAGATGGCGGCAATGCTGAAGAGCTGAAAGCCTTGCGGCGGCGCGGCAAGCAGCAGCCATTGGCCCAGCAACAGAAAGCTCAAGTTGACGATGACGTAGGAGGCGAGGATGCGCCCGCGGGTCTGGTTACTGGCGCGATCGTTGAGCCAGCTTTCGAGCGCCATGATCACGCAGGCCGCACAGAAGCCGAATGCGGCGCGAACGAGGAACCAGACGGCAGGCTCGGCGAAAAGCGCCTGCACCAGCACCGTCGCCGCGGTGAGCGCCGCACTCACGGAAAACGTGCGGATATGGCCGACGCGCGCCAGCAGTCTTGGCCCCGCAAAACAGCCGAGCACAAACCCTGCATAGTAGAACGAGCCCATGGCACCGATGGCGATGGCGGAGAATCCGTCGAGATGGGCGCGCAGCGGCGTCAGCGTCGAGACGAGACCGTTGCCGGCCAGGAGAAAGGCCGTGGACAGCAGAATCGCCGCAATCGACATCAGCTGGGAGCCCATCACCGGGCCTTTTGCGTTACGCCACTTCGGCCAGCAGCGAGAGCTGGGAATCCGTGCCGCCGCCGTTCAAGTCGGTGAGATCGATCGGATAGCTTCCCGTGAAGCAGGCGTCGCAGAATTGCGGGCGCGCGTTGTTGCGCGCGGGTTCGCCCACGGCGCGGTAAAGCCCGTCGATGGAGACGAAGGCAAGACTGTCGGCCTGGATGTATTGACGCATCTCTTCCACGTCCATGCTGTGGGCAAGGAGTTCTTCGCGGTTGGGCGTGTCGACGCCGTAGAAGCAGGAATGCGTCGTCGGCGGGCTGGCGATGCGGAAATGCACTTCCGCCGCGCCCGCGTCGCGCACCATCTCGACGATTTTCTTGGAGGTGGTTCCGCGCACGATGGAATCGTCGACCAGCACCACGCGCCGGCCGGCGATCTTGGCGCGGTTGGCATTGTGCTTGAGGCGGACGCCCAGGTGGCGGATGGGGTCGGACGGCTCGATGAACGTGCGGCCCACATAATGATTGCGGATGATGCCGAGCTCGAAGGGAATGCCCGATGCATTGGAATAGCCCAGCGCAGCCGGCACGCCGGAGTCCGGAACCGGGATGATCATGTCGGCACGCGCCGGCGCCTCGTGCGCCAGTTCCTCGCCGATACGCTTGCGCGCATCGTAGACGTTGCGGCCCTCCACGGTGGAATCCGGCCGCGCGAAATAGACATATTCGAAGAGGCAGAAGCGTTCCCGCTGCTTGGCGAAGGGCCGGTAGGATTCGATGCCGTCTTTCGTCGCCACCACGATCTCGCCCGGCTCCACGTCGCGCACGAATTGGGCGCCGATGATGTCGAGCGCACAGGTTTCCGAGGCGAGGATGGGGGCGCCTTCGAGGTTGCCCAGCACGAGCGGGCGCACGCCGTAAGGATCGCGCACGCCGATGAGCTTCTTCGACGTGAGCGCCACCAGCGACCAGGCGCCTTCCACCTGGCGCAGCGCATCCACCAGCCGATCGACGATGGGGCCGAAGCGGCTGCGGGCGATCAGATGGATGATGGTTTCGGTGTCGGAGGTCGATTGGAAGATGGCGCCCTCGCGCACCAGCCCGGACCTGAGCGTGCGGGCGTTGGTCAGGTTGCCGTTGTGCGCGATGGCGAGCCCGCCGCCGGCCAGATCGGCGAACATGGGCTGGATGTTGCGCACGATGGAGCCGCCGGTCGTGGAATAGCGCGTGTGACCCACGGCCTGGGTGCCTGCAAGCTTCTGCGCGTGGGCGTTGTTCTTGCCGAAAATGTCGCCCACCAGGCCGGGATGGCGTTCGGCGATGAACTGCGTGCCGTCATAGGTGACGATGCCGGCGGCCTCCTGGCCGCGATGCTGCAGGGCATGCAGCCCGAGCACCGTGAGCGCGCCTGCGTCGGGACGGCCGAAGATGCCGAACACCGCGCATTCCTCGTGCAATTTGTCGTCCAACGGTGTTGCGCAATCTCTCATGGCCGGTTGTTGCTGCCCGTCGTCTCGATCAGTTTGTCTAGCGCGCTGCGTTCCCGGACGCCATAGGAATTGGCCACGCGGTGCAGCCTGTGGTGCTTTGGCTTGGGAACGGGTACGTCCGTCATGCGAGGTTCGCGCGTTCGATTCTCGAGCGCTGCCTGGTCGCTCGTGGGCACGAGCGAGATGAGCACGTGGCTGGATTCCTGGATCAGGGGGAGCAGGCGCGCCTGCGTCATCCAGTCCGGCTGCTTGGGAATGGGCACCAGCATGGAAAAGGCGAGATAGGCGAGCCCCGCGATCGCCAAGCCCCGCACCACGCCGAAGGCCGAACCGAGCGAGCGGTCCACCGGGCCGACCGGCGAGTTCTTCACGCTTTCCGAGAAACGGTAGCTGATGAAGGACAGCGGCAGGAGCACGATAAGAAACATCCCCACATACCCCAGCGCCGACGCGAAAGACGTGGTCGGAAATCGCACGCGCAAAAGGTTGGCGGCGTAGGGGCCGAAATAGAGCGTGGCGAACGCCGCCGCCGCCCAGGCGAAGATCGACAGGGTCTCGCGGATGAAGCCGCGCCAGATGGCAAAGCCGGTGGAGACGATCACCGTCAGCACCACCAGCACGTCGACGAGCGTAAAGCTTAGGTTATGCATGCACCCTCCTGGACCGCGCACCTTCATGGCCGGGCATGACCCGGCCATCCGGCCGCATGCGGGGCTGAAGCCCCGCCGTCCGACCCCATCTAACCATTTCGTATGGTTACGAATCTCTAAATCAAGCCATTCTAGCACGCCGCGGGTTCGCGCGCGCCCCGGCGAGCTGCGCCAGTTCGCCCACATCCTTCACCGTGACGAGCTTGAGGCCGGCGCCGTCGGCTTTGGTGCCTGCCGGCACCACCGCGGTGGCGAAGCCGAGCTTGGCGGCTTCCTTGAGCCGCAATTCCGGCTGCGGCACCGGCCGCACCTCGCCGGCAAGGCTGATCTCGCCGAAGAACACGCGGTCCTTGGTCAGCGGTTGGCCGGCGAACGAGGAGACGAGTGCGGCGGCTGCCGCAAGATCGGCGCCCGGCTCGCCGATCTCCAGCCCGCCGGCCACGTTCAAGTAGACATCGTGGCCGGACAGGCCCAGGCCGGCGCGGGCATCGAGCACCGCCAGGATCATGGCCAGCCGGCCGCTGTCCCATCCCACGACGGCGCGCCGCGGCGTGCCGTAGGAGGGCTGGGCCACCAGCGCCTGCACTTCGACCAGCAGCGGCCGCGTGCCTTCGAGCCCGGCAAAGATCGCAGCACCCGGCGCGGCACTGTCGCGGTCGCCCAAGAACAACGCCGACGGATTGGCGACCTCGGTAAGGCCCTTACCCGTCATCTCGAACACGCCGATTTCGTCAGTGGCGCCGAAGCGGTTCTTCACGGCGCGCAAAATGCGGAAATGGTGGCCGCGTTCGCCTTCGAAATAGAGCACAGCGTCCACCAGATGCTCGACGGCTTTGGGGCCGGCGATCTGGCCGTCCTTGGTGACGTGGCCTACCAGAATGAGCGCGGCGCCGGAGGCCTTGGCATAGCGCACGAGATCGAAGGAGGCAGTGCGCACCTGCGCGATCGTGCCGGGCGGGGCGTCGAGCGCGCTCGTCCACACCGTCTGGATCGAATCGATGGCGACGATGCCCGGCGCCGGCCCGCTCTCGAGCGTGGCAAGGATGTCCTCGACACGGGTGGCGGCGCCCAACTCGACGGGCGCGTCGGAAAGCCCCATGCGCGCCGCCCGCAAGCGCACCTGCGCCAGCGCCTCCTCGCCGGAGATATAAACTGCGCGCCCGCCGCCTTTGGCGAACGCCGCCAGCGCCTGGAGGATCAGCGTCGATTTGCCCACGCCGGGATCGCCGCCGACGAGAAGCGCCGAGCCGGGCACCAGCCCGCCGCCCGTGACCCGATCGAATTCGGCGATATGCGTCAGCCGGCGCTCGGGCTTTTCCTCGTCGCTCCTCAGATCTTCCAGGGCGAAGACGTGGCCGGCGGCGCGCTTGCGGGCCGAGGCGCCCATGGGCGGCGCGGCGGCCTCCGGCACGATCGAATTCCAGGCGTTGCAGTCGGGGCAGCGCCCGGCCCATTTGGCCAGCACCGAGCCGCAATTCTCGCAAACAAATCCGCCACGGGGCATGGGTTCACTCCAAGAATCACACCCATAGCACGACCGGAACGAAAGTGGAACAATTTCGAGTGAGATCGGCGGAATTCATTCCGCTGCTTGCGGCTCATTGAGAATGAGGCGCGCGATAAAGTCCGTCTTCGTCGATGCGTGTTGAATGTCGTATCCCACGGGTTGGCCGTCTTCGCCGAGGTCGAGCATAATGTCTTCCTCCATCTCGATCGTACGAACCGACGGCAGGGGGCGTACTTCGACGTAAAGGCTGTCCGTCGATTTATCGTAGCGCGTCTTCACGGCATGAAGCCTTCGTCCGGAAAGGCGTTGTGTACTGTCCCGCCATCGGAGAGTAGCACGACCCTCAGGTAACATCCCAATGTTTCCGAGTAGCCGTAAAGCCTTATCCGACCGTCCTTTTGAGTCAGGCGTCGCTCAGGCCGGGCGATTATCCGACGAATCTCGATCATGTCGAGATTGGGACGCCGCGGCAGGACGTCAAAGGCAAAGTATCGCGTGCGCCAAAACGGCGGTGGCGGCAGACGCTCCGGCTCCCGATCATGGGTCGGCAATTTACACCTTTGAGCCCGTGACGGGCGAAGCTTGCCCAATTCAAGCCGTGCGATATTGCCGAACTCGTCGCAGCCGCGTTTGTTGAGACGATTTGCGACAACGCGTATGCCATGGGCGCGCGCCCGAAAATCGCGCTGTTCGGCAGTTTAGGAATTCACTGTTATCTCTCGGAGCGTCATTGCTCATGCCCTCCGCCATCCTCACCGAACGCTTCGACCGCGCGCTGGCTTACGCCACGCATGTTCACGGCGGACAGACGCGCAAGGGAACCTCGACGCCTTACATCGCCCATCTGCTGGCGGTGGCCGCCACCGTTCTCGAATACGGCGGCGACGAGGATCTGGCGATCGCCGGCCTTCTGCACGACACCGCCGAAGACCAGGGCGGCGCGGCACGGCTCGAAGATGTGAAGAACCGGTTCGGCGAACGCGTGGCGCGCATTGTGCGCGCCTGCTCCGACAGTCTCGCCAATACCGCGGCCGGCGAGACGAAGGCGCATTGGCAGAAGCGCAAGCAGACGTATCTCGCGCATCTCGAGCGAGCGGACGACGACGTTCTGCGCGTCTCGCTCGCCGACAAGGTGCACAACGCCCGTTCGATCCTGCGCGATGCGCGCACCGAAGGCGTCGGCGAAAACGTGTGGTCGCGCTTCAGCCAGCCGAAAGACAAGGTGCTGTGGTATTACGCCTCGCTCGCCAGCGTGTTTCGCGCCCGCCTGCCGGGGCAGCTGGCCGAGGAGCTGGCCGAGATCGTCGAGGCGCTGAAGCGCGGGTGAGGGCGGAGGGGCGCCTTGACTGATTATATCAACATGGATATAAGTCAGAGATGAAGCCGGTTTGCTTCCTGGGCGACTCGCTCGATGTCATTCGCGCGTTTCCGGAAGATGCCAGGCGCGATGCCGGATTCCAGCGGGACCGGATTCAACGCGGCCTTGATCCGGACGACTGGAAGCCCATGGCGAGCATAGGCGCTGGTGTTCGTGAAATACGCGTTCGCGACGCGGCGGGACAGTTTCGGATAATTTATCTCGCGACGGTTCGCGATGCCGTGTACGTGCTGCACGCATTCCAGAAGAAGTCGGCGGCGACGGCGAGGCAAGACCTGGAATTGGCAAGCCGTCGGCTTGCCGAACTGATACGGAGCCCACGATGAGTAAGCGCAAATTCGCCAGCGTCTGGGATGCCATCGAGCCGACGGCCACGGAAGCTGCGAGCATGAAGGCGCGGGCTGAGGTTATGCATGCCATTCGCGCCGTGGTGGACCGCTGGAACGGCACTCAGGCGGAAGCCGCGATGCGCCTTGGGATTACGCAGCCTCGCCTTAACGACCTCCTGCGCGGGCGAATCCACAAATTCAGTCTCGACGCGCTGGTGGACATCGCCACGCGTGCCGGGCTGACGGTTCGCGTCAAGACGACGAGGCGCGCAGCATAAACGGCGTCATCCCAGCTTGGCTGCCACTGCGGGCGACAACGCGCTGTCGATCAGAAACCTCAAAAAATGGCCAGCGGCAACTCGCGCTCACGCACCGCACCGGCCGCATAGCGCAACGCTTCGCGGATGTCATCGCGTTCGAGGTCGGGATAATTGGAAAGAACTTCCTGCTCGCTCATACCGTCCGCGATCATTGCGACGACCGTTGCTACGGGAATGCGCAAGCCCCGAATGCAGGGCATTCCACCCATTTGCTGGGGATCGACGGTGATGCGGGTAAAGGACATGACTAATCTCCTAAGAACAGTATAGCACAATTTCCAGGATCACACCCCGAACATCTTCATCGCCTCGTCGCCCAAGCGGTTGATGACTTTGACGGCGAAGCGCCCCGTCGACGGCGCCAGAAGGGTGGCGGTGTCGGCCGCTAAGCCGCAACGGCTCCCGGATACCGCTCGTAAACAAACTGGAACGTCCGCTCGACCTTGTCTTCCCAGATGCGGCGGTCGTAGACATTCGGCAGCATGTCGAATTGCTCGCGGATCGTCTGGCGCACGTCGGCCTTGGCGTTTTCCTTCAGCCGCCAATCGAGAATCAGCTTCTCCTGCTTGAGCTTCGCAAGCAGCGACCGCGCGATCCGCTTGACCTCGATCTCCTGGGCCTGGGTCAGATTCGGCTCCGGCCTGGTAAGAAGATCGAAGATCGCCAGTTCCTCTTCGCTCATGTGTTCGCGGGCGGCACGTTGCTCCTCGTCGCTCATGCTGCGGACGAAGTCCATCAGCTGCTGGAACAACTGTTCGACGGTGGCGCTGCCGGCATTGTATTCGGCGATCATCGATTGGAAGCGTTCGAGCATGTCGGTGCGCGCTTGCTCTGTTCCGATCACCGGCCAAGGTGAACAAAGCGCGAAAAATTTGGCTATTTCGGCAACAGCTGGATGCGTTTCGGCGTGGGCGGTCAGGATGGCCGCGGTCGGACGCGCGCGACCGGCTTCCGAGCTGCACCTTGCGTGCCGAGAGACATCGCTTTCACCACGAAGCACACAAAGGACAGGAAGAAAACACGAAGTGAGAATTGCGCCGGCTTCCGCACGAAACGCAGAATGGGGCTTCGTGCAGCCTTCGTGTTCTTGGTGTTCATTGCGGTGAATAAGCCGCGATGTTGGCGGGCTGAGATGCCCGCGGTCCCGGTCAGGTTCAGTCCACCCACCGCACCCAATACGGGTCCGTCTTGATGCCGGTGAATTCGATAATCACGCTGCGCTGGTAACGGGCGCCTTCGATATCGCGCGCGAGCACGCGCACCGTCAACGGACGGCCGACGAGATCGACGACGGGCTGCTGGTCCTGGATCGCGGTTTTTTCGCCGGCCAGCACGCGCTCGCGGTTGATGACGTCGGGCGAATTCATGTCGGTGCCGGAGAGCACGGCCAGCGCGAGCGGCTGGGCGTCTTCCACGCTGAACGAGCCGGTCTCGCCGAAGAAGACGGTGAGCGACGGCGCGAGCTTGTTGTAGAGCGCCGTATCCATGCCCTTGACCATCGCAAGCTCGCCGACGGTTTCGAAATCGCCGTTGCGCGGCTTGATGTTCTGCGGCGCGTATTGCGGCGCTTCCGCCCCGTGAGGCCGCACGTCGTCGTCCTCGTCCTGCCAGTCCTGGAATGTGTCCACCAGTTCGTCCAGGCGGTCGCCGGTGACGCCCGCCGCCGCAAACATCTGGCGTACTTGATCATCGTTTAGGCGGTTGAGCGGAATCTTGCCGTGCTCGTCTTCCACGACGATCGACAGCATCGTATCGCCGAAGCGCAGGGTGCGGGTGCGGCCGTCGATGGCCCAGCGCTGCTGCGGATCGGGTTGCCCGAGCCCCCACAAGGCGGCGGCCACGCCTGCATCGGCGGCGGCGGTAAGCCGGGCATTTTCCACCTGACCGTTGACGCTCGCGATGACGCCGCGATACACCGCGATGATCTCGAACGCGATGAAGGCAAAGGCGGCAACGCCGGCAACCGCGGCGACCATCGCATAGCCTTCGTCGCGCCCGCGTTCCATCAATTGCCCTTGAGTGCGCCGGGCGCGATGCCTTTGAGCTCGCGTTTGAGATCGTCGGTGACCGAGTCCGCCTGCGCTCGATCGCGGATGACGCGCGGGGTCAGAAGCACGATCAGCTCGGTGCGGTCCTGCTCCTTGTCCACCGAGTTGAACAGGTTGCCGAGCCCCGGAATGTCGCGCAGCCCCGGTAGGCCGGTGTCGTTGTCGGTATCCTGCGTGGTGATCAGGCCGCCCAGCGCCACCGTCTCGCCGTCGTGAACGGCAATCGAGCTGGCGATCTTGCGCTCGTTGATGGTGGGAGAATTGATGCTGCTCGACGTGGTCGACGCGACATTGCTCACCTCCTGCGAAAGGTCGAGCAGCACGAGCCCGCCGTCGTTGACGCGCGGCGTCACTGTCAGAATCACGCCGGTGTCCTTGTAGTCGACCGAGTTGACGAGCGGCGCTCCCGAAGTCAGCGTGCTCTCGGCGGAACCGGTGACGATGGGCACCTGCTGGCCCACTTCAAGCGCCGCCGTGTGATTGTTCAGCACCATGAGCTTGGGCGCCGAAAGCACCGTGAGCTTGGTCATGCCGGCCAGTTCGTTCAATGTCGTGGTGATCGACTGGCCGTACTGCAAGATGTAGGTAAAGCCCGGCGTGCCGGTCACGCCGGAAACCGCCGTGCTCGCCCCCCCGCCCTGCGAAAGCCCGAGGTTGCCGGTGCCGCTTCCGAATGACCACTGCACCCCATATTGCAGGGTCTTGGTCAGCGTCACCTCCGTAATTGCCGCCTCGATCAGCACCTGCAGGGGCTCCACATCGAGCTTCTTCAGCGCGTCGGCGATGATCCCGTATTCGGCCGTGGTGGCATAAACGACGATGGCGTTGTTGGAATCGTCGCTGGTGAGCGTCACCGGCTCGCCGGAAACGCCGATCTGTAATGATTGTCCCACGACCTGGGACTGCTGGCCGCCCAGCGCGTCGGAACTGGCCGAGCCGAGCTGACTGAAGGGGTTCGATCCGGCCGTATTTGTGCCCGCCGTCTGGCTTCCCGGCGTGCCGCCGCCCATCATGCCGCCCGGCGTGAAAGGCGTCACCGGCGAGGGACGACTGAGCCCGTTGGGGTATTTGGTGCCGAGCGTTTGCGTGAGCGGTGGTGCGGCTTTGTTTCCCGGGCCGCCGAATGCGTTGACGAGAACGGTGGCGAGATCGGACGCCCTGCCGTTCTGCACGTGATAGACGAACAGGCGCTTGGCGCCCTCTTCGCCTTCGCGGTCGAGCATGGCGACCCAGCGGCCGACGTCGCGCAGGTATTGCGGCTGCGCCGAGATCGCGAGAATGCCGTTGATCCGATCGACGGAAAGAAGCTTGACGATGCCGGCGCTGGGCGAGCCTTCTCCGTTCAGGAGTTGGTCCAGTTCGGGCAGCATGACCTTGGCGTCGGTGTGCTTGGGCACGTACATCTGAAACGACATGCCGTGCAGCCAATTGACGTCGAACTCCTCGATGAGGCCGCGAACGGATCCGCGCTCGCCGGCCGAGCCGGTGATCAACAGCATGTTGCGGCCGGGATCGACCTGGCTGATGGCGTTTTCGGGCACCAGCGGATCCAGCAGCTTCTTGAGCTCTGCCGCACTCACATAATGCAGGGGGACGGCTTCGGTTCCATAGGCCGGGTCGCTCGGACCGACCAGCTGCGGCTCGCGCTTGGCTTCGGCAATCGGAACGATGGTGTAGACGTCGCCGCGCTTGACGAGGCCGAGATTGGCCGCCTTGAGCGAATCCTCGAGCAGAGGAAAGACGTCTTTCTTGCGGACGGGACGCGCGGTGACCACCGTCACGGCGCCGGAGACCGATGGGTCGACGGCATAATTGAGGCCCAGAATGTCGCCCAGGATGGCTTTCGCCGCTTCGTGAACGTCCACGCCGGGAAAATCGAGATTGACGTCGGTCGGTTCCGATGATGCGGCCGCGGCAATGGCTCGCAATCGTCGGTGACGTTGCACCGCCGGCTCGCTCGGGGCTGTTTCCGGCTCGCTGCTCGGTTCGGCGTCGGTCAAGGGTTGGGGCGGAGCGGTGCTTGCCGGCGGATTGGCGCTTGCCGGCGGGCTGACGGCCGGCGCCGCGCCCGGCGGCACGGAGGGTTGCGGGGCCTGGGCACCGCACAGAAGGACGACCCCGATGACGATTGCAAGCCGAATGCGCATACCCAGCCTCATTGATTGTTGTCGTTATTGGTTGTTGTCGTTGTCGTCGCTATTATCGCTGTTGTCGTGGTTCGTGTCGTCGCTCGTGCCTTGGTCGGAATGGCCGCCCGCGGCGGACGGTGCGGCAACGACGGCCGCCGGCGCCTTGGTCAGCATGAGGACGCGCCGTTCCTTATCACGTTCGAAGGTGAGCTGGTGCAATTCGATCGCGACCAGCTTCCAGCCTTGCACCTGCTCGCCCGGCTTCAGCCGTCGGATTAAGCCTCCCGGGCCTCTCACGACCGCGGTGGCCGTATCGCCGGCCGTGGCAATTCCCAGCACTTCGAACCCGGCCATGCCGCCCGCGACGGGAACCGCAAACTCGTCCGGCTTGCGGTCGGGCGCAAAAATCGGCGTCGCCAGAATGGCCGGATAATCGGGCACGGGCGGCACTTGCGGCTCGCGCGGATGGCGCGGTGCGAGCTCCGACGTCTGCGGCAGAACGGTTGCGGACGGCAGCACGAGCTGCAGCCCGGCCGCCGCCATAAGAACCGCAGTCGCCATTGCGGGGATGAACTCCGGGCTACGAGGATTGAGAAACGCGAATGGGCGCGGAGACTTCAACGCGGACATCCATCGGGCCAAGATGTCCGGTTTTAGCGGCACCATCGGCAACGACCGAAAGGGATTCGACAACGACATAAGGCTCCTCGCTTTCAAGCCGTCCGAGAGATTTATAGAGCTGTCCAAGCGTCATCTGCATGTCGGCGCGGACGCGGACGAAACCGTTGGGCACGCCGTCCTGGATGTCTTGGATCGACGTGAGCGTGCCGCCCACGTCGCTCGCCATCCTGGTGAGGCGGCTCTTGAGCTGCTCGGCCGCCAGCGCCTCCGTGGGGGCGGCGATGGCGAACATGCCGGCGGTTTGGCGCTGCTGCTCGAGCTGGGTCTGCCATAGCGGAATGCCTGCCAACACGCGCAGATTGCGGGCATAGGTTTCGAGAAGCGTTTGGCGTGTTTCGGTGCGTTCGCCGAAACCGTCGATCAACGGCTCGACGATGCCCAGCCAAATGGCGGCAATGAGCGCCACGAGAATGCCGAAGGCGACGAAGCGCAATTCGCGAGGGCTGAGCGGTTTCATTTCGCCGCTCCCTTGCCGGTGTCCACGCTCACGTCGAACGGTTGGGTGCCCGAAGTTTTGGCGGGAAGCGCATCGCGGCTCATCGTGCGGGCATTGTGCAGATTGGGTGAGGATTCCAGCGCTTTCAGCATGTCGGCGGGGCCGTTGCTGTAGCCCGCAAGATGCACGGTCTGGCCGTTCCATTCGAAAGTCTGGGTCCAGGCGTTGGCCGGCAGCGCCTTGGTGACCGCCTCCAGCACCCGCAGGGGCGAGCTTGCTTGGCGGCGCTCGAGCAGGCTGGCGCGCCGCTGTGCCTCCGCATCCACCTTGTCGCGCAGCCGCAAGGCGACTTCCACGGGAGCGGCCTGCGAATCGACGATCTGCTTCAGCGAATCCAGCTCGGCGGAGTCGCGGTAGGCGATGAGCCAGAAATTGAGGATCAGCAAAGCCAGAACCGCCGCCCACCAGTAGGGCAGCCGGGCTCGCGCACCGAGTCGTCCGCCACCGCCCTCCAGCGCCGGCAGGAAATCGAAATGGGAGTTGGCGCCAACCCCGGAATAGGCGCCCAGCGAAACCGGCATCAAATCGAACTCCTGGGCGCGCGCGAGCGCCTCGCCGGCGGCCTGCTTCGGCATGACGCCGAGGAGGATTTGCTGGCGGCCCCTTTCGGCATCGCGGCGCAACAGCTCGGCGTCGAATACGACGGCGTCGGGGTGGAAAGGCGTAAGCCTGTCGATGTCGAGCGCCACCATCCGGCGCACGTCCGTCATGGGCAGAAGCGGAAAATCGACAACCCGGGTCAGCACCTGCGTCATGGGAACGACAAGCTGCACGTGGTCGCGCTCGCGGCGGGACAGCGCGGTGCCGTCGATCGGCGCACCGGCCTTGCCGCGAAATACGATGCCGGCCGGCCCCAGTTCCGCGATCACGTCGCGGCGGGCAGAGAAGCGCGTTCTCCACGTCGCCGGCATGGCCTGGCCCAGTTCGTCGATCCACCAGTCGACGCCGCGGCGCACCCACTGCGCCACGGTCTGAAGATCGGCGTTGAGGATATCCTTAAAGTTCATGCGCGTGCCTCTGGGAACGCGGGCGTCCTCGCCCGCATCGTGCGCAGCGACGGCGGAGCGCGTGAGGATATCTCCGCCTCCGCACCGTTCGGCGCTTCCACCAAGGCTTCGGCGGAGAGGCCGGCGGACCTGTCATCCGTAGCGTGAAGCGCGAAGGATGATGCGGCCTTGGCCACCGAGCCAGTCGGGGGCCGCGCTCCCAGGAAAGTTCGCTCCACGCCCATCACGACACCGGACCGATTTCGAGGCTTTGCAAGGTGACGATATCGGCATTGCTGTCGGCCGAATGCACCGAAACCGTCACTTCAAACAATGGACCCGCATCGCTCGGCCCCGCGGCTGCGGCATAGGGCTCGATGTCGACGCGCCAGGCATAAGGCCCTTCCACGCCGCCGGTCACGCCGGGCGAAAGCGGCAACGCGGAGCCGACCGCGGCAAGCTCGGACTGCGCGATCATGAGCGCCGCGCGCTTTTCGATGGCGTGCGCACTGCCCCTGGCCGTATCGGCGACTGCGCGATACATGGCGGCAAGCATCAGCGCCACGATCGCCGAGGCGACCATCGCTTCAATGAGAACCGAGCCGTTTTCTCGTCTTGTCATGGGCCTGGCGACACGGCACCTGTCGCTTCGTCTACGTCGATCGCAATCCTGCGGTCATCGGTCGACGCCGTGATCTCTCCACCCGACGTCGTGCCGTCGCCATAGAATTGCATGGTTTGGCCGTTCGCCATGCGCAGATCGATGCCGCGCGGCATCTGGCGGACTTCGCCTTCGCTCCAGCCATAGGACTTGCCGTCGGAAGACACCGTGAAGGTGATTGCCTGGCCGCTTCTGACCGCGTCGCTGCGCACGAGCCGTAAATTCGCTTCGAGCACGCCCGCGGTCTGGCGCATCTCGAACAGCTCGAGGGAGCGTTCCAAGGCGGGAAAGGCGAGCGTGGCCAAGAGCACCATCAGCCCCATCACGACGAGGAGCTCGAGCAGCGTCGTCCCGGCATCATTGCCAGTTGCCGACATCCTGTGCCTCGCCGGTTCCGCCCTCGGCCTTGTCGGATCCGAGCGTATAGACGTCGATTTCTCCGTGCTGGCCGGGGCTCTTGTAAATGTAGGCCTCGCCCCATGGATCCTTGAGCGCGCTTTCGCGCCTGAGATAAGGGCCGTTCCAGCCCACTTCGTTCTGCGGCGCCGTGACCAGCGCGTTCAGTCCTTCGGCCTGCGTGGGGTAGTGGCCGACATCGAGCTTGTAGAGCTCCAATGCCGCGACGATGTTTTGAATTTGAACACGCGCGGTCTGCGTGCGCGAGGTGCCCAGATATTTGAGAACCTGCGGGGCGATGATGGCGGCCAGAAGCCCCAGGATCGCCAAAACCACAAGCAGCTCGAGTAGCGTGAATCCGGCTTCGCGCCGGCGTTTAAGATGTTTCATCATGGTCCAAGTGCCAAATCGTTGAAGCCCAAAATTGCGGACATGATCGAGGCGATGATCGTGGCCACGGATACGCCCAGAACAACCGTGATGACAGGGGTCATGACGGCTATGACGCGCTGAATTGCATTGCGAACTTCCCGGTCCAATACATCCGCAAGCCGATCGAGCATCATGCCGAGCTGGGCGGTTTCTTCGCCGGTCCGCAAGAAGCTCATCGCCATCGGCGGGAAAAGCCGCGTGGCCGCCAACGGGCCGCTCAGGCCTGCGCCTTCCTTCAATCCGACCGCCACGCGGCCCACTGCGTCACCCATGTGCGAATTGACGAAGGATTTGCGCGCGATCAACACCGCCGTCGGCAGCGCCACGCCGCTGTCGACAAGGCTGCCCAGCGTCCGCGCGAAGCGGGCGGTTTCGGCTTTCGCCACGATGGGGCCCAGCTGCGGCAAACGCAGCACGTTGCGGTCGAAGGCGCGGCGCACCGCCGGCTGCTGCAGCCAGCGATAGATCGCCACCGCGCCGACCAGCAGCGCGAGCAACATCAGCCAGCCATAGGAACGCAGGATGTCGCTCGCATCCATGATGAGGCGGGTCATGAACGGCACCTTGCCGCCGACTTCGGACAAGAGGTCCTCGAATTGCGGCACGACGAAAAGCAGCATCATGCAGATCACGCTGACGGCGATGACGATCAGGATGATGGGATAGACGAGCGACGAGACGATCGTCTGACGCAGGCTGGCGGCGCGTTCCAGCGCTTCGGCGGCGCGCGCCAGGCTCGTATCGAGCTTGCCGCTGGCTTCGCCCGCTTCGGCCATCGCGCAGGCCATCGCCGGGAAAAGATTGTCGGCTTCGGCCATCGCACGCGCCAGCGGCCAGCCTTCCTTCACACGCTCGCGAATCTTGACGAAGGCGGTCTTCAGGATCGGCCGCTGGCAATTGTCGATCGAGACCGACAGGGCCCGGTCGAGTGCCAAGCCGGCATTGAGGAGCACGGCGAGCTCGCCGAGCGCGTTGGCAACGGCCTGTTGGGTGGCTCCGCTGACGCTTGTGCCGGTTTTGCGCGCGGCGTGTGCCCGCGTTTCGATCGCCTCGATCGGCATCAGGCCGAGCCGGCGCAGCCTTTCGAGCACATCGGAGTGCGATGGCGCTTCGAGCGTCCCGGAACGCAGCTCGCCGCCTGCAGTGGCCGCGCGGTAGCGATAGACAGCCATGTCTTCCCGTCAACCCTCCCGTGTCACGCGCAGGACTTCATCGAGCGTCGTCAGGCCCTGGCGCGCTTTCGCGACGCCGTCGGCCAGCATCGTGCGCATGCCCGCATCGAGCCCGGCGCGATAAATCTCGCGCGCTTCCGCGCGTGCGAGCACCAGGCGGGCGATTTCGTCGTTCATCTCCAGAAGCTCGAAGAGCGCGATGCGTCCGCGAAACCCCGAGTGCCCGCAAGCGTCGCAGCCCGGTGCACGATAGAAGGCGACCGCCGCCCCTTCTTCGTGCGAAAGCCCGAGAGCTTCCAGCGTGGTCGGCGATGCGGGATGCGGTGCGCGGCAATGCGGGCAGAGCCGGCGCACCAGCCGCTGCGCCATGACCGCGTTGAGCGTGGAGGTGATGAGGAACGGTTCTACGCCCATGTCGAGCAGGCGCGTGACCGAGCTCGCCGCGCTGTTGGTGTGAAGCGTGGAAAGGATCATGTGTCCGGTGAGAGCGGATTGGATTGCGACCTGCGCGGTCTCCAGATCGCGGATTTCGCCCACCATCATCACGTCGGGATCCTGGCGCAGAAACGAGCGGAGCGCGGCGGCAAAATTCAGCCCGATCTGGGGCTTCACCTGGGTCTGGTTGATGCCGGGCATGCGGTATTCGATGGGGTCCTCGATGGTGAGGATTTTCCGTTCCGGCGTGTTGAGCACATTGAGCGAGGCGTAGAGCGTGGTGGTCTTGCCGCTTCCTGTCGGTCCCGTCACAAGCAGGATGCCATGGGGCAGGTAGAGCACGCGCTTGTAGCGGGCGAGCAGCTCCTCGTCGAAGCCGAGCGTCGCGAACTCGAGGGCAAGGTTGGAGCGATCCAGAATACGCAGGACGACGGTTTCGCCATGAATCGTGGGCGAGGTCGCGACGCGGAAATCGATCTCCTGTCCGCGCACGGCAAGCCGGAGCCGGCCGTCCTGCGGCAACCGCCGTTCGGCAATGTTGAGCCCCGACATCACCTTGATGCGCGAAATGAATGCCGATTTCATCTGCACCGGCAACGGTTCCTGTTCGCGCAGAATGCCGTCGATGCGGAAGCGGATTTGCACCCCGTCATCGGTCGGCTCGACATGAATGTCGGAGGCGCGTGCTTCGGCGGCGCGCGTAATCAGATTGTTGACGGCGCGCACGATGGGTGCGTCGCTGGCCAGATCCTTCAGGCGCTCGAGGTCAGCCTCGTCGGCCTCGGAATCGGCGGTATCGCTCTCGCCTTGATCCCGCGCGCCATAGAGCCGGTCGAGGGCGGCTTCCAGATCGCTTGCCCGCGCCACGCGCGCCCGGATGTTGCGGTCCAGCGCGAAGGCGAGCGCACCCGGCGCGTAAGGGTCGAGCGGATCGACAAAGGCGACTTCGACGTCGTGCTCGCTTGCCCTCAAGGGCACCGCCTTGACGTCGCGAAGGAAGCGCGGCGAGATCGTGTCGAGCTTGACGGCCTCGGCAGGAAAGTCCTCTGCAGTGGCCAGCTCGAACCCCGTGGCCTTCGCAATGGCCTGTGCCAGCGCGGCTTCGGACACCAGTCCCAGCCGGGTCAGCACCGAATCCAGCCGTTCTCCGGTTTCGGCTTGCACCGTCCGGGCGCGGCTGAGCGTCTCGGCTGCAACAAGGCCGCGCTCCAATACCAGTTCGCCGAGCGACTGTCGTGAATCCGTCGTTGCGAGCATGACCGTGAGGCGCGCCCCCTTCTGAAGGCTTTGCAATATGACTCGAGGGAGCAGCCAAGCAGCTGCCGCCGGACACCTAGCCCAAGCAGGCGTCTGCGCGCAATTGCGCCAACAGCTCGCCCATTCGAGGCCGTCTCCGGCTCCCGCGGCAAGCCATAACACACAACCGCTTTTTCGACGGTTAAGAAGGGGTAATGTAGGCGGGGGACCGCACCAGAGGAGGTAAGCAGCGGTGCTGCTTGGAGAAAAAACAACGCAACGCAGCACCGCTTGGAAGGTCAAACCGCCTCTTTGAGATCCTTGGAAGCCCGGAAAGCCACCTTCTTGCTCGCCTTAATCTTGATTGACTCGCCGGTGGCGGGATTACGCCCCATGCGCGCGGCGCGCTTCTTAACCTGAAGAATTCCCAAGCCGGTCAGGCGGATACGAGCGCCCTTCTTCAGCTGCTTGGTGATCAGGCCGACCATGTCGTCGAGAAGCAGGGCGGCTTTCTTGTTGGTCAGTTCGTGCTTGCCGGCCAATTCGCTTGCCAGCTGCTTCAGGGTCACGGTTTCCACTTTCGCCTTCGCAGCCGGCTTTGCAGCGGCCTCGGTAGTCTTTGCCATGGGGTAATCCCTCTCAGGAACGAATCGATATCGCACTCTATTACATGATTTCCGCCTGCCGCGGCAGCATGGGCACGCATCATGCACATCAATTTGTCGCGGTTTTTCGCTACTTTTTTGGCCTTCGGACGCCCGACGCCGAGGATCCGCCGGGTCACGGGCTATATTTCGGGCGGGTCAAGGGTCGTATTAGAGCGTGACGCAGCCGCCAATCGGTACCAGGCGCCCTTTGTTGCGGCCACGGGGGCAAGCCGCTATCTAGGCCGCCATTTTGAACGGCTTGCCATGGCTGAGAGCAAATCAACGCGGGTGAAGGCGCGGCTGCCGCGTGGCTTCCGCGACCGCCGGACTTCCGAGATCGCCGCCGAACGCGCCTTCGTCGACACGATCCGAAGCGTCTACGAATCCTATGGCTTCGAGCCGCTGGAGACGCCCGCCTTCGAATTCACAGATGCCCTCGGCAAGTTTCTGCCCGATAGCGACCGGCCGAACGAAGGAGTGTTCTCGCTCAAGGACGACGACGAGCAGTGGCTGTCGCTGCGCTACGATCTGACCGCCCCGCTGGCGCGCTTCGTGGCGGAGAATTACCAGTCCCTGCCCAAGCCGTTCCGGCGCTACCAGGTGGGCACCGTCTGGCGCAACGAAAAGCCAGGCCCGGGCCGCTACCGCGAATTCATGCAGTTCGACGCCGACACGGTGGGCTCCGCTTCGCCCGCCGCCGATGCCGAGCTTTTGATGATGGCGTGCGACACGCTGGAGGCTCTGGGACTGAAGCGCGGCGAATACGTGATTAAGGTCAACAGCCGGAAACTGCTGGATGGTGTCCTGGAGGCGGCGGAAATAGCGCCTGCCCGACGAGGTATCGTCCTGCGCGCGATCGACAAGATTGATCGTCTCGGAACAGACGGTGTTCGCGCCCTTCTTGGCCACGGGCGTAAAGATGAATCCGGCGATTTCACACCAGGCGCGGAGCTCGCGCCGTCACAGATAGACCGCGTACTGACCTTTGCGACCGAGGGAGCTGCGCTGAAATATCTATCGCTCGATGCCGAGATTGTTGCTGGCAGCAAGACGGGCGAAGAGGGCATGCGCGAATTGGAGCAGATTCTGCAGATCGTATCAGCACGCGACGAAATCCGTTTTGATTCCGGTATCGTGCGCGGCCTCGACTATTACACCGGCGCCGTCTTCGAGGCGCAGCTCACTTTTCCGGTCGTCAACGAAGCCGGCGAGACGATCGTGTTCGGTTCGGTGATGGGCGGCGGACGCTACGACGATCTGGTGGCGCGCTTCACTGGCGAGCGCGTGCCGGCCACCGGCATCTCCATCGGCGTGAGCCGTCTGCTGAATGCGCTCAGAAGCCGCGGTGCGCCGAAGTCCGAGCCGCTCGTGATCGTGCTTTCGCTCGACAAGGACGATCGTGGCGCCCCATTTGCGCTGGCCGCAGAGCTTCGGTGCGCCGGCCTGCGCGCCGAGGCGTATGTGGGCGAGGCCGGCATGAAGGCGCAGCTCAAATATGCCGACAGACGCGCCGCCGCGATCGCCGTCATCGAAGGTGGGGACGAGCGCGTGCGGGGCGAGGTCACGCTCAAGGATCTCGCGTTAGGGGCGGAGCTTGCGCAGTCCATCGAATTGCATGCGGCCTGGGTCAAGGACCGTCCGGCGCAAGTTTCCGTCCGGCGAGCGGACCTCGTCGCTCAGGTGCGCGCCATGCTCGCGCGCGAGGTGTGACGCATGGCCGCCTTTCCCACCTACGACAGCGAGAGATTGGCCGAGCTCGATGCGCAAGCTCAGGCGATCCTCGCGATGTTCTCGGCTCGCGGTTATGCGCGCGTCGAGACGTCGGTGCTGCAGCCGGCCGAGATTTTTCTCGACCGCGCCGGCGAAGAAATCCGGCGGCGCACCTTCGTGCTCACCGATCCTTCAGGTCAGGAACTGTGCCTGAGGCCCGACCTCACCATTCCGGTTTGCCGGATGCATCTGGAGCGAAGCGGACACTATCCGGCGCGGCTTTGCTACAACGGGCTTGTGTTCCGCCACCAGCCCGCCGAGCCGGAGCGGCCGACGCAGTTCTTTCAGGCCGGTGTCGAACTCCTGGGCGACGAGGACAGGCGCGCTGCCGAAGAAGAGGTGCTTTGCCTGAGCGTGGAAGCCATGCGCGCGGCCGGTCTCGAGGATTTCAGCGTGAAGCTCGGCGATCTTGGGCTGTTCGGCGCCTTCATCGACGCGCTCGACATCGCCCCCCAATGGCGCGGTCGCCTGAAGCGCCACTTCTGGCGCGCGGGATATTTCGAGGCGTTGCTGGAGAGGCTTTCCACCGACTCCGGAAGCGGTGCCCAGCGTTTGCTCGCACATCTGGGGAGCCTGGACGCGGCCGAAGCCCGGCCGGCCTTGGAGGGGTTGATGGATCTCCTGGGCAATGTGCCGCTGGGCGGGCGCACGCGGGAAGAGATCGTGGATCGATTGATCGAACAGGCGGCCGAAGCGGCAGCGTTGCGCCTCGATGCCGGGCTCGCCGAATCGATCGCCAGCCTGCTTGCCATCTCCGGTCCGGCCGACGAGGCGCTTGCCGGAATTCGCGCGCTCACGCGGTCGGCGGGGGTTTCGCTGGAGGAACCGCTCTCGGCGATGGCGATGCGCTTGAAGACGTTGGAGACATTGAGCGTGCCGGCCGAGCGCGTCGGTTTTGCCGCACGCTTCGGCCGCAACATGGAATACTACACCGGCTTCGTGTTCGAGCTGTGGTCGCAGGACAAAGAGGGTGCCGTGCAGGTGGCCGGCGGCGGCCGCTACGACACGCTGCTCGAGCAGCTGGGCGCGCCCGGACCGGTTCCCGCCATCGGATTTACGATTCGCACCGAGCGCGTGTTGGCGGCGCGGGCGGCCGGACAATGACTCAGTCGCTCTCGCTCGCCATTCCCTCCAAGGGTCGCCTGCAAGAGCAGGTGCAGCGCTATTTCGAGGACGCGGGCCTCACTCTGGCGCAGGCGCAGGGCGCGCGCGGCTATCGCGCGACGCTGTCGGGCTTTCCCGAGATCGACGTACGCCTGATGTCGGCGTCGGAGATTGCCGGAGCCCTGATCGACGGCGATGTGCATCTGGGAATCACCGGCGAAGACTTGATCCGCGAAGCCGCGCCGTCGCTGGAGCGTTGCATCGCGATGCTGAAGCCGCTCGGGTTCGGATTCGCCGATGTCGTGGTCGCCGTTCCGCAGGCCTGGATCGACGTGACCGCTATGGCAGATCTCGACGATGTGTGCGCCGCATTCTTTCAGCGTCATAAGAGGCGGCTGCGGATAGCCACCAAATATCTCAGCCTGACGCGCAGCTTCTTCGCGAATGCCGGCATCTGGGACTACCGCATCGTCGAGAGTCTCGGCGCCACGGAAGGAGCGCCCGCCGCCGGCGCCGCCGAAGCCATCGTCGACATTACGACAACCGGCGCCACCCTGGCGGCGAACGGGCTGAAAACCTTGAAGGACGGCACGATTCTCAAGAGCCAGGCACAGCTCGCTGCAGCCCTTTCCATCGAGTGGAGCCGCGCGGCGCGCAACTCCGCACGGATGCTGTTGTCGCGGCTCAAGGCGCGGGAGCGCGCCAAGCAATCGCTGGTGCTGCGCGCGCGACTTGGCCTCCAGGCTCAAGCCATATTGGCGGCGATGACGCAGCGACTTGGCGTTTCGGTGCTGTCGCAGCCGGACGACGGCAGCGCCCATGGCGAGTGCTCGATTCTCTGCCCGCGCGCCCAGCTGATGTCGGCCATCGCCATGCTGCGGGCGGAAGGCTGCCTGGGAGCCGTGACGGCCGAAGGCGCGGACTACGTGTTCGAACCCGGCGACCCTCTGTTCTCCTCGCTCGATGCGGTTCTGCCGCCGTGAAGACCTGGGCCATGGGGCTTGGGTGAGGAAGTATTAAGCACATAAATACCGCGAGGGCGGCGGCCAGCTTTACGCTGTAAATTACTGGAAGTGCGCCTCTTCAGAGGCTCATTGCGCGGAGCGAGGAACGAGCGAAGCGCAAGTGGTTGGCTCCGGCTCCGCGCTTTTTGGCGCTTCGCCGGCCGCGCGGGTCTGGAGACCCGCGCTCCCGGTCAGTGCCGCGACTGCCTATGGGCTGCCCAGATAGCCGTGAACATTGTCGCTTGTGTCGTAATAGTACCCGACGATCGCGCCAGAGTTATTCACGCCCGTCGCGCCGGTCGAAATCGATCCCGGGAATGATAACGCATCGACCGCACCGCCGGCCGCGAGTAGAAATCCCGAGCTGTCGGCGTTGCCGACGATATCTCCCTCGCGGTCGATGCTCGAGGGAACCGTCGTCGACGCGGCGGGAACATCGAAACTCGTTATCGTCCCATCGGCAGCACGCACAAATCCATGCGTATTCCCGCCGGCGTCGGAGTAGTACCCAGCGATCACGCCCAGAGCATTGATGCAGACTGGCGTGTCGGCGACTGCTCCGGAAGGATCGAAGGTTGTAACCGTCCCGTCGGCCGCCAGCACAAATCCATGCGTGACGTAATTCGTGTCGGCGTACTGGCCTGCGATCGTGCCCGCATTGTTGATGCTGAAGCCGTATGTCGACGTTGCGCCGGCGATGTCGAGGCTCTTGATGTTTCCATTCCTCCTGCGCACGAACCCGTGATACACGCGGCTGCCGTCCTCGTAGACGCCCGTTATCACGCCTCTGTCATTGATGCTGTAGGGCCACGTCTGAATCGCCCCGGGGGCATCGAAATCCGTGATCGTTCCATCCGCTGCACGCACGAAGCCATGGTCGTTGTAGCTGCTGTCCTGGTAATAGCCTGTAACGATGCCCGAGCGGTTGATGCTGGAGCCGGTAGTGTTTGCGGACCCCGGAGCGTCGAAGCGCGTGATAGTTCCATCGGCCGCCCGCACAAATCCATGAACGGCGGCGGTGCTATCCGTGAAGCTGCCCGTGATCACTCCCGACTGATTTATGCCAAATGGCACGGTTTCGACCGAATCGGGCGGATCGAAGCTGGTGAAAGTATAAGCCGCCGCGGTCAGGCTGCCGAGACAAATTCCACCCGCAGTTATTCCAATCTTGAATAAAAATCCCGTATATCCCGGTGCAGAATAGCCCATCGATTTCCTCCGTCTCTTGCAACAATGTTGCCGGGATCAATGTAAGTCGAAAGTGTTAAGTGCTCACCGGCCAAATGTGTAAAATTGTCAACGCACAGCGCGGGCGGCGAGAGATTCCGACGTGGACGTGCTCGCGGGGTGCCGTGCCGTGATCCAGTATTGCTGCGCGTCGTCGTTGAAGGCGAAGCTGAACACGTAGCCGCCGAGATCGAAATCGTTGACGAATCGGCTTCCCAGAATAAGAGCGGGAACGGCGGGCATCAGGTACGGTGCCGCTTGCGCATGCTCCCATAGCTTGCCGGCCCCGTCCCAGGAGCCGCTGTAGAGTGCAAGCCAGGTATCTTCGTCGAAATAGAGCCTGCGCTGCGGCATGACATGATGGGTGCCCGGCGCCAGCGTGCCTTCGACCACCCGAACGCGATGCAGCTTGCAGCGCAAGCCCGTCGTTTTATCGATGGGCCGAGAATAGATGCGCTCGAAAAGCGTGTTGCTTTTGGGACGGATGACGAAGAAAGCCCCCGCCCGCGTGAGGCGATATCCACCCCGAAAGCATCACCTGCGTAGAGCCGCCGCGCTTCGGCGATCAAAACATTGGCAAAATCGCGATAGATCCGTCAGTCGCGGTTCTCATCGGCATCGGCCAGATTGCTCCGCGCGACATGGCCACGAATGCCGAGATGATAAATTCTGGATTCATGCGCGCGTAGATAGACTTCGATATCGCGTAGGCTCTCACGGAAGGTCAACTGCGCGAAAGCCATGCACAGATATTGATCCAGATGCGAAAACGTGTTGGTCGGGTAGCTTGTCGGATATCGTGCAACGCCGCGGCGAAATGTGTGCAGCGGCAGAAAGTCCATGAGTTGGGCGAAAACCAGTTTGCCGGTGAACATTGAGAAACCCCGAGGCTGAAAAACCCCAGTCTCTCAAATCTGCGTTCAAGTCGGTGCCCCCCCCCCCCCCCCAAAAAAACCAATTCTGCGTTTTCGATCAATGCCTTACTCTATGCCTCAGTCAAAATTTCCGGACAGCAGTGAAACTCAGGCTTTTTTACATCGGTCAACCCGTTAACCGTAAAAGATGGGTTTGAACGGCTTCGCTGCCCCGCGGCACATTTCGAACATCGATAGGCCTTGTGGCGAAGAGGTTGGACGTTATGAATGTCCTGTTATGAATGTCCTTGACCTGAGCAATTCCGCGATGAAGAATCCGCTCCACAATTAAGAATCCGCCATTCGTTCCACGGAGCAATCTTGTGATGACTGTCAGAGGGTTGGTTCTGAATCCGACCAGTGCACGCGCGGACGATATAAGCTCGCCGGGTCCCGCCGCCGGAATTTTGAACGGTAAAGTCGTTGGAATTCGTGTGGACCAGATATGGCGCGCATGGGATTGGATTAGCGAAATTTGGGCAGAAGAATTCCGCAAGGCCGGAGCGGAGGTTAAGTTTTGGCGCTCGTGCGGGCGCTCCGGCGAAGAAGGAGGACGGATGAACGCGCAGTTGCGCGCGTTCCTCGAAACCATCGATATCGCTGTCGTCGGGCTTGCCAATTGCGGGTCCTGCACGGGCTGGACCGTCCATGATGCTTTGGCCGCGTTGAACGCAGGACTTCCGACAACAGCAGTCGCGACCGCCAATTTCGATGGTTTCGCAAAAATTTTGGCGAAACGCGGCGGCAGATCCGGTCTGCGGGTGCACGTGCTGCCCTATCCGCTGAATGAGCGTATGCGCCAGGAGATCGACGCGATTGGCCGCGATCACTTCGCCAGGATGTTGGTCACCATGGGTGCAAAGAGCAGCGGGCAGTTGGCGGCATGACGATCGTCAAGATCGCACCCAGTCGCGAAAAGTCGGCGCCGTCCAAGCAACTCGTCAGTCGCCAATGCGGGCCCGACGGATGCGAAATCGACTGGCTCGTCAGCACGCGACACGAATGCGATCTGGACGTCGTCGAATTTACCAAGTTCGCCATGGAGAAGGGCTGGGGTGACGGCTTGCCGCTGGTGCCTCCAACCGAAACGAGGGTGCGGGCATTCCTCGCCGCCAATAAACGTTATCCCGATGAAGTGATCGCGAATCTGTCGGCAGGTGTGGAATGCACTGTCGAGAAAATCGTCATCAATGCGGTTATGGCCGGTGCGCCGCCCAAATCTCTGCCGCTTTTGATTGCCGCTGTGGAGGCTGTAGCCGATCCCGATTTCGAGCTATACGGCGTCAACGCGACCACAGCACCGGTTTGCCCCGCCTTGTTCGTGAATGGGACCGTGCGCGACAGGCTGGGGATTCCTTATAAACACGGCTGCTTCGGCGGTGCGGCCGGTGTCGCGCCTGCCATAGGCCGCGCATTTCGCCTCATCATTCGAAATGTCGCGGGCCAGCTGGTTGGCGTCACCTCGCAAAGTGTCTTTGGCCAGCCCGCCCGCGTAATCGGTATTGTCGTCGGCGAATGGGAAGAACGTTCGCCATGGCCGCCGTTGGCCGAACGCCGCGGCGTGGCGGGCGATGCCGTCACGGCATTCGGTGCAATGGGCACGATGAACATTCTCGATACGACGTCGCAAAAGCCACGCGAGTTTTTGGAGATGGTCGCGAAATCGATCGCGTATCCGGGGACGAACTGTTTTTCGCCTGCAATGCCATATGGCGAGGTGTTGGTGGCGATCAATCCGATTTGGGCCGATATCTTCGCCAAGGAGATGCCGGACATCGAGGATGTCCAGGAAGAACTGTGGCGGCAAGCCAGCGTTCCCGCGTCCGCCCTCGAACATCTTCACCGAGAGCAGCTCGAATCACAGGGGCGTGTGCGCAGCGACGGACGCGTGTATCTCACACCTGAACCCAAGGACGTCATTCTCCTGGTCTGCGGCGGCACCGGTGGTTTGCATGCCATGGCCGTGCATAGTTTTGGCAGTTCGCTGACGCAGACACGCGCGATTGTCTGACCAAAGGCTCGATACCTGCCGACATGCGAGCGAGATCGACGGGCTTCGAGCCGCGACAACCGCAATCTGCCGCCGCGTTTAATTGCTTCTCCGGTATAACTATTCCCTTTGACCAAGCTTGTTTCTAACAATCCGTTTGGTGCGGTTAGAGGCGGTAAGGTCACGCCTGATAGGCGTCATTGCCAGTGGAGATGCTCGCGATGAGCTTTGCCGAGCCACCCATTGCATTGAGAGAGGGGTTTTGATGAGCGACGCTGTGCTGTTCGATGCCCGTGACGATGAAGTCGCGATTATCACCTTGAACCGTCCTGAGGCCCGGAATGCTCTGGGCAAAGATATCCGGGAAGGCCTCTTTGCTGCCTGGGATCGTTTCGAGCGCGATCCGGCCTTGCGTGTTGCCATCCTGACGGGCGCCGGCGACAAGGTATTTTGTGCCGGCGGAGATATAAAGGAGATGGCAAATGTCCAATTCGCCGTCCCCCCTAGGGATATGCTTCCGGTTCCGGGCGACAATATCGAGCTGACCAAACCGACCATCGCGGCGGTCAACGGCATGGCGTTTGCCGGCGGCTGGATGATTGCCCAGGCCTGCGATTTGTGCGTGGCAAGCACGGGTGCGCAATTCGCCGTTACGGAAGTCAAGGTGGGCCGGAGCTCACCCTGGGCAGCGCCATTGATCCACATGATCCCGCAGCGGATCATGATGGAAATTATGCTGACGGGAAAACCGATCAGTGCGCAACGCGCTTATGAAATCGGTCTCGTCAACCGGCTGGTCGAGCCCGACCGGCTCATACCTGCATCGCTTGCGTTGGCTGCCGAAATTCTCGAGGGCGCGCCGCTGTCGGTGCGCGCAGCGCGCGACATAGTGATGCTATCGACGGAGATGGGCCGAACGGCGGCTTTGCGCGCCGCAAGGCAAACGTCGGAACAGGCCTATCGAAGCGAGGATGCGCAGGAAGGTCTCAGAGCCTTCGTCGAAAAGCGGCGACCGCAATGGAAAGGTTGCTGAATCCCGTCGCGGGCGCTGCCGGCCTATGGGGAGGAAGCACCGGGAACATCCAACACCGACCAAATGCGGCGCCTCGGAAAACACGTTGCCTGCTTCTGTCGCCAACCGTGAAACGCGACTTGACAGACGATAATCCAGGTGTTTGTCTGGAGAAACCGAAAAATATCGAGAAAATTGACCGCGGTGCTTTTTTTTGGGAAGTGGTCTTGGGAGTGAAGCCGGCTCAGGTTTGCGGGCCGTCACGCGCGGAAATCGCTAACACCGGAATGGGCACGACGCCATCGGCATGGCGGCTGGCTCCAACCATGAGTTGCTTCTGATGCAAAGTTTTTCCGTCCACGTTTCCGGTGCCGCAGAAGGGTCGTTTCACTGCGGAGCGGACGATACCATTTTGGGCGCCGCACTGCGCAGCGGCACCGGCTTTCCCTATGAGTGTAATTCCGGCGGATGCGGAACGTGTCAGTTTGAGCTGCTCGAAGGCGAACTCAAGGATTTATGGCCGGATGCGCCCGGCCTTGCGCCGCGTGCGAGACAGCGGGGGCGGCGTCTGGCCTGTCAATCAACTCCCGCGACCGACTGTACAATTCGCGTGCTCAGTCAGGCGGAGATGCCTGCGATTGCGCCGCGGCGCCGGACCCTGACGTTCTCATCGGTGCGAAACCTGACCCCGGATATGTCGGAGTTCTGCTTTCATTCGACGGCAAAGGCGGAATTTCTGGCTGGCCAGTTCGCGATGATCCGATTGCCAACCGTGGCAGGTCCTCGCGCCTATTCCATGTGCAATTTGCCGAACGACGCGGGCGAGTGGCGCTTCATCATCAAGCGGGTCCCGGGCGGAAAAGGAACGGCCATTCTTTTCAATTCGCTCAGGCCGGGCGAAAATCTGTCGATCGATGCTCCGTACGGCAACAGTTATCTGAGAACCCGCAACGGTCGCGACATCGTTTGTATTGCCGGCGGATCCGGTTTGTCGCCGATCCTTTCAATTCTGCGCGGGGCTGTGCGGGCTCCCGATCTGTCGGATCGGCGGATTTACCTTTTCTACGGCGGACGAGGGCCGCGAGACATTTGTCTGCCGGAGATTTTGAGCGCCGATCCCCTCATGGCGGAACGCGTGACCGTCCACACGGCGATCTCCGACAGCAACGCCCGTGGTGCAGATCAATGGTCGGGCGACCGCGGCCTTGTGCATGAACTGGCCAGGAAGGTTCTTGGCCCGCAAATTCCGACGTTCGATTATTATTTCTGTGGGCCGCCCGCGATGACGGATGCGGCACATAGAATGTTGCTGATCGACTACAAGGTGCCGGCTGCTCAGCTGCACTTCGATCGCTTTTTCTAGATGGCCAATTCGGCAGACCTAAGTGGGAGACTTCAATATGGCTACAAAGCGGAAATTGTTGACAGTCGATGACATAAAGGGTGTGTGGGCGATTATGCCTACCCCGGCGAAGGATAACGCCCCGGATTGGCGCGCGGAGGATACCGTCGATCTTGACGAAACGGCTCGAGCGGTTGAAGGGCTGATTGCGGCGGGTATCGACGGAATACTTTCGCTGGGCACGTTGGGCGAATGCGCGACCCTTACGTGGGAAGAAAAGAAAAAGTTCATCGCCACGGCGGTTGAGGCGACGCGGGGCCGTGTGCCGTTCTTTGCGGGCACAACGAGCTTGAACACGCGGGAGACTATCCGGCAAACGCGCGAGGCTTATAAGCTTGGCGCGGACGGCACGATGTTGGGCTTGCCGATGTGGTGTACCGCAGACATACCGACGGCGGTCCGGTTCTACAAAGATGTCGCGGAGGCTTGCCCTGAAATGGCGATTTGCGTGTACGCGAATCCCCAGGCTTTCCGGTTCACCTTTCCGACTGAGTTCTGGGCGCAGGTGAGCGAGATTCCGCAGGTCATCACGGCGAAATATGGCGCTGTGCCAAATCTTGATGCTGACATTGCGGCGTCGAAGAAGCGCATCAGGTTTATGCCGATTGACATGCAGTACTTTGGAATAGCGAAGAGTAATCCTGAATTCAATACGGCGTTCTGGACCAGTGGCGCGGTCTGCGGTCCAAAGCTGGCGGTTCATCTGCGCGACGTCATAGCGCGCGCGAAGTCCACCCGCGAATGGTCGGAGGCGGAGGAGCTGACACAGCAGATCGCCATGACGGTCATGCCGATGATTCCGAACGGCAGCTTTGAGGAGTTCGGCAAGTACAACATCGGGCTGGAAAAGGCGCGCATGGACGCAGGCGGGTGGATGAAGGCCGGCCCTTGCCGCCCCCCCTATGTTTACGTGCCCGAAGAATATCTGAAAGGCGCCCGTGCAGCAGGTGCTGGCTGGGCGGCGCTCGAACAGAAGATATTCAAGGCAAAAAAGTGAACATCAGATTGGATCGGAGATTTTCATGAGTGTCAACGCAATGGAAAAAGCACTATGGCAAGCATCCACGAATCCTGCGGATACGCAGCGCTTTCGCGACGATGCTCAAGCCTACTTGAAGGGGTTCAAACTCGAGAAGGACGAGCGCTCGCTGATGATGTCGTGGGATGTCGGCGAAGCGATCTCGCGGGGCGTGAACCCGCTTCTGCTGCTGAATGCGTTCTCGGTGGTAAACGGAATGGACAAGATGATCGAGTATCTGATGAAAGTAAATCAACCGCGTGAGGCTTCGCCCGCCGAGTGACGATTTCGCACGGCGCGAGGTTGGCTCGCGATCGCATCAAGGGTTTCCGTAGACGACGGAACTGTCCAAAAGGAAGGATTTGACATGGCTGAAGTGGTAGGCGGATTTCTAATGCCGCATAATCCGATGCTCACCAGCGCGCCGGAGGGGATGGGAGATCCCGACAAAATTAAAAATGTCTATAAGGCGTTCGAAACGATCTCGAACCGTGTGAAGGCGCTTCGGGCCGACACCGTGATCGTCATCGGCGACGATCATTATACGAATTTCGGTCCCCACTGCATTCCCCGTTGCTTGATTGCGATTGGCGATGTCGAAGGGCCGATTGAAAATTGGCTGCGCCTCGACAGAACCCCGATCGAAAACAACCAGCCGCTTGCCAATCACATCTTGAAGACGGGTTATGCGGAGGGCATCGACTGGTCCTTCGCCAAGACCCTTACGGTCGATCATTCGGTAGCGATTCCCTACCACTTGGCGGTCAAAACAAATCCCGGGGTGAAGGCAATCCCGGTCTATTTGAACTGCGCCGTAGCGCCTCTCATCGAAAGCCGGCGCGCCTATCAAATCGGTCAGAGCATGCTTCGTGCCGTTCAGTCTTGGTCCGGCAAGGAGCGGGTCGTCGTGTATGGCACGGGCGGCATCAGTCACTGGGTGGGAAGCCCCGGAATGGGCCGTGTCAACGCCGAATTCGATCAACGCGTCCTCGACCTGGCGAACAAAGGGGACGTCGAAGCTTTGATCGCGCTTTCCGACGAGACGATCGAGACCGAAGCCGGGAACGGCGGCCTGGAGATCAAAAACTGGATCTGCGCGATGGGGGCTCTGCCGAAGGCCAAGGCCGAACTGATCGTCTACGAACCGATGCCGGAATGGGTTACAGGCATGGGATTTGCCGAACTGAAGACCGCGGCCTAGCGAGAAGGAATGACGCGATGAGAGACATCGAGTTTTATTTCGATTTTTCCAGTCCTTACGCCTATCTGGCGCATAGTCGTTTGCCGGAGATTGCAGATAAGTACGGCTGTCGGCTTGTCTACAAACCCATCGATATGTTTGCGGCAAGGCTCGCCGCCGGGAATACGGGGCCGACCACCCCGCAGATGCCCCGAAAATTCCGCTACATTTCCAAAGATCTGATGCGGTGGGCGCAGCGATACGGCGTGCCTTTTGTGATGGGAATGGCGCCGAAGCCCGGGGCGCCGGAGGCCCCGAAGCCAACCGAACTTCCAAAAGCCGTGATCAATTCGTCGCGCGCGCACAAGGGAATGTTCTTTGCCCTCAAGCGAGGGCAGGAACGCGATTATGCGAAACGTTTGTGGGCGGCAACTTTCGGCTCCGGCGGGCTGGTGGGAAGCGACGAGGTATTACGCAACGTCGCACGGCAGATGGGTTGGCCGGAGGAGGAATTTCTCACTTTCGTCCAGTCCGGCGAAGTGGAGCGGATCTACGAGGAAGCCAATAAGGAAGCCCAGGGCCGGGGAGTATTTGGCGTCCCCACGATGTTTGTCGGCGATGAGATGTGGTGGGGGAACGACCGGCTTTTCTTTCTTGAAGAATATCTGGCGGCGCACCCGGCGAGTTAGGCACAGCGGCCCGATAGGATTAAACGCCGGATGAAACGCCCAAGGAGAGAGTGGACGTGGTGAACATCAAGGAGCTTGTGGACGTCGAGAACGGGATGCAGAGCCGGCGGATATTCGGAGATCGGGAGGTCTACGAGCTGGAGCTGGAAAGAGTTTTCGCGCGGTGCTGGCTCTTTCTGACGCACGAAAGCCTGATCCCGAACATCGGCGACTTCGTCGTGACGAAAATGGGCGAAGACGAGGTGATTGTCTGGCGGCAGCGCGACGGCAACGTGAAAGCTTTTCTCAATCAGTGCCGGCATCGCGGGATGAAACTGTGCATGGCGGAAGCGGGCAATGCCCGCGGTCTGCCATGCGGATATCACGGTTGGGCTTACGGTGTTGACGGAAAATTGGAAAGCGTTCCCGCCGAGAAGGAGGCCTACGGACCAACGTTCGACCGAAGCCAATGGGGCCTGCGCCCGGTTCCCAGGGTGGAAAGCCACAGGGGCTTCATTTTCGGCTGCATGGACGGTGCGGCTCCAAGCTTGAAGGACTATTTGGGGGACGCTGCCTGGTACATGGATATTTGGGCCGACGTTCCCGGCGGGGTCGAGCTTTTGGGGCCGCCCAGCCGTTCGATCATCCGCTCCAACTGGAAATCTCCAGCTGAGAACTTTGTCGGCGATGCCTACCACGTACCGTGGAGTCATGCGGCCAGCTTTATGGCGGTGGCCGGGATGGTTCCTCCCATTACGGGAATGGAAATCGGCCTTGCGGCCGCGACCAAGTATGGGCACGGCGTTGGAGCGAGTTATTTCGGCGGCCCGACGCTCGCGGCGCCGGCATGCCCGGAGATTTGGGAGTGGCTGAATCGCCGCCAAACCGAAAAGGAAGCCAAGATAGGCGCCAAGGCCGCGAAGCTCGTCGCGGGACATTGGAACGCCAGCATCTTTCCCAACTGCTCGTATCTGATCGGCGAATATATCTTCAAGGTTTGGCATCCGCTCGGCCCTGAGAAGGTCGAAATCATGACCTGGACGCTTGTCGAGAAGGAGATGCCGCAAGATATGAAACACAAGCTGAAGGCGGCCTCGCATCGCCTCTTCGGTATTGCGGGCATGCTCGAGGCGGACGACATAGACAATTTCGAATACGGCACTCTGCCGAACCGGGGCTATGTCACGCGGCAAGGCCGGCTGAACTGCCAAATGGGCATGGGACAAGCACATGAGGACCCGGACTATCCGGGCATTGTCGACGGCTTTGTGACCGAGCTCCCGCAGCGCGGCTTTTATCAATTCTATGCGGACTGTCTGTCGTCCGGAAGCTGGAAAGAGCTTGAGGCGAAGAACGCGAACTGGAAAGAGGCTTTGCTTCGCAAATGAAACCTCTCGAGAAGCCGAACACAGAAGGCGTGCAAATGCCGAATCTCCGTCCCGTTTCCATCGATTTGCATCACGAGATCGAGCAATTCCTATACCGGGAAGCACGGATGCTCGACCGCGAGATGCTGCGCGAATGGCTCACCACGATCGTCGCCCCCGATATCCGCTATCAAATGGTGATCTGCGAGGAGCGTTTCCGCAAGGACAAGAGCCCCGCAGAGCTGCGGGAAGTCATGCCTTACGACGACGATTTTGCGGCGCTCGATCTGCGTGTCCGCCAATTCGAGACGGGATTGCAGACCATGCTCGATCCGCCGCAGCGGATGCGTCGTGCCGTTACCAATATCGAGGCCTATCACCGCGACAAGGAGGGGGAATACTTGGTTTTGTCGAACGGCATCGCCTCGCGATTCCGCCGTCTCTACGAACATGAGCAAGCGGTATTCGGGCGCGAGGATGTCTTGCGAAAGGGACATGACGGAGAATTCCGCCTCGTCTCGCGGCGCGTCGCCCTCGACGAGCGCGTCATCCGAAACAAGAATCTCCTGTTCTTCCTTTGAAGCGAACGCTCGGTGGAAGGGAGTTCTTGAAGAGGTGATCTATGACGGTAGAAGGTCGACGAAGAAAACTTTTCTCGCTTTCGTACGGTCCGGCGAAGCGGAGCGGTTCTACGAGGAAGCCAATAGGAAAGCCCAGGGCCGGATGAAATGCGTGACGGGAGTGTTGTGGACATGGTGAACATCAAGGAGCTTGTGGACGTCGCGAATGGGACCCAGAGCCGGCGGATATTCGGCGATCGGGAGATCTACGAACTGGAGCTGGAAAGGGTCTTCGCGCGGTGCTGGCTGTTTCTGACGCATGAGAGCCTGATCCCGAAGGCTGGCGACTTCGTCGTGACGAAAATGGGCGAAGACGAGGTCATCGTCTGGCGGCAGCGCGACGGAAGTATCAAGGCTTTCCTCAATCAGTGCCGGCATCGCGGCATGAGGCTGTGCATGGCGGAAGCGGGCAATGCGCGCGGTCTGCCATGCAACTACCACGGCTGGGCCTATGGCGTTGACGGCAAATTGGAAAGCGTTCCCGCCGAGAAGGAGGCCTACGGACCAACGTTCGACCGCAGCCAATGGGGGCTGCGCCCGGTCCCCAAGGTGGAAAGCCACAGGGGCTTCATTTTCGGCTGCATGGACGGCGCGGGTCCAACCCTGAAGGACTATTTAGGGGACGCTGCCTGGTACATGGATATTTGGGCCGACGTTCCCGGCGGAATCGAATTTCTGGGGCCGCCGGCCCGCTCGATTATCCATGCCAACTGGAAGGCGCCCTCGGAAAATTTCATTGGGGATGTCTACCATGTGGGCTGGACCCATGCGTCCGCTTTAGCGGCGATAACCGGAGCCGCTCTCGATCCAAGCTTCTTTCTCGGAAAAGAAGTCGGAGTTCATGTTACGACCCGGTATGGGCACGGCTTTTCGGCGAACTACGCCGGCGGTCCAATACTGCTATCCCCGACATGCCCTGAGCTATGGGAGTGGATGGATCGTCGCCGAGTTGAAAAGGAAAGCAAGATAGGCCCCAGGGCCGCAAAGCTGGCTTCGAGCCACTGGGACGCAGGTATTTTCCCCAACTGTTCGTATTTGATCGGCACTTATGTGTTTAAGTGCTGGCATCCGCTTGGGCCGGACAAGATCGAGATCATGACATGGGCGTTTGCCGAGAAAGAAATGCCCGACGACCTGAGGCATCGGATTAAAACGGCGGTCCATCGCGTCTTCGGCACTGCGGGCACGCTCGAGTTGGACGATATCGACAGTCTTGAATACGGCACTCTTCCAAACCGGGGCTATGTCACGCGTCAGGGCCGGCTGAATAGCCAAATGGGTATGGGACAGGCACGTGAGGACCCGGACTATCCGGGCGTTGTTGGGAACCATATGAGCGAGCTTGCACAACGCGGCTTCTATCAATTCTACGCGCAGTGTCTGGAGTTGAGCAGCTGGAAAGAGCTTGAGGCGAAGAGCGCGAACTGGAAAGAGGCATTGCTTTGCAAATGAAACCTCTGGAGGCGCTGAAGACGGAGGGCATGCACATGTCGAATCTCCGACCTGTTTCCGTCGATTTGCATCACGAGATCGAGCAATTCCTCTACCGGGAAGCACGGATGCTCGACCGCGAGATGCTGCGCCAATGGCTCGACACTGTGGTGGCCCCCGAGATCCGCTATCAAATGGTGATCTGCGAGGAGCGATTCCGCAAGGACAAGAGCCCCGCAGAGCTGCGGGAAGTCATGCCTTACGACGACGATTTTGCGGCGCTCGATCTGCGTGTCCGCCAATTCGAGACGGGATTGCAGACTATGCTCGATCCGCCGCAGCGGATGCGTCGTGTCGTTACCAATATCGCGGCCTATCACCGCGACAAGGAGGGCGAATACCTGGTTTTGTCGAACGGCATCGCCTCGCGATTCCGCCGTCTCTACGAACATGAGCAAGCGGTATTCGGGCGCGAGGATGTCTTGCGAAAGGGACATGACGGAGAATTCCGCCTCGTCTCGCGGCGCATCGACCTCGACGAGCGCGTTGTCCGAAACAAGAATCTTTTGTTCTTTCTTTGAGCGAACGCTCGGTGGAAGGGAGTTCTTGAAGTGGCGGTCCAGGAAGGTAGCCGGCCTATGAACAAGGCTAAGCCCGTAGGCCGTGATGCCGCAAAATCCGGCACGCTGATCGGAAAAACGCACGCCCGGCTCAAGAACGATATCATCACGGGATTTCACCGGCCCGGCGAAAAGCTTCGGGTTGAGCATCTCAAGCGCGATTACGGCGTCAGCGGTGGTACGTTGCGCGAGGCGTTGACGATGCTCATCGCCGACAGGCTGGTCATCGGCGAAGGGCAGCGGGGTTTCCGGGTCAAGCCGGTTTCGGTCAACGACCTGATCGATCTCAATCGAATTCGGATCGTTCTCGAAAAAGAGGCTATTCGCCAGTCGATCGCCCATGGCGATGACGAGTGGGAAGGCAAGGTTGTTTCTTCATTTCACCTCCTCAGCCGGTCGGGAAAGGGCCTATCCGGGAACTTTGAAAATCCCGATCTTTTTGATGAATGGGGACGCAGGCATAATGCCTTTCATACTGCGCTGTTTTCTGCAGCGCCGTCCGATTGGAGCCGCTATTTCCTGACCATCGCATACCAGCAGTTTGAGCGTTATCGTCACATTTTTCGTGTCATGGCCCAGGGCATTAAGCGACCGCGCGACGCAGAAGCCGAGCACAGCGATATCCTCGAAGCGGTGCTGGCGAGGGATGCCGACGCGGCGTCGGCTCTGCTTGAGGAGCATCTTCTGCGAACGCTCGATGAATCCGTGGAGTTCTTTGAAAAGACAGGCGCATTAGGCCCCGAAAAAATCGCTCCCGGCCCGGTGCGCAAGTCCAAGCGGGTTCCGCGTCAATCAAGGCGCAGAAAATGACCGAGTTCTTATTGGCCGGGTCGTTTTTCGGGGAAGATCGCCGTTGTAACGGGCGCTGCACAAGGCATTGGGTTTGAGGCAGCGAAGCGGCTCGGGCAGGAAGGAGCGAGTATCGTCGTTGCCGACGCCGCCGAGGGGGCCACGAATGACGCCGTGAGGTGCTTCGAGGATATGGGCATAGCGGCTGTGGGTGCCATTGGCGACCTTTCGACCGCGAAGGGCGCCGAAGCTGCAATGAAATGCGCGAGAGACAGGTTCGGCGGTCTTCACGTGCTCGTGAACAATGTCGGCGGGACGATTTGGGCTAAACCCTTCTGGCACTATTCCGAAAATGAAATTCGTGCGGAGGTCGATCGCTCATTGTGGCCGACCCTATGGTGCTGTCGCGCAGCAATAGAGCACTTACGGGCAAGCGGCGGCGGAGCGATCGTCAATGTTGGCTCGAATGCGGCGACTGACGGCGTTTACAGAATTCCATATTCCGCCTGCAAGGGAGCGGTCGTATCGCTCACAAAGTCGCTGGCTGTCGAGCTTGCGAGCCTCAACATCCGGGTGAATTGCGTAAGTCCCGGGGGCACCACGGCGCCCGAACGCAAAACGCCCCGCCATAACCGACCGTTCGACGAGCGCGAGATCGAGTGGTGGACGCAATTTATCAAGCTCGTTCAGAACGAGGAATTGATCGCGAAACACGCGACGGCCAGCGAGCAGGCAGCCGTGATCGCGTTCCTGGCCTCAAGCGAGGCGAACCACATTACGGGAGAGATCGTCGAGACCGGGCGGCGCGGTATCCGGATCTCGGAAGTCTTGGGCTTCGTCCCATAGCGGCCAGCGAGGAAATTGTGGCCGCTGAATGCCTGGCCAAATGGCGAATGCGTGGCGTAAGAGAAGGTGTCGGAAACGACCGATCGGAGACGGAGATGAATGCAAGAGCGAATATAGCGTTGGCGGACCTCGTCTGGCCATCTGATTACAACGATATTCCCAAGGAGGTGTTCGTTCGTCCGGACATCTTCGAGCAGGAGTTGAAATCGATCTTTTACGGGCCGTACTGGCACCCCGTGGCGCACCGGGCCGAACTCCCCAAACCGGGAGACTTCAAGACCTTCGCGCTGGGCCGTGTCCCTCTTCTCGTCGCGCGCGGCCAGGACGACAAGATTTGTGTCTTCGTCAATGCGTGTGCCCATCGCGGGACGCAAGTCGAAACGGCGCCCTGCGGCAATCGAAAAGAATTCGAATGTCCCTATCACCGCTGGCTGTTCGGGATCGATGGCAAGTTGATAGGCTGTCCCGGATCGGACGATTTTTCCCCCAAGTTCAGCAAGGAAAAATATGGCCTTAGGGAATTAAGAAGCGCCGATGTTTCCGGTCTTGTGTTGGTCACTCTGAGCGACGAGGCGCCGGAGATCGAGAAGTTTCTGGGCCGTGCCGCGGCGACGATCGAGAAGCAGATCGGCCACAAGGCAGGGCTGAAGTTTGTCGGTTATCAGAAAGTCAGATACGCCACGAACTGGAAAGCTTACATGGACAACGAGGGATACCACCCCCCGCTGTTGCACACCGGCTTTCGCCTGCTGGGTTGGCAGTTCGGCGGCGGCACAAACTTTCTCACCGAGTATAATCATGGCGGTGTCGAAGCGCAGTTGAAACCGGGCAGGACTGCCGGCGCCCTCAAGGACCCGTCGCTGATCGAGTTCAAAGACGCCGATTGGGATAATGGATCGTATATTACGGGGATTTTCCCCACCACGATCATTACGAAGCACCTGGATACCATCAATATCCGGTTTGTGATTACGCCGACCGTCGATTGCACGGAAGTGCATTACGCATATTTTGCAAAGGCGGATGACAGTGAAGAGATGGCCAGGCACAGGGTGCGCCAGGCGTCGAATCTTCTCGGTCCTTGCGGAATGATCAGCATGGAAGATGCGGCGATCTTCCTGCGGGTTCAGATTGGAAATCATTCGCCCGGGGTTGCGACTTTCCAAAAGGGCGTCAAGGAGTTGCATTCTTTCGACTATGAGACCAAACAGAATGATGAAGCAAGTCAGTTGTGGCGCTGGGAATACTATCGGCAGCTGATGGGCTTCGAGAGAGGAGGACAGGCGCAGTGAGCTCCATCGAACAACAGGATATCCTGGCAAAGGTAGACGACTTGCAGAATCGCTATATTTCGGCGCTTGACGGCAAGGATATGGCCGGCTGGCTCGCAACGTTCAGCGAACGCGCGGCTGCCTCCTACATCTGCAGGTCGGCGGAAAACGAGTTCGATGGGTTGGCCGATCGCCCTGATGCTAGACGATTGCCGGGCGCGCCTGGAAGATCGCATTACCTTTGTGACGAAGATCTGGAAGGGAACGTTTCAGGATTACCGGACCCGGCACTTCATCCAGAGGCTGTCTTGCGGAAAGCAGGCGGATGCGGCTTTCCGCGTTCGGACCAACTTTTCCATCGAGTATACGCTTGATCCAAATGCGACGGCTGTCCTCGCGGCGGGCATATACGAGGATATGGTCGTTCTCGAAGGGGGCGAAGCGCGGTTTCTATCGAAGCTCGCGATCTACGACACCACCGTTCTGCCGCAATACGTCGTGTATCCATTTTAGTAGCCTCCAGCGACGACCTTTAGGATGGCCCGCAGGCGAATTTGACAGTGGGCCCATCCATTCAATTGGAGACGACTGGTAAACGAGGAGCCGTCAGTGGACGCGTTTGACTACATCATTGTTGGCGCGGGTTCCGCCGGATGCGTGCTCGCCAACCGCCTGTCCGAAAACGGGCGGTATCGGGTTCTGCTGGTGGAGGCAGGGCCGCCGGACTCGACGCCTTTGATCGCAATGCCCAAGGGCTTCGGCGCCCTCATGCAGAATACGACTCACGTTCGGCACTTTATGAGCGAGCCGGGAGACGATGGGGTAACTCCCTCGGAAGACTGGCTGCGGGGAGTGACGCTCGGCGGATCGAGCTCGGTGAACGGCACCCTCTACGTTCGCGGACAACCGCAGGATTTCGACGATTGGGTGGCTCTCGGCGCCGACGGATGGGGCTGGCGGGAGATCGGGGAATGCTACAAGAAGATCGAAGACAACGCCTTGGGGCCGGATGGAGTTCGCGGCGTCGGCGGGCCGCTGCATGTTTCGCCCCATCCCTATCGCCATCCGCTCAGCGAGGCAGCGATCAAGGCCGGGGTCTCGCTCGGACTGAAGCGCAGGGAGGATGTCAACGGGCTTGATCAGGAAGGCATCGGTTACACGATGCGGACGATCAAGAACGGCGTGCGGGTGAGCGCCGCGAACGCGTTCCTGCATCCCATCAAGAAGCGGCCGAATCTCGTCGTTTGCACACGAACCTTTGTCGAGAAAATCGTGTTCGATGGAACGCGCGCCTTAGGGATCGTTTGCCGCCGGGAGGGCAAACGCTGCGAGTACAGAGCCGGCAAGGACGTCATACTTTCCGCAGGCTCGATCCAATCGCCTCAGCTCCTCCAGCTTTCGGGGATCGGTCCGGCGGACCATCTTCGCGCGCTCGGAATTGGCATGGTTCACGACAGCCCTGGGGTGGGACGAAACCTTCGCGAGCATCGGATGACCTTCGTGCAGCATAAGGTGAAATTGCCGATCAGCGACAACAAGCAGTTTTCGGGGCTGCGTCTTGTCGCAAATACGCTTCAGTATTTCCTTTTCAAAAGCGGCCTGATGTCGACCAGTTCCCATGAGGTGTGCGCTTTTGTGAAAACGCGGCCGGGGCTTGACCGGCCGGACGCTCAGTTCGTCGCCGCGCCGTTTTCGCTCGCTCTCGACGCGGAAAAAAAGTTTACATTCGAGCCGGGGCACGGAATGCAGCTCTTCGGCTATCAGCTCAGGCCCGAGAGCCAGGGCAGCGTCATGATTCGCTCGGCCGATCCTGCCGACCCGCCGGCGATAAGACCGAATTATCTGAGCGCCGAAGCGGATCGCCGCGCAGTAGTTGCCGTCATCGGTTATATGCGCACAATGTACGATCAGCCTGCGTTGCGGGAGTACGTCGCGGAAGAGACGGTGCCGGGTTCCGAGGTGCGTACGGATGACGAGATTGTGGATTTCGTAAAGCGAGTCGGCGTCCCGGGATACCACGCTGCGGGAACTTGCAAAATCGGGCAGGACAGCCTCGCTGTCGTCGACAGCAAGCTGCGGGTGCGCGGCGTTTCGGGATTGCGCGTCATCGATGCCTCCGTGATGCCGACCTTGGTGTCGGGCAACACGAATGCCGCGGCCATGGCTATCGGGTGGCGGGGGGCCGACCTGATCCTCGAAAACGCCTGAACGATTGGAGAAGGTGCGCCGCCTATAACAGTGTTGCGCAGCTACCCCGAGGCTTGGGAAGGGATTTCGGCCTCTGAGCTTCAAGGCGTGTTCTTCCTGATGGACCTTCCGCTTCAGGAGTGACGTTATGCTGAACATGAACGAAATGAATGCCGCAGGTAAACTACTGGACGGTCGCGTTGCGATTGTCACGGGCGCGGCATCGGGAATTGGCCAGGCTATCGCGGTGGCGTTTGCGCATATCGGCGCAAAGGTGGTTGTGGCGGACGTCGCCGCAAGCAAGCAAACCCTGGAGCGTATCGGGGCCGTCGGCGGAGAGGCAAATGCCATCGCTTGCGACATCTCCCAGGAGGCCGATGTTGCGCGAATGATCGAGCACACGGAGACGACCTATGGCGGTCTCGACATTCTCGTCAACAACGCAGGTATCTCTCCCTATGCGCCGATTGAGGCGACATCACTGGAGCTGTGGTCCCGCGTATTGGCGGTGAATGCCACCGGCACATTCCTCTGCTGCAAGGCGGCCATCCCGGCACTCCGAAGGCGTGGGCGAGGCAAGATTATCAACATCGCATCTACCACTTTTTTTGTGGGCGTTCCGGCGCTTGCCGCCTACGTCGCGTCGAAGGGAGCCATAATCGGCCTGTCGCGCGTACTGGCGCGTGAGCTCGGATCTGCCAACATCTCGGTCAACGTCATCACCCCAGGACCGATGCCGACCAGGGGGATGATCGATTCCGGTTTAACTGACGAGATGTTGCAGGGCGCCGTTGCGCAACAGTCAATCGGCAGGGTGGGGCAGCCCGACGATGTGGCTGACACAGCTGTGTTTCTTGCTTCTGACTTGAGCAACTTCATGACGGGACAGATCCTCAACATTGATGGCGGTCTGGTGGCGCACTAATGAAGGACAAGGTGATCATTATCACCGGCGCCACGTCCGGAATCGGCAAGGCTTGCGCGCTCGAATACGGCCGCAACGGTGCGATCGTCGCCGTCACGGGGCGGAACCGGGAGAAATTGGACGATCTTTCCCGTGAACTGGCTACATCGAATATCGCGCATTGCGCCATTCTGGCGGAAGCCAGTTCCGAGGCGGATAATGAACGCATGGTCAGTGAGACCATACAAAGATTCGGACGAATTGACGCGCTCATAGCCAATGCGGGCATCACCATGAGGGCGTTGTTCGAGGAAACCGAATTGTCCGTCTTCCGCAAGATGATGGACGTCAACTTCTACGGCGCGGTTTATGCGACGAAATTTGCATTGCCCCATATCCTCGGTTCGAAGGGTTCCATCATCGGAATTTCTTCCTTCAACGGACACCGCGGAGTTCCGACCCTGACCGCTTATGTGGCATCGAAATTCGCCATGGAAGGCTTCTATGAGTCACTGCGAACCGAGGTGTTCAAAAGAGGCGTCCATATCCTCGTCGCGAGTCCGAGTTTCGTGGCTAGCGACATTCACAAGAAGAGCCTTTCCGGGGACGGTTCCTCCTCCGGGAAATCGTCGCGCGACGAAAGCAGAATGATGAGCGCAGAAGCCGTCGCAAAAGCGATCTACAAAGCCCACCAGCAAAGAAAGCGGGATTTGGTACTCACCTTTCAGGCCAGGTTGACTATTGCGCTCAATCAATGGATTCCGGGCATTCTCGATAACGTCGTCTACAATTTCATGGCAAAGGAGGCGAATTCACCGCTCAGGTACCAGAGATAAGAAGGAATGTTCTCTCGCGAGCCGGAAGCGAGAAGACCAATCCGCCTTGACTTTATTGAACGGCAGGCAATCGGGATAAGCATGATCACCAGGACATTGTGGCCGGCTTGCGTCAAGAGCCATCGTTTCGAGGCACAGGTAGCCGCTACCGCGGCGGCGGGCTTCGATTGCCTGGCGATCACCGAGACGACCTATCGCGATTTGCAGGCGAGCGGCATGCGGGCGGCGGATGTGCGTGCGATGGCATCGGACCATGGGGTTCGGCTCGGTCACTATGATGCGTTCTTCGGTTGGACGCCGTCCTATTCCGGCGTGGATGCATGTCTCGAAATGTGCTCGGATCTCGGATTGACGGCAATTTGCGCCTTTGGCCTGTTCGGCGCCGGAGAAGTCGAGACCGCCGCCTTGGTCGACGCGTTCGCCCGGCTCTGCGAGCGAGCAGCGGAAATAGACATATCTGTCGAGCTGGAATTCATGCCGATGTGGGGAATTCCGACTCTGGCTATGGCATGGGATATCGTGTCTGGCGCGGGGTGCTCCAACGGTTCTCTTTTGCTCGACACGTGGCATTTCGGGCGCGGCGGATGCGACTTGGAGCTATTGCGCGCGCTTCCGGCGGGCAGCATTCGTACGGTGCAAATTGCCGACGCCGATCCGTCGCGCGCCGGCATGGCCTTGATAGAGGAGTGCGTGCGTTTTCGCGCCCTGCCGGGCGAGGGCGCGCTGCCGCTGCGGGAGATCGTGCAAATATTGGCCGGGAAGGGCGGTGTTACCGATATCGGTCCTGAAATCTTTTCGGATTTCATGGACTCGTTGGATGCCGCGACCGCGGCGCGTCTGGCGGGCGAGAGCACCGCGCGCCTGCTGACGGAGGCCGCGCCGCAATGGTGATGAAGGACAGGAGGAATTTTTCACCGGAGTCGGCCGGAACTTCGCCATGCTGAAAATCATTGGATCGGGATTCGGACGAACCGGCACGCTGTCCTTGAAAGCAGCCCTGGAACAATTGGGATTTGGTCCCTGTTACCACATGTCTGAAATCATTGCGAAACCGAAGCGTATATTGGCCTGGAGCAACATCGGTCGCGGTCAGCCCGCGGATTGGCATGAGATGATGAAGGGCTATCGGTCCGCGGTCGATTTTCCGGCCTGCATCTATTACCAAGAGCTGATGCAGGCATTCCCTGATGCGAAGGTTGTGCATACCGTGAGAGAGCCTGAACGCTGGTATCGGAGCATGTACGAGACCGTGTACCAGTTCAGCAATTTGTCGCCATTGTGGGCGCGGCGGCTGATTAGCCCGCTTCGCAACATGGTTGAGATGGCGACGATCACAGTCTGGGATGGTGTGTTCAAAGGCGATTTTGAAAACCGCCAACGGGCCATCGAAATATTCCAGCAACACACGGAAACCGTCAAACGCACCGTGCCGCCGGAAAAGCTTCTGGTCCTCGACATTAAGGAAGGATGGGAGCCACTGTGCAAGTTTTTGCAGGTGCCGATACCGGACACGCAATTCCCCCACTTGAACGACGCCGCGCAGATGAAACGTGTGATGAGGGGTATGAGTTGGCTGTTCCGCTGGGGGCCTGTCGGCCTGGGTGCAGTATTGCTTATTGGGATTGGTGTGTTTGTGAACGAGCTACGTTCGCTCATAGCGACTCATGTCGGACGTTGATACCCGCTTCTCGTACCGCAATGGCGGTGAAGGTCATGGGGATCGCATCATGCGTGTGTTGAAGGCCGATAACTGCGAATATCCGCGCCAACCGAAGGAGCAACACCGTGAGTTATGACCTTGTCATTCGTAATGGCGAAATTGTCGATGGGAGCGGCGCTCCCTCCCGTCGCGGGGATATCGGCATCAGCAACGGCGTGATCGCGGAAATCGGTGCGATCGGCGGTCGCGGCCGACGCGAAATCGACGCCGAGGGCCAGGTCGTCAGCCCCGGCTTCATCGATGGCCATACCCATCTGGACGCCCAGGTAAATTGGGATCCTCTGGGGACCTGTGCCTGCTGGCACGGCACGACCAGCGTCGTGATGGGCAATTGCGGCTTCACGCTGGCGCCGTCGCGCGCCAATGCCAGAGAACTGGTGCTGCGCAATCTGGAACGTGCCGAGGATATTCCCGCCGAGGCCTTGGCAAGCGGCATCGTATGGCGATGGGAGACCTTCCCCGAATATCTTGAGGCGCTCGAGGCGCTGCCGAAAGGCATCAACTACGCCGTCAGCATCGGCCATTCGGCGTTGCGCACCTGGGCAATGGGCGAGCGGGCATTCACGGAACAGGCAAGCGAAGACGACATGACGCTGATGGAACGCCAGGTCGCCGACGCACTGAAGGCCGGTGCGATTGGCTTCACGACATCGCGGACCGGCAACCACGAGACCTCCGACAACCGCCCGGTGGCGTCGCGTGTGGCGTCCTGGGACGAAGTCCGCCGCCTCGTGGGCGTCCTTGCCGAATCGGGCGCCGGAATTTTCGGGATATCGCCGGACCATGCCTGGGGCAGTCCCGATCCGGAGATTCGTGGCGAGTATTTTGGGCGCTTGACACAGCTTGCCATGAAAGTGCCGGTCGTACTGCCGGTATTTTCCGGTCTCATGCCGATGGCCGGGATACATGCACAACTCGCGCTGCTTGATTCCGTTGCTGCATCGGGCGGCACGATGTTTGCGGTCGTCCATCCGCGCGGCATCACCATTGTGCTGTCGTTTCTCGGCCAGTTGCCGTTCGACAAGCTTCCGCAATGGCAGGCTTTGCGCGCCAAGCCGGTCGAGGACCAAAAGCGGCTGCTGCGCGATCCGGCGTTACGCCAGCGGTTGGTGCACGAGGCCCATCACGGCCGCTACGGCACCGCCATCGGCTCGGAAGCGCGCAAGCCGGACTGGAACGAGATATTCATCTTCGATCGACCATTCCCGCCCTACCCGACAGTCACCAGTGAAGCGGCGCGACGCGGCGTCGATCCGGTCGAGGCGATGATCGACTTGGCGCTGGAAAGCGACTTCCGCCAAAACTTCCTCCAATATAACGGCAAGGTGCCGTCGTTCGACGATCTGCTGACGATCATACGCCATCCGCAAACGGTCACGACCTTCTCGGACACCGGCGCTCATGTCGGCCAGGTCAGCGACTCTTCATTGCCTACCTATTTTCTCGCCTTCTGGGCGCGCGAACGCAAGGCGTTCACACTCGAGGACGCCGTGCGCATGATCACCGCCGTGCCGGCGCAGCGCTGGGGTCTGAAGGGGCGCGGTCTGCTGCGGGAGGGGATGATCGCCGACATCAACGTCTTCGACTTCGAGCGGTTGATGCCCGGTTTGCCCTCCATGGTCCGTGATCTGCCGGGCGGCGCGCGCCGTTTGGTGAACAAGACCGAGGGCATACGCGCTACCATCGTCGGCGGTGATGTGTTGATGGAAAACGGTGAGCATACCGGTGCTCTGCCAGGTCGGCTGCTGCGCGGCTAATGTGTCCCGAGGGACTTCAGGATTTCCTTGGCGGAGCGTTCGGCGTCATGGCCCGAGATCGAGCGCTCCTGCGCCGCCACCGATGGAAACGCTTTTCTGTAAGCTTCCGCGCTTTGGTCGCCGGCGCGGTAGAGCATTCCGGCGTTGCGGGCATGGGCCTGCACGCGGCTCGTGTACTCGAGGCGTAACGCCTCGTAAGCCCGAAGGCGTGCGGGCACGTCGTCCGCTTTGGCATCCTCCAGCAAAATGGCGAGGGCAAAGCCGTCTTCGATGGCTTGTCCGGCGCCTTGGCCGAGATGGGGAACCATGGGATGAGCCGCATCGCCCAGTAGCGTCATCCGGTCCGTCGACCAGTAGGGCAAGGGCGCGCGGTCATAGATGCCCCATCGGAAGGTTTCGTCGAGCGCGCCGATGGTTTCCAGAACCGGCGCATCCCAGCCGGCATATTCCGCGGCGAGCGCCTTGATTTCGCCGGGCGCCGACCAGGTTTCTTCGATGTCCCGGTCCGAGGGAACGAAGGCGACCATGTTCATGAGCCGCCCCTGCGAAACGGCGTAGCAAAGAAAGCTGCGCTGCGGTCCCACCCACATGGCTATGCTTGTGTTCTTCGTCCATGAGAGCCGCTCGACGGGAATAAGGCCGCGATAAGCCATGATGCCTTCGCTTTTCGGGTGCGAATTGACCCCGATCGCGCGTTGGATCACCGAGCGGATGCCGTCCGCGCCGATGATGGCGTCCGCTTCGATGTTCGCGCCGTTGGAAAACAAGACCCGTGCCGCGCTGCCCACGGTCTCCGCGCCGACGCACTGCCGGTCGAGTTGCACGACTCCGTCGGGCAAGGCGCCGGCCAGCAGATTCAACAGATCCGCGCGGTGAATCTTATAGTCGCGCTCGCCCTTGGACGAAGGCGGCGGGGGGATCGTGGCGACCGGTTCGCCGCGCCAATTTTGGATCATGAATGGAGACTGGGGGGCGCTCAGGGTCCGCAGCCCCTCGCCCAGTCCAATGCGCTCCAGCAGGCGCCCCGCGTTGGGACCGAGAGACAGCCCCGCGCCGACTTCGCGCAAGGCGCCGGCTTGCTCGAAAACCGTGACCTGAAGGCCGCGCGCCCGCAGCGCGAGTGCCGCCGCCAGTCCGCCGATTCCGCCGCCGACAATCGCAATGCGCAGTTTGCTTGTCATTCAGTTCTCTCACACGGCCGATAAGTCCCATCTCCGCAATTTAAGCGCCGGCTGCTCGATGAACGGCCGGTCTTTTTGAAGGAGAGCTACGAAATCTTTGGCGAATGCGGGAAGTTGGGAAAAACTGCGCGCACAGATCGAAAGATCGCGCTGCGCCGATTTATCTTCCAGGGGGACAATCATTATGGCGCTGACCAGCGCGTGACGGCGTGCAGCACGCTCGGACATAATGCCAATTCCGACATCCGCCTCCACCATTCTGCAAAACGCATCAAAATCGCTGACCCAGACATTCGTTTTGATATGCTTGCTCTGCGGTTCGGCAACGCTGAGCAGCAAGCTGTGGATGGCGCTGTTTTCGGGCATACCGATGAAGTCGAAATCCAGCGTGTCGGCGATCTTGACTGAGGGCAACGCGGCCAAGGGATGTTGTTTCGACGTGACAAGCACCAGTCGGTCGTCCAGATAAGGTACCACCTCCAACGTTTCGGTGCGCAGCGCACTGCCGACCAGACCGATGTCGGCAGTTCCGTCGCTGACCGCGCGAACGACATCGCTGCTCATGCGTTCGCGCAGGTCGATCTTTATCTGGGGGTGAGCGGCCATGTAGAGCCGCAGAACGGATGGCAGACTTTCCGCCATGCCAGTCGGGTTTGCGGTGATGCGCAGATGACCTTTCAAGCCCAGCGCATATTCCTCGATGTCGTCGTGCAGGTTGAGCAATTGCTCGTCAACCAGTCTGGCACGGTGAAAAAAAGCCTGTCCTGACGGCGTCAACGTGACACCGTGATTGGTCCGATTGAGGAGCTTGGTGCCGAAACGTTCCTCGAGACTGCGGATCCTTACGCTCGCCGCCGGCGCCGAAATATTCACCCGCTCCGCGCCCCGCGTCAGGCTGTTCGTTTCCGCAATGCATATGAAAAGTCGAAGATCGATGAGGTCGATATCCCGAATCACAGCATGATCCAATGCTATCTCCATTTTAAGAGCATCGCGGGTGGCGCTCTTAAAATTTGGAATGGCAGGCGCGAACACCTATCAGGTGGCGTGACCAGCGAAAAATATGCAACAATAAATTGGCGCCGTGCAAGGGAGGGCTTTAGGACGGTTGGGCCGGTGGCGCCGGTTCGTCGGGCGCGTTGCGCCAAACGCGTTCAGGCAAGACGACAACCGGTTGCGGGCGTAACGCTGGAGCGGTTCCGGCAAAAGTGTGCGCACCTTTGCCGGATCCGCTCTAATAGGAATGTCGCCACGATGCGCTGTCGTCAAATCCCTTCGAATCCATAGAAGGCGGCCGCATTGTCATGGCATATTTTCTTTTTGTCGGCCTCGGGAACGTCGGCGAAATCCTCCCTGAAAACTTTCAGCGAGTCGGGAAAAAACGATGCGGGGTGAGGATAGTCGGTCGACCACATGATGCGGTCGATCAGCCCGGCTTCCTTGTAAACTTTCAATCCCATTTGGTCCTTGATAAAACTGATCCAAACATTGCGCCGGAAATAGGTACTGGGCGGGTAGGCCATCGGCAGATCGTGGCCACGCCGGCTGCGGCTCGCATAGTACTTGTCCGCCCGTTCCATGAGATAGGGCATCCACGATACATCGCCTTCTGCGCAGATTACTCTGAGTTTGGGGTAGCGCTCGAACACGCCGCCGAAGGCGAGCTGCAAGATAGAATCCTGCAGATAACTCTGCTCCATCACCATGATCGTGTAAAATGCGCCGGCACCGCCGCGTTCTTCGGATCGGGAATAGGCGCTCATGGCCATCGGACGCGTGTTGGTGTGGAGCGCGATCGGCAAATCGAGCTCCTGTGCCGCTTCCCAAAATTTGTAATAGTGCGGTGCGGAGTAGGGCAACGCGCCGTCCGGCGGCGATGACCAAATGAGTGCGCCCTTCAGTCGGAGCGTGCGGCAGCGTTCGAGTTCCTTCACGGCCTTGTCGATGTCGAAAAGCGAGACCAAGCCCAGCCCGTGCAAGCGATCCGGCTTATAGGCGCAAAACTCCGACACCCAGTCATTGTAGACGCGGAAGCATTCTCGCTGCAGATCGGCCTTAAGGCTGCCGAAGAGAAAAAATCCATACGTCGTATAAAGCGCTGCGGCCGCGATTCCATCTGTCTCCATGTCTTTCAGGCGCTCGGCGGGATCCCAGCCGCCGGGCCGTTCAAAATCGCGCGAGGCGCCTGCACGTTCGGGAGTTATCCGAACGACGAGTATCTTCGAAGGCGAAAAACGCGTTTTTCTCGCCCTTGTGCTCCGGGAGTATTCTCGGCACCTGATCGCGAAACTGCGCGTCGACACGCTGCCACAGTTCCGGCGGTTCGGTCATATGGGCGTCGGCATCGATGATGTTGAAATCGACCCCGCTACGCCCTCGGGAAGTCGGGCTCATCTGCTGCGAGGAAGTCATGGAGCCATCCTTTCGTGGGCGGCGATTGATGAGGCAACGCTAATCGATCGGGCCGATGCTAGCCATTAATCATTTTAAAAGCCGGTGTTAAGCTGCCCCTAACGGCGGACTGCGGACGGCCACTTCGAAGCGATCGCGCACTTGATCCGCAGCCTGGCATTCCTCAACGTCAGTTTACCGCTGGCTGTGCCGCTTTTTCCGAATTTCGACCAAGCGCAACGGATATCCGCGTCTTGCTTGCCATAGCGCAGGTGGGCCGGCATGACGGCCCGGTCGCTTACTCTATGAGCATCTCGCCGCTGGCGAAGGCGAGCCAGACGACCGCCCCGATGAGCGCGATGACGGCCGAGAGAATCAGTGGTGCGTCGAAGGAGCCCGTCCGATCGACCAGCCAGCCGGTTACCGCGACTCCGACGATGCCCGGCAGCGTGCCGGCCGCGCTGGTGATTCCGATCAAAAGAGCGGCATAGCGGGGGGCGATATCGAGATGGTTCGCCGCGAAACCGGAACAGGTCAGGCCCAGCCCGGCCGCTGCGGCGCACATAACGAAGAGTGCCACGGCCGTCGACTGCGCCGACGGCGCGGCCAACAGAAAGCCGGCTGCGAGAATGAGCCCGGAAATTTGAATGAGCTTTCGGACGTGAGTGACGCTCATGCCGCGGCGGATGAGCGCGTCCGAGACGAAGGCGCTCACATGCATCATCACGAACACGGCGAGCCAGGGCCCTGCCGAGAGAATCCCGGCGCTCGCGATCGATACATTGAAGCTCTTGCGAAAATAGCTCGGGAGCCAGGACAGGAGCACATAGAAGGACCAGTTGCTGCAGAAGTGATTGACGATCAGCGCCCAGAAGGCGGGCAGGCTGAACAACCTGCCCCAGGGCGTTTTGAGCCGCTCGGCTTTTTGCGGCGTTTGCGCGTCGAAGAGCGCGCGCTCTTCAGCCGGGAGTTTCGGATGCTCGCGCGGACCGTTGCGCACGATGATAAACCAGGCCGCGGAGAAGATGAGCCCCGCTGCGCCGAATGCATAGAAGATGCTCGGCCAGCCATAGCGCGCCATGAACCAGCCCGAGGTCAGGAGCGCAAAGAGCGTGCCCGCCGGAATGCCGCTCACGAACAGCGCCACGAAGCGCGTGCGCTCGCCGGGCAGCGCCCAGCGGCTGAAGAGGCTGTAGGCGGCGGGAAAGGCAACGGATTCGCCGAGGCCCATGCCGATGCGGGCGGCATAGAGCACAGGCATGCCGGCGATTGCGGCGAAGGGCGTCAGGAGGGTGAAGGCCGACCAGCTGACGAGCGCAAGCCCGAGCGGGATCTTCCCGCCGAATCGGTTGGCGAGCCAGCCGCCCGGAATCTGGAACAGCAGGTAGCCGACGAAGAAGGAGGACAGGACCAAGCCCTTGGTCGTGTCAGACCAGCCGAACGCCTCCTGCATGGTGACCGCGGCGACCGAGATATTAACTCGGTCGATGAAGCAGATGAAGCACGCCAGGAAACAGAGCCCCGCGATGGTGTAACGCACCGGCCAAGCCTTATGCCCCCGGTGCGCGAGGCTATCCGACTCCGTCATGGGCTCCCCTTCTCGTGACGCTTTTGCGGGGCTTCTCATCCTTTGCGGTTGAGGCGGCGACCACAGCCTTGACAACTAATATCGTGCGCAACTAATTTGCGATGGGAATGTTGTACAAAAAACGAAAATATCGATAAACCAAGCCGCGCGCTTTGGTTCGAAGAACCAAAGCGTCGGGGGGGCATGGAGGGGCAGAAGCGTTTGGACGAAAAAGCGGGTCGTGTGGTTCTGCGCCGCTCCTGCAGACCATAAGATCTCGGGGCGCGGAGATGCCGTCGCTGGTGTTCTCCGTTTCGTAAACAGCCGTCAGTACCGACGGGAGGAAGGGGAAACACACATGTCAAAAAAATGGAAGCTTACACGGACGGAAACCGCCGTTGCCGCGCTACTTGCGGCAGAACTCCTGGTGCCGCTGGGCAGTGGTGCCGCGCTGGCGCAAGACAATACGGGCGGCGTCAACTCGGGCGGCGTCGAGGTGGTCGTCGTCACCGCGCAGAAACGCTCCGAAAATATCCAGAACGTTCCGATCGCCATTAGCGCGTTCTCGGATGCGCAGCTGAAACAAGCGGGGATCGACGCGGGCGCGTTCGATCTGCAAATGGTCACACCGGCTCTGTCCTCGACGCAAGTCGTCGTCGGTTATGTTCCAAGGATCCGGGGCATTGGCTCGATCGACTCCACTCCAGGCAACGAATACTCGGTCTCTGTGTATGAGGATGGCGTTCTCATACCCGGATCGTCGGCCGGGCTTCTCAGCCTTTCCAATGTCGAGCGGGTCGAAGTTCTTGAAGGGCCTCAGGGCACGCTGTTCGGCCGCAACACCACCGGCGGTGTAATCAGTGTGATCACAAAGGAGCCGTCCGACGAGACGAGCGGCAATGTTTCCGTCGGCTACGGCAATTACGATACGACGACGTTAAGCGGTTATGTCACGACCGGTTTGAACGACAAAATCGCGACGGATCTCGCTGTCCGCTGGAATAACCAGGCGGCAGGCTGGGGACGGAATCTATACAATAACCAGCAAGTCTATAAGGGGGATAATCTCTCCCTTCGGAACAAGTGGTTGCTGCAGCCAGGCCCCGACACAAAAATCACGCTCGCTTACGACTATTCCAAGTATCGCGAAGACGGTAACCCCTGGAAACTTATGAACCAGGGCGTCGGTTTTTACGATTATTATGAGAATGGTGCAGGCTCTATGGAGGGCGATACTTGGGGGGTTAGCGCGCGTGTCGACCAGGACTTCGATTTCGTGAAGCTGGTCAGCATCACCGCCTACCGTCTGGAGCATGAGCTGCCTCAGGTCGACGCCGATTACGACCCCGCTTACTTACATGAGGGCAAGACCCCCTTCGTGGAGGGATATTATCCGAACCGCAACGAGCTGGTGACGCAAGAGTTCCAGGTCCTTTCGCCGGATTCGAGCAAGCTCAAATGGATCGCCGGCGCCTTCTTCGAGGATCGTACTGCTCAGAATACCGGCTCGGTCCAGTATGGCCTGTTGTATGGAGCGTTGCCAGGTGTGGGCACATTGCCCCTTGCGAACCAGACATCTTACGCAACCCAGCGCACGACCTCGTTCGCCGGCTATGGGCAAGCGACTTATCCGGTGTTCACGGATACCAACGTGACATTGGGGTTGCGCTATACGAGCGACCAGCAAAAGTTCAAAGGCTTAACTTTGGGTACTCCTTGTACGCCAAATCTTTCGCTGCCTCAAATAGCAACGTCTTGTCCTGTCTCGGGCCCTGCGTTTCTTCTCCCGCCTAACTATTTTGCAGATATCGCAACCCTGCCACCAAACCCTCCAAACCCCGAATTCTCAGTATCCGATTCCGACAGGATGACATACCGCGTCGTTGTCGATCATCATTTCACAGACCATTTCATGGCGTATGCCTCGTGGAATACGGGGTTCAAATCCGGATATTACGGTCTCTTGAGTTCGCCAACGACGGTCAGCAAGCCGGAATTATTGACCGCTTACGAGGCGGGCGTGAAATCGGACTTGTTCGACGGGCGTCTTCGCTTGAATGCGTCCTACTATCACTACAATTTAAGCAACCTGCAGACCTTTTACGTCGTGAAGGGCATAGCCCAAACTCTCAATGCAGGCGCCGCCGAGATCGACGGGGTGGAGGCGGAAGCGACGGCCAGTCCATTGGACAACTGGAACATCCATGCTGGCGCCAACTGGATGCCGCGCGCAGCGTATACCAAATACGGTCCCACGCCTTTTTCTTGTCCCGGCCCGACACTTCCCTTTTTCTACAGCAGCCCTTTCGTGAGCCTCCCGCAGAACTACAATTGCAGCGGATCTCGTATGGTCGATGTGCCGGACTGGGACATCAACCTCGGAACGGACTACACGCTTCCCGGATCGGTCCTTCCCTCGTCGCTCGGTACGTTCGATCTGGCAGCGCAGCTGCATTACACCAGCTCGTTCCCGTGGGACGCGAATTTCGGGCCGGTCAGTTACGGCTTGGTGGGGAGTGCTTTCTTTGGCTTACACGGGGTGTACAGCAACCAAACAATGAAAGAGTTTGATGACACGATCGTCAACATCCAAGGGTTGTGGACCGCTCCGAACCAGCCGATCACGGTTACCGCCTGGGCGAAAAATCTGTTCGGCACGAAGTATCTGATCGATGGTACCCAACTGCCGGGCTGGGGCCCGCAAGGCGATCCCGGTGCGCCCCGGACCTATGGTGTGACCGTAGGCTACAGTTTCTAAGGCGGTGCCGATGTGGGCCATCCCGCTTTGCGGTATGGCCCACGCCGCCGGTTTATAGGTGGTCAAGTGATCAAAGGCCGGGGGGAAACTTTGGTGCGCTCCGGGAGCGTGTCGCCTTCTCGCGCCGTTGCGGCGCGTGGGCTGCCTCCGAAGGAGATCAAACCCTTTTCCGCATGGGACTTAAGGAATCCTGCAGGCGCTCCAACAATCGGTGGAAAACGATAATCCCGCCAAATCGGTCGTAACGACCAAGGCGCCAGACGCCAAGGCCTCCAAATCCATCGAATATTGAGCCAAGCGTTGCGCTGATTCGGGAGGTGCTTGCTATTGCCGCTATTACCCCATCGCCGTCTTGAGGTTCTCGTCCACCTTGTCGAGGAAGCCTTCGGTGGTGAGCCATTTCTGGCCCGGGCCGACGAGAAGCGCCAGATCCTTGGTCATGTAGCCGCTTTCCACCGTCTCGATGCTGACGCGCTCCAGCGTCTCGGCAAACTTGGCCAGCCGCGGGTTGGCATCGAGCTTGGCGCGGTGGGCAAGCCCGCGCGTCCAGGCGAAGATCGAGGCGATCGAGTTGGTCGATGTCGGGCGTCCCTTCTGATGCTCGCGGTAATGGCGCGTGACGGTGCCGTGTGCGGCTTCCGCCTCGACGGTCTTGCCATCGGGCGTCATCAATACACTGGTCATCAGTCCCAGCGAGCCGAAGCCCTGCGCCACGGTGTCGGACTGCACGTCGCCGTCGTAATTTTTGCAGGCCCAGACATAGCCGCCTTCCCATTTCAGCGCCGACGCCACCATGTCGTCGATCAGGCGGTGCTCGTAGGTGAGACCCGCTGCCTTGAATTTCGCCGCGAACTCGGCGTCGAAAATCTCCTGGAACAGATCCTTGAAGCGGCCGTCATAGGCTTTGAGGATCGTGTTCTTGGTCGAAAGGTAGAGCGGATAATTGCGCCCCAGGGCGTAATTCATCGAGGCGCGCGCGAAGTCGCGGATCAATTCGTCGAGATTGTACATGCCCATCGCCACGCCCGCGCCCGGCGCCTTGAACACTTCCTTCTCGATGACCTTGCCGTCCTCGCCGACGAACTTCATCGTCAGGGTGCCCTTGCCGGGATAGCGGAAGTCGGTGGCGCGATACTGATCGCCGAAAGCGTGACGGCCGATGACGATCGGCTTGGTCCAGCCCGGCACCAGCCGCGGCACGTTCTTGCAGATGATCGGCTCGCGGAAGATCACCCCGCCCAGAATGTTGCGGATGGTGCCGTTGGGCGATTTCCACATTTCCTTCAAGTTGAATTCCTTCACGCGCGCTTCGTCGGGCGTGATGGTGGCGCATTTCACGCCCACGCCGGTGCGCTTGATGGCTTCCGCGGCGTCGATCGTGACTTGGTCGTTGGTAGCATCGCGGTGCTCGACGCCGAGGTCGTAATATTCGAGATCGATGTCGAGATAAGGCAGAATCAGCTTCTTCTTGATGAGATCCCAGATGATGCGGGTCATCTCGTCGCCGTCGAGCTCGACGACGGGGTTTTGCACTTTGATCTTGTCCATGAACGCCTCTGCCTTGATGGGAATGCGCCCGCTATAGCGGCGGTCGCCGGGGCCGTCAAAGCGGCCGGAAGCAGCATCGCTTTCCGGCCCCGCATGTCATGGCCCGCGAAGGCGGGCCACCCAGGTGGATCGTCTCGGATGCTAACTGGGCGGCCCGAATTCCGCTTCGCGAAACCGGGCCATGACAATTCTTGCTTGGCGTCATAAGCCTGTGGCCCATGCGGATTGCCTCGCCCGTCGTCATTCTTTCCCACCCCCAGCTGGGGGAGAACATCGGCGCCGCCGCGCGCGCCATGGCGAATTTCGGCCTCTGCGATCTCAGGCTGATCAACCCGCGCAGCGGCTGGCCGAACGAGAAGGCAAAAGCGATGGCGGCCGGTGCAAGCCGGCTCATCGAGGAGGCGCGCGTCTTTGCCTCGCTCGAAGACGCCGCAGCCGATCTCAACCTCGTCTATGCCACCACGGCGCGGGAACGCGGCATCACCAAGGAGGTCGTCACGCCGGCAGAGGCCGGCAAGCGGCTTCGGCATGCGGCGGCACGCGGCGAGAAGACAGGGCTGCTGTTCGGCAACGAGCGCGCCGGCCTGGACAACGACGAGATCTCGCTGTGCGATTGCGTCATTACCGTCCCCACCGCGGAATTCGCGTCGCTCAATCTGGGCCAGGCGGTGCTGCTGGCGAGCTACGAGTGGTTCAAGGCCGGCGACGCAACACTGCCCGCCCGGCTGGAGCATGGGTCGCTGCAGCGCAAGCCCACGCGCGAAGAGCTCGTCGCCATGTTTGAGCATCTGGAGCGGGAGCTGACGGAGAGCGGCTTTCTCTACCCGCCCGACAAGCGCTCGGGCATGGTGCGCGCCATCCGCGCCACCCTGCATCGCGCCCGCCTCACCTACCAGGAAGTGCAAACCCTGCGCGGCATGATCGTGGCCCTCGCCAAGGGCAAGCATCGGGTGAAGAAGCTTTGATCGTTGGAGGCGCTGCGGGCGGGAGATATTCACCGGTTTTGGCGCCGACCTAGGCGATCACCCCATTGAATCTGTTCGCAAATGCAGTAAGTTACTGGCGCAACTTAACGAAAGGAGGTGATCCAGTGTCTCATTGTCATTCTCTGCGGCTTGCCGCGACCTGGATCCTGGCCTCTAGCGGGGTCTGCGGCGCGTAAGAGCGACGCGAAATTTGCGTGCTCCCTGGCGGGACCGCAGCCTGACAATGGAAGGCCGTGCCTTCGGGCACGGCCTTCTTGTTTGCTGGGAGCGCGCGTCTCCAGACGCGCAAACCGCGCCGCAAGGCGCGTATCCGGCTCGCGGGCGTTGGGCCCGCTGCGCCGGATGCGGATGTGGACATCCGCGCGCCCAGCGAATTCAACTCCCATTCCTTCGCCTCGCCCTCTATATACGGCATTGGGAGTCCGGCGGCGGACGAACCGCTCGCCAACCCGGTCAGGTCCGGAAGGAAGCAGCCGTAACGAATCCGGCTCGGGTCGTCCGCCGGCCTCCCGCCTCACATCATGGACAGGCATATGGACGAGACGCAGGAGGCAAGCTTGAGCCTTGGCCTCGATGCCCCGCCACCGCTGCGGACGGATGCCTATCGCGTTCTGGCCCGCAAATACCGCCCGCAGGATTTCACCGGCCTGATCGGACAGGAAGCGCTCGTCCGCACCCTCAAGAACGCGTTTGCCAGCGGGCGCATCGCCCACGCCTTCATGCTCACCGGCGTGCGCGGCGTCGGCAAGACCACCACGGCGCGGATCATCGCGCGCGCGCTGAACTGCACCGGCCCCGACGGCACGCGCAAGGAGCCGACGATCAGCCCTTGCGGCGTCTGCGACGCCTGCGTGGCGATCGGTGAGTCGCGCCATGTCGACGTGCAGGAGATGGACGCGGCATCGCGCACCGGCATCGACGACGTGCGCGAGATCATCGAAGGCGTGCGCTACGCGCCGGCGTCGGCGCGCTACAAGGTCTACATCATCGACGAAGTCCACATGCTGTCGCGGCAGGCGTTCAACGGCCTGCTCAAGACGCTGGAAGAGCCGCCGCCGCACGTGAAGTTCGTGTTCGCCACCACCGAGATCCGCAAAGTCCCCGTCACCGTGCTCTCGCGCTGCCAGCGTTTCGATCTGCGCCGCATCGAGCAGGGCGAGCTGGCGCAGCATCTGGCCTCCATCGCCGCGAAAGAGAATGTCACCATCGAGCTGGCGGCCCTTTCGCTGGTCGCGCGGGCGGCGGAAGGATCGGTGCGCGACGGACTTTCCCTGCTCGACCAGGCCATCGCGCACGAGGACGGCGAGACCGTCACGGCCGAAAGCGTGCGCGCGATGCTGGGCCTTGCCGACCGCGGCCGCATTCTCGATTTGTTCGAGAAAGTGATGGGCGGGCGCATCGCCGAGGCGCTTGCCGAGCTGGAGGCGCTGTACGATTGGGGCGCCGATCCGCTGGTGGTGATACAAGACCTCCTGGAGATGACGCATTTCCTGACGCGGTTGAAGATCGCGCCCGGCGCCGAGGGATTCTTCGAAGGCGGAACGGGCGAGGCGAAGCGTGCGGCGGAAACGGCCGCCAGGCTCTCCGTGCCCTCGCTGACGCGCGCCTGGCAGATGCTGCTCAAGGGGCTGTTCGAAGTGCGCGATGCCGCCCGGCCGCTGCAGGCGGCGGAGATGGCGCTGATCCGCTTGGCCTATGCGGCCGATCTTCCGCCTACGGAGAAAATCGTCCGCGAGCTTCTCAATGCCGATGCGGGCGTTGCGCCGCCGCCCTCAACTGCGCCGTCCGCCGCGCCGACATCTTCCGCCCCGCGTGCCCAGGCTGTGACGCAGCTTCGTACGCAAGCTGCCGGCCAGGCTGCGATCGAAATCGCAACCATCCCTCACTGGGAGCGCCGGCTTCCAGCCGGCATGCCGCCAGGATGGCGGCGCTCCCGGTAGCGTTCCAATCCTACGCAATCTCGAGGACGTGGCGGCGCTGGCGGCCGCCAACGGCGCCCCGATTCTCAAGGTGCATATCGAAAACGACGTCCACCTCGTCCGGCTCGAACCGGGTCAGATCGAGTTTCGCCCCGGTCCGCGTGCCCCGCGCACCCTTGCCGGCGACCTCGCGCAGAAGCTGAAGGAATGGACGGCAACCCGCTGGGTGGTGACGGTCGCGCGCGAAGGCGGCGAGCCGACGCTCGCCGAGCGCAAGAAGGCGCAGCGTGCGGCGAAGATCGAGGCCGTGGCACAGGATCCTTTGGTACGCGCCGTGCTCGACCGGTTCCCCGGCGCCGAGATCGTCGCCGTGCGCGACGCGGCGCAGCAGGACGTCGTGCGGCCGACGGAAGAAACATGAGGTGTGAACTCAATTTTTCTCCCCCGCTCTTGCTAGTGCACGGATGCATACAAAAAATTCATTGGCCCGTTAACGGCAACCTTTGAGAAGAGGCGACATTCAGCGTGGGCGCTATGTATCTGGCTGTACCTTTTGTATAAGTCAGTGCACTAGGCCATCTACACATCTCGATGAAACGATTGAGCTAACCCAACTTGCGCAGAATCGGGGGGCGCTTTTGGCAAAACAACAGCTTAGCGGAAAAGTCGCCGTTACAATTTTGGTAACGACGTGGGAATTGCGAACGTCTGGTACGCGAATCGCATGCTGCTAACGGCAATCATGCGCGGCGCGTTCCCGCTGAGGAACCTATCGACTGGAGAGCCGTATGCGGGAAAACCGCACGTGCGGTTCGGAGGCCGGGGAGGACCAAATCCTTCCCACTCCCTATCACTCATGGAGGGGAAAGCGTGTATGCCCTCGCACACGGTATTCGCGGTCGCCGGCGCAAACGTTACATCACTGGGGCTCACAGGCTGGGCGGCGGCACGATTCCGTTCTGCGGATAGGCGGGCAGATTGGCCGGCGGCGGCGGCAGTTTGCCGGGATGCTTCTGCAAAGCGTCCAGGAGATAGCGCACCGCGGTCTCGAGCTGGGCATCATGGCCGGCGAGCAGCTGGCCCGGATCGGTATCGATCGCGATGTCGGGATCGACGCCGTGGTTCTCGATCACCCACTCGGAGCGAAGGCCGTAAAGACTGTCCTCCGGCACGGTGATGTAGCCGCCGTCCAGCAGCTGCCAATAACCGCGAATGCCCCTGACGCCGCCCCAGGTGCGCATGCCGATCAGCGGGCCCAACCCGTATTTCCGGAAGTAATACGGAAAAATGTCGCCGTCGGATGCCGAGTACTGGTTGATAAGGCACACCTTGGGCCCGAGGATCAATTGCTGCGGGATGGGCGTCGCTCCGCTCTCGCGGTTCGTGGTCATTCCGATCAGGATGCGCCGCAATCTCTCCAATACGATTTGGTCGATAAATCCGCCGCCGTTGAAACGGTCGTCGACGATAAGCGCCTGCTTGTCGAGCTGCGGATAGAACTGGCGCACGAATTGGTCCATGCCGAGCGCCTCCATGTCCGACATGTAGATGTAGCCGATGCGGCCGCCCGACAGCCTGTCCACGATGGCGCGATTGGTGTCGATCCAATCCTTCTCGCGCACGGAAAGCTCCTTGGCGATTGGTTTCACGGTCACGGTGCGGCGTTTGCCGTCGGGGCTGGAGGCCACGCTCAGCGTCACGGGCTGATCGTCGATGCCCACGAACAGGCTGTAGGGATCGGTGGGTGCCTTGATCTCGGTGCCATTGACGGCCAGGAGATAATCCCCCTGGTGCACGTCAACTCCGGGTTCGGTCAACGGGCTCCTGTAGTCCGTGCGCGTGTTGTCGCCGGGATAGATTTTCGCGAGTACGTAGCGGCCCGAGGCACCGGGCGCGAAATCCACACCCAAAAGCGCAGTCGGCACCGATTTCGTGGCATCGTAGAAATCTCCCTCTCCGACATAGGTGTGCGAATTGCCGAGCTCGCCCTGGACCTCGCCGATGAGATAGACGAGATCCTCGCGCGAACCGACCAGCGGCAAGAGCTTGACATAGGAATCGTGCACCGCTTGCCAGTTGACGCCGTTCATTGCCGGATTGACGAACAGGTCCCGTTCCAGGCGCCAGGCGTTTTCGAACATCTCCGCCCATTCCCGGGTCGGCTCGATGCGCGTGGTCATATGCGACAGGTCGAGCGCCTTGCCCTTCTTGTCCTTGTCGTCGCCGTCCGGTGCCTTGGTGTCGGCGATGAACCAGCTGTTGCCGCTGTCGTCGGGCTTGCTGGCCTTGTAGAGCACCTTCTTGCCGTCGGCCGCCAGGCTGTAGCTGTCGAGGTCTTCGACGATCGTTGCGTCCTTGCGCTCGCCGAGATCATAGACGTGCAGCGCCGGCTTGATGCCCGGCAGCGGTCCGGCAATCATCTGCGGCGCTGTGGTGCGATAGAAAATCTTGTTGTCGCGCGCGTCGATCTGCGCGATGTCGGCGGCCCCGATCGGCACGGCTACGGCCCGCGCCAACAACCCGTCGAAATCGATCGAAATCGGTTTGATGGTACCGGGCTTGTATTCCTGCGGCTTGTCTTCGCTCTTGGCCGTTGCCGCCCCTTCATCCGAACGCGGCGCGAACGGCGACGGCTCCGATTTGCGCAGCGTCGCGACGTAGATGCCCTCCATTTCCAGCGTGGCGACATTGAATTCGCTCTCGCTGACAGCGGGATTTTCGTGCCGGGTCGATAGGAAATAGAGATATTTGCCGTCCGGCGAGAACACCGGATTGAAATCGTTGCTCATCGGCAGCGACACCAGCCGCGCGTGCCCTGCCTGGAGGCTGTAGAGCCAAAGCCCGCGTTGCTGATTGGCACCTGTGACGCTGAAGGCAAGCCATCGCCCGTCCGGCGAAAAGGTCTGGTCGTGAATTTCCGAATAGGGATCGCGTCCGGCAAGCGTGGTCTTGCCGCTTGCGATGTCGAGCACCCAAAGGCCGTGATTGCCGTCGGCAAAGGCGAGCGTCTTGCCGTCCGGCGACCAGACGGGCGCGTAGAAGAATCCCGTCTTGAAATGGGTGAGAATCGTCTCCGCGCCGCCTTCGGCGGGCCGGATGGCGATCTGCTGCCCGCCGTTTACATCGGTCGTATAGGCGATGGTCGTTCCGTCCGGCGACCAGGTGGGATGATCTTCGTCGGCATTGCTCGTATTCGTGATATCACGCGTGGCGCCATTCTCGGCCGGCACGGTGAAGAGATCGCCCCGCGCAGTGAACACGGCACGCTTGCCGTTGGGCGACAGGGTATAGTCGGGTAATTGCGCGGTGTCCTGGTCGCGAATGGACTTGCCGGCATCCACATAGCGCGGACCAGTGCGTGTGCCGTCGTCCGGCACGCTCACGTCGAGCCGGTGCAGCTTCTCGCTCGGCAGATCGAGGACCCACAGGAAGCCCCCCTGCTGGAAGACGATTGCGTCGGTGCCGTTGGCGCCTGTGCCCAGGCTGGGAAAATCGATGTCGTAATCGCCGAAATGGGTGATTTCGCGGAACTGCTTGGTGGCGAGATCGTACACCCAGATGTTTGCGCGGTGCTTCGCATCGCTGTCGGAAAGGTAATAAATCTTGCCGCCGTACCACATGGGTGCGGTGTCGGTCGCCTTTCCGAAGGTGATCTGGACGAGCTTCTTCGCCGCCAAGTCATACGTATAGATTTTTTGCGCCAAGCCGCCGGTGTAGCGCTTCCAGGTTCGGAAATTGCGGAAGATGCGGTTATAGGCGATGGATTTGCCGTCGGGGCTGAACGACAGTAGCCCGCCGCGATCGAGCGGCAAGGGCTGGGCGAGGCCGCCATTCATCGGCACGGCAAACAACCGGCCGTACCAGCTGTTCCACGCCATGCGCCGCGACAGGAAAACGATGTTCTTCGAGTCCGGGGTCCAGGTCACAACCATGTTGTCGGGGCCCCAGCGCGTCGGCGCCTTGTCGACCACGTCGGAATGGAATGTCAGGCGCCGGGCCGCCCCGCCGCCGGCAGGAATCACATAGACGTCCTGGTTGCCCTGATAGCTGCCGGTGAAGGCGATGGTCCGGCCGTCGGGAGAGAATCGCGGCATCAGATCGTAGCCGGGTTCCGCGGTCAGGCGATTGGCCGTCCCGCCCCAGCGCGGCGCCTGCCAGAGATTGCCGTGGGCCTCGAATACGACCCAATTGCCATGCAACGTGGGAAAACGCATCAACGTGCGTTGGGCGGCCAGTCCTTGGGCTGATGCTATTCCCGCCAGGCACACAGCAATAAGCGCGGCCTTGCACCAACGACAAATCTGCATTGCTCCCCTGGGGCTGAGCTGCCTGCACCGCAAGACTTATCGCAAAGCGGTGCGCCGGACAAAGGCTCCGTTCGCGGAGGATAATGCGCGGGGGCTAGCCCCCGCCGCCGGCCGTCGACTTGGGAGCCACAACGATCGGCTTGCTCGCCGTCTTGCCGAAATCCGGACGGCAATGGCCGTCGATGTAGGCGCCGGAATCGATCTTGAGGTCCTGGTGCACCACATCGCCCGACATGTGCGCCGTGGACGTCAGCACCACCTTTTTGGCTTCGATCTTGCCTTCGACGGTGCCCGCCAGCTCGACCTGTTCGCCATAGACCGCACCCTTGATCTTCGCGCCGCTGCCCACTTTCACGGAGACGCCGCGAACGTCGCCCTCGATTTCGCCGTCGATCTGAATGTCTTCGGTGCTTTCAAGCTGGCCGGTGATCTTGAGTGCACGGCTGATGATGGACATGGCTTCTCCCTGGGATGCTGCTGGCGCGGTGGAAACAGGCAGCGCAACGGCTTGCGGCCGCCTGGGCTCTACGGGAGCTGGTGCGGGTGCGACAGGTGCGGCAGCAACAGGGGGGGCTGGCACCGCCGGTTTGGCGGGGACGGGCTCTGGGGATTTGTCGCTGCGTGCAAAAATCGTCATGATTGCTCCTCCGGGAGTTGATCGAGAGACTCGAAATAATTGGGCGGGCGCCAGGGCATGCGCCCGTCGATGCGCGCGCCCTTTGCCACACTGACCGTATGATGGAATACACGGCCCGTCACCTCGGCCGAAGCTTCGAGCGTCACATCGAGGGCAAAGATTCGTCCGCTGAGCCGGCCGCTGATGTGCACTTCGCGCGCAACCACGTCGCCTTCGACGGTGCCGCCGCTTGCGATGACAAGGCGATCGGCCGATATCCGACCGATAACATTGCCGTGGACGTGGACCTCGCCTTCGCTTTGCAAGCGGCCGTTCACCGTGAGCCCGCGGCCCAAATGGGACGCCGGCAACGCCCTCCGATCGCCCCTGGAGCGTGGGGCTGAAGACGTGCGGCGCGGCGTAGCGAACATTCGGTCGGCGATCCGAATCCCTAGAGCCCCACGCATAATGGCTCACATCGGCGCGGCGGGGCAAGCCGTTTGCTTGCAAGTTTGCGTTCAAGTCGCGCGCGTGACCCATTTTGGGCAATTCGCGTCGCCGATTGACTATCTTGCAAAATGACCGAAGCGCGAGCCGACCCATATTCCGCATTGGCACGGCCATGACAGGGTGCTTTTCTCACGCTGATGAAAACGTTCTATTCGCCGCTCCACCTCGGCCACGCGCCGAAAGAGGAATTCGAGGGCGGGCGGCTCGCGCCGACGGTAGAGGTACCTGCCCGCGCCGAGCGCGTGAAGGCGCGCATCGAGGAACGGCAGATCGGACCGGTCCTGGCTCTGCAGGAGTTCGGCCGGACGCCCATCCTGCGCGTGCACGATGCCGCGCTGACCGAGTTCCTGAGCCAAGCGTACGATGCCTGGGTAAATCGTTACGGAGAAGGCGCTCCCGACGCCATTCCGTCAGCCTGGCCGGCGGGCAGACTGCGCACCGTCGCATCCCGCGATGTGGAAGCCCAGCTGGGAAATTTCGCCTTCGATACCGCAACGCCCATCGCCAAGGGAACCTGGGCGGCGGCGTTGGCGGCGGCCGATGTTGCTCTTTCTGCGGCAGCAGCGCTGCGCAACGGCGGGCGCGCTGCGTTCGCTCTGACGCGGCCGCCCGGCCACCACGCAAGCCGAGAGTTCTTCGGCGGCTATTGTTATCTGAACAACGTCGCCATTGCGGCCCAATGGCTTTGCGATGCGCGGATCAAGCCCGCCATCCTCGACGTCGACTATCACCATGGCAACGGCACCCAAGCCATCTTCTACGATCGCAACGACGTGTTCTATGCCTCGCTGCACGCCGATCCTTCCTTTGCCTATCCGCATTTCTGGGGATTTGGGGGCGAGCGCGGACAGGGGCCGGGCGAAGACGCCAATCTCAACTTGCCGCTGGCATCGGGTACGGACTGGATCGCATACGCCCAGGCGTTGCAGTACGCGCAAGACGCCATTCTCAACTTCGGGCCCGATGTGCTGCTCGTGTCATTGGGACTCGATACATTCGAACGCGATCCGATCTCCGACTTCCGACTGACGTCCGACGACTATCTGCGCCTGGGCGAAACGATCGCGCGCTTCGGCAAGCCGACCTTGTTCGTCTTCGAAGGCGGATACGATCTGGAGACACTGGCGGAGAATACGGTGAACGTGCTGGAGGGATTTAAGCAGGCGAGCTGAAACTCCGCCGGCAATTGCTCGCGGGCACATCTACGTGTGCGCCGAACAGAAAAAAAACAGGACGGAATACAGGGGGAAAATCGAAAGCCCCCCTGTTCGAAAGATTTGCGATGGAATTTCAACGCGTTAGAGCCGATCCAAGAAGTTGAGATTCATGATCAAGCGGTTGCTTTGGTCAAGCGTCGCAGCATGATTTTGATCATCGCGAGGCGAATGAAACCTGCAACGGTTCGCGCATAGCGTTCGAAGTCGCGCATCAGGCGGCGATTGATGCTGATCCAAGCGTTTGTACGCTCAACGATCCAGCGCTTGGGAAGGACAACGAATTTGTGCATCTCTGTGCGCTTGACGACTTCGATGATCCAGCTGCCTGAGCTTTTCGCGGCCAGAGCGGCGCGCGGTCCCTGATAACCGGCATCAGCGAAGATTTTCACGACGAAGGGCCACATGGCCCGTGTGGCTTGCGTGAGAACCAAGCTGGCGCCGTCGCGGTCCTGGATATCTGCCGGGTGGACGGCGACGCTCAAGAGCAGGCCGAGCGTGTCGACAAGCAGATGCCTTTTGCGCCCCAGGACTTTCTTGCCTGCATCGTAGCCTTGCGGATCGAGCGAAGCCCCCCTTTTGGCGCCCCCTTGGCGCTCTGGCTGTCGATGATGGCGGCCGTGGGGCTTGCTTCGCGGCCCTCCCGCTCGCGCAAGGCGACATAGAGCACATGATGAACGCGTTCCAACGTTCCGTCCCAGTTCCACAGCATGAAGTACCAGTGCACCGTGCTCTTCCGCGGCAAATCCTTCGGCAGCGCCTTCCACTGGCAGCCCGTCCACAGAACGTAGAAAATCGCATTGAGCACCTCGCGGACGTCCACAGTGCGCTTGCGCCCACCGCGCTTGGCCGGAGGAATGAGCGGCTCCACCAGCGCCCATTCCTCATCCGTCATATCACTGTCGTAGCGTAGCCCCTTGCGGCGGGCGGCTTGTCGGTGCTCTGGTTTCCACATCGGCGGCGGCTCCTTCGCGAATCACCGCCACACAAGGAATCACAACCGATTCATCAGACTCAACAACTTCTTGGATCGGCTCTTAGACAACGCATTTACTTCAGGAACAGGGAAATATTGGCGTGAAAAACCCTGCACTCCGGATTTCAACCGGCGGCCGGGCGCAAAAATTCAACATGAACAATAACCTTGCACCTTTTGGTCAAGGGGAACAAGCCCGCACATTTTGAAGTCGAAGCTACCCCCTGAATGGCAACTTCCGGGAACTAACTTCCGGGAACTTCTGGGGCCGATTAAGCCCGCTTCCTCCGGGGGCCTGGGGTTGACCCGGCTCGGCCAGCTCAGAAAAAAACATCTAGCTTAAGCTAGATGGATCCCAACAATGGAAATCGACATCTTCGAGGCCAAGAACAAGCTCAGTCAGCTTCTGGACAGGGTGGAACGCGGCGAGGAAATCGTCATCACCCGCCATGGCAAGAGCGTTGCGCGCCTGATGCCCATCCACGAGTTCACCGGACGCAATGAAGCCCGCGCGGCCATGGACCGCATCCGCGCGCGGGCCGAGCAGCAGGGCGGCAAGTTCCGGTGGAGCGAATGGAAAAAGTGGCGTGATGCCGGCCGCCCGTGAGCATCGTTCTCGACAGTTCCATCACGCTGGCGTTCGTTTTCAGCGACGAAGTCTCGGACGCCGTGCGTCGTGTGCTCGACCGGGCTGCTTCGGACGGTATCGTCGTGCCGCAGCATTGGCGCATGGAGGTGGCGAACGGACTGACCATGGCCATGCGCCGGGGCCGTATCGATGCCGAATTTCGCCGGAGCGTGCTCGCGGACCTCGCGCTTCTTCGAATCGAAACCGATCCGCATACCGACGCCCGCATCTGGAGCAACGGGATCACCTTCGCGGACCGGTTTCGTCTGACGCTCTACGATGCGGAGTATCTCGAGCTTGCGCAGCGGCGGCATTGTCCCCTCGCGACGCTGGACGAGGAGTTGCGCCAAGCCGCGAAGCTTGCAGGGGTGGAGTGCTTGCCGGAATAGTTCCGCTGCGTTCATGCGAGATCGTTGGTTCCTCATTGTCATGGCCCGCGCCGCCGGTCCGCGCAAAGCGCGGCCGGAGCGTAGACTCCTGCGGGCCACCCAGTTGGAACGAGCAAAATGTTGAAGATTCGGCTGCAATGTTCCTTCTGCTCGGCCCGAAGAGTGTGACCTGGGCGGCCCGCCGCTCTCGTGGACCGACTCCTACAAATCGGAAAGACACATGGATGTCCCCTGCCCGGCAGGGGCCTGTTCCCGCGGTTCGGGTCTAACTTGATGGCGAATCATTTGTACGCATCCGTGCACTGGCCCCCGCGAAGCGACAGGCGCCCAAATTTGGGCTAAGTGTTGGGCATGTTCTGCAAGGCGCCGGTTCTGCAAGGTCGAGTGATCACGATGGGTATCTGCTTGGGAGATTTGGCACGCAACGCGATGCTCGGCGCGGGGCTCGCAGCGGCCGTCGTGCTCGGCTTCGGCATCGAGCGTTCGCAGGCGTCGTCCTCGGCGCAGCCGTCGCAAGACCTGCAGAGCCTTGTCATCCGTATCGCGGCGGACGAAGCGGAATTGGACGGACTGAAGGCGAAAGCCGCTCGCGATATCCGGCAAATGCAGACGGTCGCGGATATCTTCGGCGAGAGCGACGAAGAAAAAGCGGCGCGCCAGCAGCAGGAGCAGAACCAGGACGCGAGCATCAATGCGCTCAATCAGCGCGTAAGCGATCTCGAAGAGTCCTTGCGGCGGCTAACGGGGCAGGTCGAGCGGCTCGACCACAGGATCGGCGAGCTCGGCGACCGCGTTACGCGCATGCAAAAGGATTTCGACTATAAGCTTTGCTCGCTCGCCGGACAGCAGCTGGGCGCCGCAAACGGACCCGGCGACCAAAGCGCGCTTCCCTGCGGCGGGCAGAAGAGCGGCGCCGGCGCCGCAATGCCGCCGGGCACGCCGGAGGCATCCGGCGAGACGGCAAATCCGGCCCCGCCGCCCGGCATACTCGGCACTTTGCCGCAGGGTGCGGTCGGCGGTCCCCCACCAGGTCCGTCCGAAGCGGCGGGTGCGCCGGCCGACACGCGTTCCCAGTTCAATGCCGCGATGAGCCTTCTGGCAGAAGCCCAATATGACGAGGCGCGTGCCGCATTCCGCAGCTTCGCCGACAACAATCCGAAGGACGAGCTGGCGCCGCAGGCGATATACTGGGTTGGCAATATTGCGTATGTGCAAAAGGATTTCGCCGGTGCCGCGCATGCGTTCGCCGAAGGGCTGAAGAAATTTCCCTCGAGCCCGCGTGCGCCGGAAAGCATGCTCAAGCTCGGTCAATCCTTGATCGCGCTGAATCAGAAGAAGGAAGGCTGTCTCGCCCTTGGTGCGCTCCCGAGCAAATATCCTTCCGTGTCGAAAACCGTCGCCGAGCGCGCCGTTGCGGCTCGCCGAGAGGCCAATTGCCGCTGAGCGAAGCCTCTGTGCAGCCTTCGCTGCGGCCATGACGAAATCCGAGCGTGAAGGCGCCCCCTGGCCCGGAGCTTTGGCCGTCTCGGGTGGCGGCGATTCCTTGGCGTTGATGCTGCTGGCGGCGGATTGGGCTAAGCGTCGTTCGCGTGCTTCGCCGGTCGTACTAAGCGTCAATCACGGCCTGAGGCCGGATTCCTTGCGCGATGCGCATGCCGTTGCTGCACGCGCCCGGGCCATCGGTCTCGATGCTCATGTTTTGTGCTGGGAGGGCCCCAAGCCTTCATCCGATATCGAGGCTGCGGCGCGGGCGGCACGGTACGACCTGCTGGGCGGCTGGTGCTACGAGCACGCCATTGCCGGGCTTTATCTGGCGCATACGCTCGACGATCAGGCCGAGACGTTCCTGCTGCGTCTGGCGCGCGGCAGCGGCCTGGACGGCCTGGCGGCCATGCGGATGGTGTCGGCCCTGCCGTCACCGAGGTGGAACACGGTCAAGCTCGTGCGCCCGCTTCTCGGCGAGCGGCGCCGGAGTTTGCGCCACTTTCTCGAAGCTCGCGGCGAAAATTGGCTGGAAGACCCTTTGAACTGCGACCCGCGATTTGCGCGGACACGCCTGCGAGCTGCTTGGCCGGCCCTGGAGGAATGCGGGCTTTCGGCCGATCGGATTGCGGCGGCAGCATCCCATCTCGGACGGGCGCGCGAAGCCCTGGAGGAGGATGCGCGTTCGTTGGCGGCCAGGGCCTGCCGGTTCGAGGGCTGCGTGGCGCTCCTCGACGCGGCTGCCATTGCCGATGCACCGGCGGAGGTCGCGATGCGGTGCCTTGTTTTCGTGCTGATGCAGGTATCGGGGCGGGTTTATCGGCCGCGGTTCGAACGCTTGGAGCGGCTCTATTCCGCGCTCGTTGGGCCCGGAGGCCCGGTTGTGGCGCGGACGCTTCACGGTTGCCGGCTCGGGCCGGCCAGGAAGGCGGAAGCCGTGTTCGGCTGCGCGACGCTTCGTATCACCCCGGAAAAGCCGCGCAACAGCCGGTTGGCTCGGGATTGCAAAAATTAACTGGCCGGGCAAAAAGCCCCCTGCCGGACGTTGCCCCCTGTTCGCAAATCTCTTAACGTTTCGATGGCTGGCAACGCGCTAAGATGTTCCTATCTAATCGGGTAGGTCCGCCATGTGCCGCCGGATGGGCCCCAGGAAAGGACGGCCGTGAACAATCTCCGCAATCTCGCTCTTTGGATCATCATCGCGCTTCTGCTCGTTGCCCTTTTCAACATGTTCCAGGGCACGTCGAACCAGGCGAAATCTCCTGCCATTACCTTCACGGAATTCAACCAGGAGGTGGTTCAAGGCGCGGTCAAGAAGGTCACGGTCCAAGGCGATCAGATAAAAGGCGAGCTCTCCAACGGCCAGACGTTCACCACCTACGCGCCCGCCAACGATCCCGGCCTTTACCCGCGGATGGAGGAGCACAACGTCAATATAAGCGTGCAGCCCAATGACGACAGCATGCCTTCGCTTCTGGGCGTGTTCATCAACTGGTTTCCGATGCTGCTGCTCATTGCAGTTTGGCTCTACATCATGCGCCAGATGCAGGCGGGCGGCGGCAAGGCGATGGGCTTCGGAAAGAGCCGCGCCAAGCTTTTGACCGAACGTACCGGCCGGGTGACGTTCGAGGACGTAGCCGGCGTCGACGAGGCCAAGGAAGAACTCAAAGAGATCGTGGAGTTCCTGCGGGATCCGCAAAAATTTCAGCGGCTGGGCGGCCGCATCCCCAAGGGCGTTCTGCTGGTCGGCCCGCCGGGAACCGGCAAGACGCTGCTGGCCCGCGCCATTGCGGGCGAAGCCAATGTGCCGTTCTTCACCATCTCGGGCTCCGATTTCGTCGAGATGTTCGTCGGCGTCGGCGCTTCGCGCGTGCGCGACATGTTCGAGCAGGCGAAGAAAAATGCGCCCTGCATCGTGTTCATCGACGAAATCGACGCCGTCGGGCGTCATCGCGGCGCCGGTCTTGGCGGCGGCAATGACGAGCGCGAGCAAACGCTCAACCAACTGCTCGTTGAAATGGATGGCTTCGAGTTCGACCGAGGGCGTCATTCTCATCGCCGCGACCAACCGGCCGGATGTGCTCGATCCCGCGTTGCTGCGGCCTGGCCGCTTCGACCGCCATGTCGTCGTGCCGAATCCCGACTTGTCGGGCCGCGAAAAGATTTTGCGCGTTCACATGCGCAAGGTGCCGCTGGCGCCGGATGTCGAGCCGCGCACGATCGCACGCGGCACGCCCGGTTTTTCGGGAGCCGACCTCGCCAACCTGGTGAACGAGGCGGCATTGCTGGCCGCCCGCCGGGGCAAGCGCGTCGTCACCATGGTCGAGCTCGAGGATGCCAAAGACAAGGTGCTGATGGGCGCCGAGCGTCGATCGATGGCGATGACGGACGAGGAGAAGAAGCTCACCGCCTATCACGAAGGAGGCCATGCCCTGGTCGCTCTGAACGTGAAGGGTTCGGATCCCATCCACAAAGCGACGATCATTCCGCGCGGCCGGGCGCTCGGCATGGTCATGCGCCTTCCGGAACGCGATCAGCTTTCGATCTCGCGCGAAAAAATGCTCGCCGACATTTGTGTGGCGTTCGGCGGCCGGATCGCCGAAGAACTCGTCTTCGGTCACGAGAAGGTCACCACCGGAGCCATGTCCGACATCGAAATGGCCACGCGCATGGCGCGCGCCATGGTCACCCGGTTCGGGATGTCGGACGAACTGGGACCTTTGGCCTATGCCGAGAACCAGGACGAAGTGTTCCTCGGCCACTCGATCGCCCGCCAGCAGAACGTCTCAGAGGCGACGGCGCAGAAAATCGATCAGGAAATTCGTCGCATCATCGACACATGCTATCAGCGCGCGCACGAGATCCTGAGCCAACGCGCCGCCGACTTGAGCGTCTTGGCGAATGGTCTTCTCGAGTACGAGACCTTGACGGGCGACGAGATCGTGGCCCTGCTCAAAGGCATCCCCCCGGTGCGGGCGCCTTACGAGGAGCCGGAGCGCAGCCAAGGTCCCAGCGTCCCGCAAGCAGGGCGCCCGCGCGGCGTCGTTGCGCCGGAGCCCCAGCCCGGGCGGTGAGCGCGCGCGCGACTGTCTTCGGCATTCTCAACATCACCGAGGACTCTTTCTCGGACGGCGGGCGGTTTTTGGCGCCTGAGGCCGCGGTGCTGCGGGCGCATTGGCTGCTGGCCAACGGTGCGGACGTCCTCGACATCGGCGCCGCGTCATCCAGCCCGCGCTCGGTTCCGGTTGCCCCCGAGCTCGAGATTGCCCGTCTGGTGCCCGTTGTGGCGGCAATGAAGGCGGCGGGACGTCCGGTCTCCATCGACAGTTTCTCCCCCGCCGTGCAGCGCTGGGCGATCGGCCAGGAAGTCGAATACATCAACGATATCGCGGGCTTCCCCGACCCGGAGATTTATCCGCAACTTGCGGACTCCGGCAGTCGACTGGTCGTCATGCATTCCGTGCAAGGCGGGCCGGCAAGGGAACGCATCGCCGTGCCTTCGCGGGAAATCCTCGGTCGGATCCAACGCTTCTTCGAGGAGCGTTTGTCGGCCCTGGAAAAGGCCGGGATCGACCGCAACCGGCTGATCCTCGATCCCGGCATGGGCGTTTTCCTCGGCACGGATACCGAAGCGTCTTTCGTGACCTTGGGCGGAATTGGGGAATTGAAAAGGATGTTCGATCTTCCCGTGCTAGTGTCGGTCTCGCGAAAGTCGTTCCTGCGCGGTTTTCTTGGACGGAAACCCGGCGAAGCCGGGCCGGCGAGCCTGGCGGCGGAGTTGTTCGCGGTTCGCCAGGGGGCCGATTTCCTCCGCACCCATGACGCGCAGGCGTTGAAGGACGCGCTTGCGGTAACGGCCAGACTGGAAATGGCCGCCATCGTCGCCTAGAAAGTCTGGCGCCAAGGTGGCGCGAAGCTTGCTCTGGAAGCTTGGTTAAAGTCCCACGGAGAAACACGGGAGCGCCGCAGATGCCGCGAAAGTTGTTCGGGACAGACGGTATTCGCGGGTTGGCCAACCGCCATCCCGTAACGCCGGAAATCGCCATGAAGGCGGGCATGGCGGCGGGCCGCATTTTTACCCGCCCGGACCACCTGCACCGGGTCGTGATCGGTAAGGATACGCGGCTTTCCGGCTATATGATCGAGTCTGCCCTGGTGGCCGGCTTCACCGCGGTGGGCATGGACGTGTTCCAGTTCGGCCCACTGCCCACCCCGGCCGTCGCCATGCTGACCCGCTCGCTGAGGGCCGACCTCGGCGTGATGATCTCGGCTTCGCACAATCATTTCGAGGACAACGGCATCAAGTTCTTCGGGCCCGACGGACTGAAGCTGTCCGACGAGCGCGAAATGGCCATCGAGGAGTTGATGAGCAACGGCCTCGAGGATGGGTTGGCTGCTTCGCGCAATATCGGCCGCGCCAAGCGCATCGACGACGCGCAGGCCCGCTACATCGAATATGCGAAGCGAACCTTCCCCAAGAACCTGACATTGGACGGCTTGCGCATCGTGATCGATTGCGCGAACGGCGCCGCCTACAAGGTTGCGCCCGCCATTCTGTGGGAGCTTGGCGCCGAAGTGATCGAGATCGGCACCGAGCCCAACGGCTTCAACATCAATCACGAGTGCGGCTCGACCTTCCCCGAACCCATGCAGAGGAAGGTGCGCGAGCGGCGGGCCGATTTCGGCATTGCACTGGATGGCGACGCCGACCGCGTCGTTATGGCCGACGAAAAGGGCAATCTGATCGACGGCGATCAGATTCTGGCGTTGATCGCACGGTCCTGGTCGAAGTCCGGCAATCTGACGGGCGGCGGCGTCGTCGGCACCGTGATGTCCAATGAAGGTCTCGACCGCTACCTGAGGAGCCTCAGCCTGAATCTTGTGCGCGCGCCGGTCGGCGACCGCTACGTTCTCGAGAAGATGTGTGCCGGCGGCTATAATGTCGGCGGCGAGCAATCCGGGCATATCATCCTGAGGGATTTCTCGACGACCGGCGACGGTATCATTGCGGCGCTGCAGGTGCTGGGGGTGATTGCCGAGGACAATCGCCCGGCGAGCGAAGTGGCGCACATTTTCGATCCCCTGCCGCAGGTGCTGGAAAACGTCCGCTTCGCGAAAGGCGCTCCGCTCAGCGATGCGCGCGTGACCGATCGCATCAAGGCATGCGAGGCGCGGCTCAACGGATCGGGCCGGATATTGGTGCGCAAATCGGGGACCGAGCCCGTGATTCGCGTGATGGCCGAGGGCGACGACGAGCATCTCGTCAAATCGGTCGTGCGCGAGCTGGTCGCTGTCATCGAAGAAGCAACCGCCTGATGCCGGCAACCGCGCGCCTGCTCGTCATCGCAGGATCGGATTCGAGCGGGGGTGCGGGAATTCAAGCCGATATCAAGACGGCGACTGCGCTGGGCGTTTACGCCATGACGGCGGTGACCGCAGTCACCGTGCAGGACACGACCGGCGTCCGCTCCATATACCCCATTCCTGCATCTGTCGTTCGCGACCAGATTGCCTGCTGCCTGACCGATATCGGCGCGGACGCGATCAAGATCGGCATGTTGGGCTCGGGCGAGCTTATTGAAACGATTGTCGAGACGCTCGCGCCTCATGCGCGCGGCATTCCGATCGTGCTCGATCCGGTATTGGCCGCGACGAGCGGCACCGCACTCCTCGACAAAGACGCAATCGAGGTCTTGAAGTTGCGCCTGGTTCCGCTCGCGGCCCTGGTCACGCCGAACATTCCCGAAGCGCAAATCTTGTCGGATGTGCCCCCGGCGCCGGATCGCCGCCGGCACGCCGAATCCATGGCGCGCGCGCTGATGGCGCTGGGCGCCGGTGCGGTGCTCGTCAAAGGCGGCCACGATACGCGATCGATGATCGACGACACGCTGGTGTGGAGCGGCGGCGTCGAGACCTATTCTTTCGCGCGGATCAAGACCAAGCACACCCACGGCACGGGCTGTACGCTTGCAACGGCGATCGCCTGCGGCTTGGCGCAAGGGTGGTCTCTGCCGCTCGCAGTCGGCCGCGCGCGCGAGTACCTGCAGCACGCCATCGAAGCCGCGCCGGGCTTCGGCGCCGGTCACGGCCCGCTCCATCACATGCATGGGATGTGAAGAGACGGTCTTCGCCTATCTGTCCGCAAAAGGATCCCTGACCAGAATCGTGTCCGCGCGTTCGGGGCTGGTGGAAAGCAGGGCCACCGGCGCGCCGATCAGCTCTTCGACCCGACGGATATATTTGATGGCGGTGGCCGGCAGTTCGGCCCAGGAACGCGCGCCGCGGGTGGATTCGCTCCATCCTTCCAGGGTTTCATAGATGGGCTCGAGCCGCGCCTGGGCGTTGGTGTCGGCCGGCAAATGATCGATCTGCCGGCCGTCGAGCCGATAGGCGACGCAGAGCTTGAGTTCGGCAAACCCGTCGAGCACGTCGAGCTTGGTGAGCGCGATCCCGTCGATGCCGCCGGTGATCACGGTCTGGCGCACCAGCACCGCGTCGAGCCAGCCGCAGCGCCGCTTGCGGCCGGTGACGGTGCCGAATTCCGCGCCGCGCGTGCCTAGCGCATCGCCGATCGCATCGGTCAGTTCGGTGGGAAACGGTCCTTCGCCCACCCGCGTCGTATAGGCCTTGGCGATCCCCAGTACATAGCCGATGTCGCGCGGCCCGCAACCGGATCCGGCGGCGGCCTGGCCCGCCACGGTGTTGGAAGACGTGACGTAAGGATAGGTGCCGTGATCGATGTCGAGCAGCACGGCCTGCGCGCCTTCGAACAGCACGCGTTTGCCGTCGCGGCGGGCCGCATCGAGCAGCCGCCACGCCGGCGCGCAATAGGGCAGGATGCGCGGCGCGATCTCCGCCAGAGCGCCGACGAGCGGCGCGGCATCGATCTCCACCGCGCCCATGCCGCGGCGCAGCGCGTTGTGATGCGCCAGCAGGCGGTCGACCTTGGCGGGCAGCGACGCGAGATCCGCAAGATCGATCGCGCGCAGCGCGCGGCGGCCCACCTTGTCTTCGTAAGCCGGTCCGATGCCGCGCTTGGTGGTGCCGATGCGCTGCAGGCTGTTGGATTGCTCGCGCGCCGCGTCGAGCTCGCGGTGCAGGGGAAGGATCAGCGCGGCGTTCTCCGCCACCACGAGATTGTCCGGCGACAAATGCACGCCCTGCGCCTTGATGCGATCGATCTCTTCGAGAAAGGCCCAGGGGTCGACCACCACGCCGTTGCCGACGATGGAGAGCTTGCCCGGCCGCACCACGCCCGAGGGCAACAGGCTGAGCTTGAAAGTGACCCCGTCGATGACGAGCGTGTGGCCCGCATTGTGGCCGCCCTGGAAACGCACCACCACGTCGGCGCGCGCCGACAGCCAGTCCACGATCTTGCCTTTGCCTTCGTCGCCCCACTGGGCGCCGATCACGGCGACGTTTGCCATTGTCCGTACTCGGATGATGTTGCCGGTCCGCAAGTCATGACGCGCGGTGCGCGACGCTATCAGATTTGCTGCGTCTCGTAGCTCCCTCCGTTCGAGCCTGGGAGGATGTTCCCTGTTGCCCCTGCCTCAGAACGCAAGCGCCTTGGCCTGCTTGACCAGCGGCAGCTTTCGGATCTCGGCCAGCACGGTTTCGCTCAACGGCCCGTCGACTTGCACCAGCGCGATGGCGTCGGCGCCCGGGCCGCTGCGGCCCAGCGCAAAGGCGGCAATGTTCGCCTGCGCATTGCCGAGCGCGGTTCCCAGCCGTCCGATGAAGCCCGGCTTGTCCTCGTTGGTGACGTAGAGCATGTGGGGGGCGAACTCCGCGTCCAGATTGATGTCCTTGATCTGGATGAGGCGGGGCCGGCCGTCGGAGAACACGGTGCCGGCGACGCTCCTCGTCAGACCGTCGGCCTGGACCGCGATCTTGACGTAGCCTTCGTAGATCCCCTGCCGGTCGCGGCGGGTCTCGCTCACCTTGATGCCGCGCTCTTTGGCGACGATGGGCGCATTGACCATGTTGACGTCCTCCAGCGCCGGCTTGAGCAGACCGGCAAGGGCTGCTTGCGTCAGCGCGCGGGTGTTGAGCGCCGATGCCGTGCCTTCGTAGAGGATGTCGACGCCCAAGATGCTGGTATCGGTCAGCTGGCCGGCGAACAGACCGAGCTTCTCGGCCAGGGCGATCCAGGGCTTCACCTTGTGGGCTTCTTCCGCCGAGATCGAGGGCATGTTGAGCGCGTTGACGATGGCGCCGGTGAGCAGATAATCGGAAATCTGCTCGGCCACCTGCAGCGCCACGTTCTCCTGCGCCTCCGCCGTGGAGGCGCCCAGATGCGGCGTCGCCACCACCTTGTCGCTGCCGAACAGCGGATTGGACTTGGCCGGCTCTTCCTCGAACACGTCGAGCGCGGCGCCGGCAAGATGGCCGGAATCGAGCGCCGCCTTGAGCGCGCGCTCGTCCACCAGCCCGCCGCGCGCGCAGTTGATGACCATCGCGCCCTTCTTCATGCGCCGAATGGCATCGGCGGAGATGATGTTGCGCGTCTCGTTGGTGAGCGGGGTGTGCAGGGTGATGAAATCCGCCCGCGCCAGAAGGTCGTTGAGCTCCACCTTCTCGATGCCGAGATCGGCGGCGCGGTCCGCCGACAGATAGGGATCGTAGGCGATCACCTTCATCTTCATGCCCTTGGCGCGATCCGCCACGATGGAGCCGATATTGCCGGCGCCGATCAGGCCGAGCGTCTTGCCGTAGAGCTCCACGCCCATGAAGCGGTTTTTTTCCCACTTTCCGGCATGGGTGGACGCATTGGCCGCGGGAAGCTCGCGCGCCAGCGCCATCATCAGTGCGATGGCGTGCTCCGCGGTAGTGATCGAATTGCCGAAGGGCGTGTTCATCACGATCACGCCGGCGGCGGTGGCGGCGGGAATGTCGACATTGTCGACGCCGATGCCGGCGCGGCCCACGACCTTCAGTTTCTTGGCGGCCTGGATGACGTCGGCGGTGATTTTGGTGGCGGAACGGATGGCGATGCCGTCGTAGTCGCCCACGATGCGGAGCAGCTCGTCCTTGGCAAGGCCGGTCTTCACGTCGGCGTCCACGCCGCGCTCCTTGAAAATGGCCAGTGCCGCGGGCGACAGCTTGTCGGCGATGAGAACTTTGGGCATGGGTGCTCCCCTAGAGCGGTTCCAGCAAAAGTGTGAGCACTTTTGCTTCCGGACCTGTGTCGAAACGTTCTAAGCCTGTTTGACCTGCGTATAGGCCCAGTCGAGCCACGGCGTCAGCGCTTCCAGATCGGCGTGCTCCACGGTGGCGCCGCACCAGATGCGCAAGCCCGCGGGCGCGCTGCGATACGCGGCGATATCGAACGCCACGCCTTCCTTGTCGAGCAGATCGGCGATCTTCTTGGCGGCGGCGGCCTGCGCGTCGGGCGCGAGCGCCGTAAACCACGGATCGACGATCTTCAGGCACACGCTCGAGTTGGAGCGCGTGCGCGGATCGGCGGCCAGGAAGTCCACCCACTCGGTCTTTTGCACCCAGCGCGAGAGCACGCCGAGATTGGCATCGGCGCGGGCAATGAGCCCCTTGAGGCCGCCGGCGGCTTCCGCCCAGCCGATCGCGTCGAGATAATCCTCGACCACCAGCATCGACGGCGTGTTGATTGTTTCGCCTTCGAAGATGCCCTCGACCAGCTTGCCACCCTTGGTCATGCGGAAGATTTTCGGCAGCGGCCAATGCGGCGTGTACGCTTCCAGCCGCGCCACGGCCTTGGGCGAAAGCACCAGCATGCCATGCGCGGCTTCGCCGCCCAGAACCTTCTGCCAGGAGAACGTGGTGGCATCGAGCTTCGCCCAAGGCAGTTCTATCGCGAACGCCGCGCTCGTCGCATCGCAGATGGTCAGTCCCTGGCGGTGTTCGGAGATCCATTCGCCGTGCGGTACGCGCACGCCCGAGGTCGTGCCGTTCCAGAGAAACACCACGTCGTGCGCGGGATCGGCCTGCGTCAGGTCGGGCAGCGCGCCGTAATCGGCCTTGAAGATGTGCGCGTCCTTGAGCTTGAGCTGCTTGACCGCGTCCGTCACCCAGTCTTCGCCGAAGCTTTCCCAAGCGAAGACGTCGACGGGCAAAGGCCCCAGCAACGACCACATGGCCATTTCCATCGCGCCGGTATCGGATGCCGGCACGATTCCCACGCGATAATCGGCCGGGATGCCGAGCAGCGCCTTGGTGCGCGTGATCGCCTCTTTAAGCTTGGCTTTGCCCGGCTTGGAGCGGTGCGAACGGCCGAGCAGCGCGCCGCTCAGTGCTTCAGCAGTCCAGCCCGGCCGTTTGGCGCAAGGTCCGGACGAAAAAAAAGGCCGTGCAGGGCGCACGGCCGGACGGTTTCCGGTCATCAGTCATTCCTTCCAGAATGAACGCGCCTCGTTGGGGAGGCGTAGCCCGCGCCGTATATAGGCGCGCCGCCTGTCGCAGTCAAATCCATTTGCTGCGTCATATCGCATCGCAGCGCGTATTGGTTCTTCCCCCCGCGTCGCTTCGCTCGCGGGGGAGGTGTTGTCGGTGCCGAATGTTACCCCGCGTGCCGCCGGCGCAGCCTGAGCTTGCGCACCGGATGCGAAGCGCCGTTGACGGCAAAATTTTCCGCCGCGGCGGCGATCACGGCCAGCGATTTCATGAAACGGCCGCGCTCCATCGGAGGAAGCACGTCGAGCAGCGCCTTCTCCGCACGGCTGGCAGCCAGACGCGCCGATTTGAGCGCCTTGCGGCCCGGCTGCGTGATGGCAACCGCGTTGGCGCGCTGATCTTCCTTGACGCGCTCGCGCGAGACGAGGCCGCGTTCCAGCATGCGGCGCATCATTTCCGCCAGCGTGGAACGGTCGATCCCCGTGGTTTCCACCAGCGCGGTCTGGCTGATTCCGTCATGCTGCTCGAGCGCGAGCAGCACAAGATATTGTTGTTTCGTTAACTCGTGGGTGCCGCTCTCGCGTGCGAAAAGATCACCGTAAAATTGATGGCAACGGCGCATGAGGTGCGCGGGCAACTCGCCGAGATCGAAGTGCCCGTTTGTCCTGCGCTGCCCTCTGGCTGTCATGAGAACACCCCCAACATTTTCTTCGAACACGGACCCGGCATCCGATGCCGGATTGCTTTTGGAAATCGCCCCTGTGACGCCGCGCTACCGACCTACGGAACCCTGCGTCACCGCAGGCGATGCGAACTCTAGACAACGGCGGCGTCGGCGACAACTGTTTCCGAACGACGCGCGCGCATTCTCTCGCATATCTGCCCTCTTCCGTCCTACTTCTGAATTGGGCTAATGGATAACCACATGAGCGATCTGCAGAACCCGATTGCTTCCTCGGGGCGCCAATTCGAACGGCGCATTCCGCAAGGCGATACCAGCGAACGCGATGTCTGCGAACAGTGCGGGCATATTTGCTATGTCAATCCGAAAATCGTTGTGGGATCGGTGGTTATCCATGCGGAGCGCATTTTGCTGTGCCGCCGTGCGATCGAGCCGCAGCGCGGGCTGTGGACGTTGCCGGCCGGCTATCTGGAAGTGCGTGAAACTCCCGAAGACGGCGCGCGGCGGGAGGCGCGCGAGGAAGCGTGCGCCGATATAGCGATCGAAAGATTGCTCGCCGTCTATTCCTTGCCGCATATCAGCCAAGTGCAGCTGATCTATCGCGCGCGCTTGCCCGATCCGGTCTTTGCGGCGGGAACCGAAAGCCTGGAGACGAAGCTCTTCGCGTGGCAGGACATTCCGTGGCGCGAGCTGGCGTTTCCCAGCGTGCAATGGGCGCTGGCGCATTATCGAGAATCGCGCACGCTTGCGAATTTCGCGCCTTTCACGAACCCGGCAGTAGGCAATGGGCAATGGGCAATGGGCAATAGGGATTAGGCACGATTGCAGGTTGCTGAGTTTTGCCTACTGCCTAATGCCTATTGCCTGCCCGAGCAGCGTCTTCACCATGGCGCCGGCCTTGCCGAAATCCATTTCTCCCGCATGGCGCTCTTTGAGCAGCGCCATGACGCGGCCCATGTCTTTCACGGAAGCCGCGCCCGTCTCGGCGATGGTGCGTTCCGCCGCTTTTTTCATCTCGGCTTCGTCCATCTGTCTGGGCATGAATTCCCGGATTATGGCAATCTCCTCGCGCTCGGCCGCGGCCAGCTCCGGCCTGCCGCCGCTGTCGTAGGCGTTTGCGGATTCCTCGCGCTGGCGGATCATCTTGGCGAGCAGCGTCAGGATTTCCTCCTCGCCGATGCCGGCGCGGCTTTCCTCGCTGCGGTTGGCGATGTCGCGTTCCTTGAGTGCCGCGAGCACGAGCCTGAGCGTGGAGACACGCCGCGGCGTGCGCGCCTTCATCGCCTCTTTCAATGCGTCGTTGAGCCGCTCGCGCAAGCCCATGGTTTTTCTCCTTTTATGCAGTGTGCAGTGTAATAGCCGGCACGGGCAGTAGGGAATAGGGAATAGGCAATGGTCAGCAGGGATTAGGCGCGATTGCAGGTTGCTATGTTTTGCCGACTGCCGACTGCCTATTGTCTGCTGCCGCAGCGGCGTTCATCCGGCTTGTCGGCGGGGGCGGCTGATGTATGCTCGGGCGCGCGATGTGGAGCGCCCCGTGTGGCTGCGGGCGGGGGCGGGGGTAACAAGGACGATCGATGTCGGACCTGTTGAGCGATGACGACGACGCGTCGGGCGGCGCGCCGCGACGCAAGCTGTTCGATCCGGCGAAGCTCATCGGCGAGCTTCGCACCTATTATCCGCTGTTGTTCGCGATCCAGTTCGTCTTCATAGGCTTGACGGTCGCCGTCGTGCTCCTGATGAAGCCCGCCTACACCGCAACCGCGCTGGTGGGGCCCGCCGACAATTCCGACCAGCCGTTCAGCGAAGATGCCCTGGGCGGGCTCGGGCACGGAGGATTGGGCGGCATTGCCAAGCACCTGCATGTGGGCGGTGCGCTGGGAGGCCAGTCGACCGACAAGTTCGACGAATACACCTCGCTTCTCACCTCGAGCCGGCTGGCCGCCGTGCTCGTCGACAAGGATCATATTCTTCCCGAGCTGTTCGCCGAACAATGGGATGAGGCCAATCATCGCTGGCGCCCGCGCGACGGCTTTCTCACCCAGGGCATCGATTCCTTGAAGCGGCTCGTCGGTCGGCCGGTGAAGCAGCATCCCGACCAGGACGATGTGAGCAAGTTCCTGGAGCAGAAGCTCAAGGTGGATACCTCGCTCGAGACGGGGTTTGCCACCGTCACCTTCACGTTCTCCAGTCCGCAAGAAACCGAGCGGCTGCTCGATCTCATCCTGATCGAGGCCGACAACATCATCCGCGAAGACAAGCGGCGCGACGTGGCGGCCCGCATCGCCTATCTCAACGGCGCGCTCGTGCGTCTCGACGTGGCCGACGAGAAGGAACAGCTGATCGACACGCTCTCCCAACAGGAGCAGGAGATGATGATGATCCAATCGGATCACCGTTATGCCTCGCTGCTGATCGATCCGCCGCACGCGCCGTTCAAGCCGTCCTCGCCGCTGCCCACGGTGGATGCGGCCATCGCCTTCGTGCTCGCCTGGTTTGCGTGGGCAGGCGCCGTCCGCGTCACGCCGCAGACCGGCCGGCTGAGAAATCTGATCGAGATGTTTGCCCGCCGTCCGACGATGCGGAGACGGCTTGCCGCGCACATAGCCGCCGAAGCCGGAACGGGGTGAAATCCCCCTCGCCTGCGCACTTTGCGTTAAGTATGCCATGACGTTCCACGAGTCGTGTTGAGGGGAAGTCGGTACCGGTCGCGCTTCTTGCACATGTCAGCAGAGGGAGATCGGGGCGGAAATCATGGACGATATGATAGCGCCCGAGGACCGGACGCAGGAAATCGACGCGGCGGACGGCGTTCTGCGCACCACGCTGAAGGCGCTGGGACCCGGTCTGGTCACCGGCGCCGCCGACGACGATCCCAGCGGCATCGCCACTTACAGCCAGGTCGGCGCCCAGTTCGGCTATGCGATCGGCTGGACGATGCTGTTTTCCTGGCCGTTGATGGCCGCCACGCAGGAGATTGCCGCGCGCATCGGCACCACGACCGGGCGCGGCATCGCAGCGAATCTGCGTCGGCACTATCCGCGCTGGCTGTTGCACGCCGTCGTCGTCGCGCTGCTCGTGGCCAACGTCTTGAACCTAGGAGCCGATGTGGCGGCCATGGGCGATGCGATGCGCCTTCTGGTCGGCGGACCGTCACAATTCTGGATCGTTGTCGTTGCTACGGTTTCGCTGGCGGCCGAGATCTATATCAGCTACCCGCGCTATGCCGCCATCCTGAAATGGCTGACATTGTCGTTGTTCGCCTATGTCGGGACATTGATCGTCAGTCGCGTGAATTGGCATGCCGCCTTGCTCGGCGCGGTCGTGCCGCAGCTGAGTTTCACCGGGCCCGGAATGACGGCGCTGGTCGCCGTGCTGGGAACGACGATCAGCCCTTATCTTTTCTTCTGGCAGCCCGCGCAGGAAATCGAGGAGCTCGAGCGGCGTCACAAGAAGCCGCTCTGCGTCACGCCGCGCTCGGCCGGCAACGAGCTCAGGCGTATCCGAATCGATACGCTTGTCGGAATGGCCTATTCGAATCTCATTGCGCTGTTCATCATCATGGCGACGGCTGCGGTGTTGAATGCGCACGGCATCCGTCACATCGAGACGAGCACTGACGCGGCGATGGCGCTGGTGCCATTCGCCGGCCGTTTCGCAGGACTGGTCTTCGCATTGGGAATCATCGGAACGGGCTTGCTGGCACTCCCGGTGTTTGCCGGCACCGCCAGCTACGCCGTGTGCGAGGCTTTCGGCTGGAATTCAGGGCTCGATCGCAAGCTCAAGACGGCGCGCGCATTTTACGGGGTCATCGCCGGTGCCACGGTTCTGGGAGTGGCGATCGCCTTCTCGCCCATTCCGCCCATGAAGGCGCTTTACTGGTCCGCAGTCGTCAACGGCGTGCTGGCCGCTCCCCTCATGGCCGTGATGATATTCATCGCCTCCAATCCACGCATCATGGGACGGCTCACCATCTCGTGGCGGCTGAGATGGGTCGGCTGGGTGGCGACCGCCGCCATGGCTGCGGCAACCGTCGGCTTGTTCCTGACGTAAGTCTGTCGGGGACCAATCCAATCCACTACATATTGCGTTGCAATTCCCTGAGCTTCCCTCAGGCCGGCAAAAGACTTCCGATAAATCCTTGAAATTCATATGATAATTTTTTCTGCGATCGCTGCATCTTCTATTTTCGCTCAGATTTTCCCTGACTGAGGGAAAGAGTTCTCAGTTTGACTCCATTTTTGTTCATGTTTACTGTAGACCAATTCGGATGATTTGTCAACCGATATGTGTGGCGGGACGCGGATTTCCCCCGCTTACTTCCCCTGCGTTTCGCGGCAAGGGCGTTCTGCATCTGACGGGGCTGGCGAGCTGAAGTCGCGGGCTGCCGCGGGAGTCGCGGGCTGCCGCGGGCGCATTTTGCTCCCGAATGTTTTCCGTGCTCGAAATCTGCAAGGCAACCGACGGCGCACCTCGACCGATCTGTCTTATTCAAAAATTGAATTCGTAGTACGGTCCCGATGCGCTTGTCTCGATTTCGAAGGCCGTCGCCGAGACCGACGGCGTTCGCGGCCGCCGGCGACGGAAGAGGAGCATGACAATGAGATCGGTGGAGAAAATCGCCCTCGAAGAGCATTTCGTCGATCCTGCGCAAGATGCCTACTTCCAGACGCTGACAGGGGGGCGCGATTTGCTCGACGGGCCGGCCACCCGGCACATCATGTCGAAGTTGAAGGAGGTCGATGCGGCGCGTGTCGCCGATATGGACAAGCTCGGTATCGAACTCGCCATTTTGTCCTACTACAACGGCGGCAGCGTCCAGCTCGATCCGGACACCCAGCGCGCCGTCGCCATGGCCCAGCGCATGAACGACTTCCTGGGCGAACGGGCTTCGGCCCATGCCGGCCGGTTCGCAGGCTGGGCGGCGCTGCCTGTTCAGGCTCCGGAGGCGGCCGCAGCGGAACTGCGGCGATGCGTGATCGACCTCGGCTTCAAAGGCGCCATGATCAACGGCCATACACATGGCGAGCATCTCGACCTGCCGAAGTTTCTGCCGATATGGGAAGCCGCCGCCGAGCTGGATGTCCCCATTTACCTCCACCCCTGCACCCAGCCCGCCGACCGCATCAAGACCTACGAAGACTATCCGGGCCTTGCCGGTCCTGCCTGGGGCTGGAGCGTCGAAACCGGCCTTCATGCGCTGCGGATCATCTGTAGCGGCGTGTTCGACCGTTTCCCCTCCCTCACCTTGATCCTGGGTCATATGGGCGAGCTCATTCCCTTTCATTTCGGGCGCTTCGATCAGGTGGCAGAAGTCTTGCGCTTGCAGAATCCGGCGCCCAAGCACCCCATCACCCATTATATCCGCCATAACATGATGATCACGACGAGCGGAAACCTGACCCCGGCGACGCTGATAGGAGCGAGCCTGGCCATCGGCGCCGACCGGATTCTCTTCGCCACCGACTATCCGGTCGCACGTGCCGAGGAGGTTACCGAAATGGTGGAAAATGCGCCGCTCAGCGAAGGCGATATCACGAAGATCCTTTATTCGAACGCACGGAAGCTTTTCCGTATTTAGCCGGCATTGCCCTGTGCCTTCTTCAATCCGCCGATGAGTGTCGGAGGCGCCGATGTTTGCGCATCGGCGGAGATCCGGCGCGCCGCGCCATTCTGCCGGCGGCTGGCGCATTTTTACTCTGACATCCACAAAGCGATTAGAGAACAAAGGCTGTAGGCGGGCGTCCGACAAATTGTTTTGCATTCAATGCATTGGGTGCATCGATTGCTACCGGTGTCTTGGGCTTTCGATTGCCCGTACACGCTCTAATAACGCGATATGCAATGCATTTCCGCGCATTTCCGCCGCGCGTGTGCAGAGGGAGAGCTTACAGGGCGCGCCGCCTTGAGAAAGACAATTCGCGTCCTGAGATTCATGGCGGTTAGCCGCACGCTGCGGATCGAATTGGTGTGATGCCGTGATCTGGAGCGGCGGATATTCGGATAAAATCACAATCGTGTCATGGCCCGCGAATGCGGGCCACCCAGTTGGAATGAGAAAAATATTCAAGATTCGGCGGCGATGTTCCTTCTGCTGTGCCCGATGAATGTGACCTGGGTGGTCCGCAGGAGTTTACGCTGTGGCCGCGCTTGCGCGGACCGGTGGCGCGGACCATGACAATGAGGGGACGAATGATCTCTCATGAATGCACGCCGCTCTAAGGCTTTCCGCGAGTCTCGACGGACGGGCAGAGCGTCGAGGCGCAGGTGCGCCTGCTCCGGGCCACCGGCTCTCCTTCGCTGTGGAGCGCTATGCGCGAGTGGGCGTGCCGGCGGGGGCTGCGAGGCATCGTCCCGCTTCTGTCTGAGCAGGGGGCCTCGGCACCGCACACTATTTTTGCGGTAACAAGAGCGCCTTTAAGTCAACGGAGACGCCGAACGCGCCAGCTTGCACCGCGATCGCGTTTACGAGTCTCGCGCCCAAACCTGGAGCTCTGTGGCGACGGGCGTCCTGCTTTGCGATTTGAAAATTCCTGAGTTGCAGTCCATTCTGCAAATCGGAGAACACACCCTCGATAGCCCGCAGGAAGTCCGTCTCGTCATTGCAGAACGGCTTAAGTGGGATAACCAAGAGGTCCTCAAGGCCTGGCGGCCTTCCGGGTTCGGGCGGTCGCGAAGCGTCTCGCGATAATGTCCGCCTTCCGGATGCGGGGAAAGCATCAGGGCGCGGATGATCTGCTCGGCCTCGCTCATGTCTTTGTGCTGCCGAGAAACGGATTGGCGGCGCCGCGCACAACCAGCGCCCGAACGCCTGCCGCCACCGAGCGGGCGTCAAAAAGCGCGTCGTGCTTGTGCCCGTGCAGGGCGACGCCTGCAGCTTCGGCAACGTCTCCCGCGTGCCGCGGGCAAAGGCCGTTGGCGCCGAGCCAATGAACGAGATTCGTATAGGACGGCACATCGAGCCCGGCCATGCCGTAAAGCTTGAAATTCTCCAGGAAGATCAGGTCGTCGCGGCCGAAAGCGAATGTCATATCGCCGGCCACGAAGGCGAGAAACTCGGCATAGGCCTGGGCGAGGTCTAGCCCACGGACGGAAAGCTGGGCGTTGGTAATTCCCGTGAGACCCTCGAAATACTCCGAGAGCACGGAATTGAGCCTGGGCTTCACCAGCGTCTCGAAATGCGCGGTCTCCGCAAGGCTGTGCGCGTCGAGCCGGACGGCGCCGATCTGCACGATCTCGCGAAATTGCCCCGGCTTGAGCCAGCGCTCCGCCATCGAGCCTTCCCAGGCAGTGAATTCGAGGTCGTAGACGATAACGTGCGAGATCTGTGTCAGAGTTCGGATCCGAAAGTATTAGTGCCGGGAATCACAGGTTGGTGACACATAAAAAGATTTAGCGCGGTGGACGTAGAGGATTCGCAGAGGCCGCAGGAAAAAAACGGCGTGCGCCTCGCGCAAGGAAACCATGGCGCCCTCCGTGAACCCTCTGCGTCCCCCGTGCTAAAAATGGTGCCACTTTCGACGAAACACCTTTTGAGAAAAGCGGGTGCTAGCCGCAGTTCACCATTAAGCGATTCTTAATGGCAAAGACCGACCATGGGCGTTGCCTAGGCGGATGAATATATGACGACGAGCGCTCGCGCGGCAAAACCCGTTATGCAGCCTGCCGAAGAGCCACTTGCGCGCGGGGGCGCCCGGTTCGAGATGATTGCTCGGCTAGCCGTGCTGCATGACGAGGCTGCCGAAACGGCTGGGCTTGCCCGTCTTCTGGGACGGGCGACGACTGCGGCGCTGGCGCTTGGGCTTTCGGCAAGCGTCGTGGCCGCGAACTGGCATGGTCCGCTGGTACCGCTGTTTGCCTGGCTCTTCCTTTTGGGCGCCGGCATGGCCGCGGTTTTTCGCGTCTACGACAACTCCGTCGCATCACCCATCGATCTGGTGCAAATGCGCGCGCGGTCGGCCGATCTGTCGGCCGTCATGCTCTATGTCGGATTTGCCTGGGGTGCAGGAAGCTTCCTGGCGCTGGCCGCAGATGCAAGCCTGGGCGGCCGGCTGATCTTCGCGGCGGGCGCCGGCGCGCTTGTGACCGTGGCGTTGCGCAACGTCGTATTCTCGGCCTGCTTTCTTCTTCCCGCGACGGTTCTGGCGACGGCTGCCGCATTGCAGCAGTCGGGAGAACGCCGGCTGCTGGATGGAGCCGCTGTTCTTGGCTCCTGCGTTGTCGTGGGATTGGCCGGTCTGGTCTTCGAGCGGCTTTTCCTTCGCATGCGCAGCAGAAATATGGCGCCCTATTCCCCGAATTGAACCGGCGTCCGGGGACGCGCTGCTGGCGCGCTCCGGGTGCTCCATGTTAACGAAAATGTCGCCGAGCGCTGCCTAGACTTTGCGCAAAGATGAACGTGAGCGCTGCTTCAGCGGCCGCTCCGATCGGGGAAAGCCAGGATGTCCGATGCAGCCCGAAGCCGCCCCGAGGCGGCGACCATATCCGACAGTGAAGATCCCGGCTCCAATCGGTGTCTCGCTGCGGCGGCCATCTTGATCAAAGCGGCGGAGCCGGGGCTGAAGGCGTTCTTCCAAGCTTTCTTTCGCGGCGCTTCGCCGGAAGACGTCACGCGCTACGCCCCGGAGTCGCTCGCGGCTCTTGCGAGCCTTGTCTATAGCCGCACGGCGCAGCGCAAGCCGGGCGAGACGAGCGTCTCGATCTTCGATTTCCATGCCCAGTCGCTTGCGTCTTCGCACAACGAAACCGCGTTCGTCGCCGTCAACGACGACATGCCGTTCCTCTTCGATTCGCTCCTTGCCGAGATGAATGCGCAAGGCGCGCGCGTGCACGCGCTTTTCCACCCGATCATGACGATGAAGCGCGACGCGAACGGGGTGCGCAGCGACGCCGGCGCGCTTGGGCGCGAGAGCGTGATCGTGCTCATGCTCGATCCTGCAATGGACGAAACCGAGCGCGCGCGGTTGGTCAACGGCGCCCGCAAGGTGTTTGCACAGGTTCGCCTTGCCGTGCGCGACTGGGGCAAGATGATCTCCCGGCTCAAGGAGGCGGTCGCCGGCCTCAGGACAAACCCGCCGCCGGTTTCCGCCGAGGAAATCAAGGAAAGCGTCGCGCTGATCGAGTGGCTGGGCGACAATCACTTCACGTTTCTGGGCTGCCGCGACTACGCCTTCTCGGAAGCCGCCGGCAGGCTCGATGCCATTGCGGAAAGCGGCCTGGGCGTGCTTGCGGATATCCAAGCCCGCGTCATCGCGCGCGGCGAGGAACGCGGCGCGCTCACGCCTGAAGCGCTGGCTTTCTTCAAGCGTCCCGAACCTCTCATTGTCACGAAGTCGGACGAGCGCTCGGTCGTGCATCGTCGCGTCCAGATGGATTATGTCGGCGTCAAGATGTTCGACGGCGCGGGTAAGCTGGTGGGCGAGCGCCGCTTTGTCGGGCTCTTTACATCCAGCGCCTATAGCCGCCGGCCGGGCGACATTCCGCTCCTCCGCCTGAAAATCGAGCGCGTGCGCGAACGTGCCGGGCTTCTGCCGGACAGCCATGACGGCAAGGCGCTGGCGCATATTCTCGACAGCTATCCGCGCGACGAGCTCTTCCAGCTGGCAGACGACGAGCTTTTTGCCGTTGCGATGGGCATCCTCAGGCTCGGCGAGCGTCCGAAGGTGCGGGTTTTTCCGCGGTTCGACCGGTTCGACCGCTTCGTTTCCCTCCTCGTCTATGTGCCGCGCGACCGCTACGACACGCGGACGCGGGAAAAAATTCACGCGCTCCTGGCCAAGGCTTTCGATGGACGCATGGCCGGCTCCACGCCCACTCTCGACGAATCGCCTCTGGCGCGCGTGCATTACGTCGTGGCGCGCAACTTGGGCCCGCGGCCCGAAGTCGACGTCGCCATGCTGGAGGCGGATATCCGCGCCGCCATCCGCACCTGGGAGGACGGTTTTGCCGATGCGCTGGTTCGCCAGCACGGGGAAAGCGAGGGCTTGCGTCTTTACCGTCGCCATGTGACCGCCTTTCCAACCCTTTATCGCGACGCCTATGCGCCGGACGAGGCGGTGCGCGATCTCGACGAACTCGAGGAGTTGCTGCGTGCCAGCGCAAGCGATCCGAACGCATTCGTAAAAGCCAGGGTCTATCGCTCGCAATTCGACGCGCACGCAGCCTTGAGGCTCAAGCTTTACGTTCTGGGCAATGGATTGCCTCTGTCGGCGTCCTTGCCCGTCTTCGAGAACCTCGGCTTCAAGGTGATCGCGGAGAATTCCTATCCCGTCGCGGTCAATGTGAGCGACGACACGCGCGGCGAGGCAGCCGTACTCGATTTCCAGATGGAGCGCTCCGACGGCGGCGCCGCTGCTCTCGAGGAAATCAAGACGCGGCTGGAACATGCCTTTCATGCTGTGGTGTCCGGCCGCGCCGAGAACGATGGCTTCAACAAGCTGGTGGTGCGCGCCGGTATTGCCTGGCGCGACGCCACGGTCCTGCGCATGGCCGCCAAGTATCTGCGACAGGCGGGCGTCGCCTTCAGCCAGGACTACATGGAACAGGCGCTGACCCGTAATCCCGACATCGCGCGCCTCATCGTCGAACTTTTCCGCGTGCTCCACGATCCCGACGTCGGCGAGCGCGTGCCGCAGGCAGACGCGCTGCGCAGCCGGATCGAGGGGGCTCTCAACGACGTGCCGAGCCTCGATGACGACCGCATCATCCGGCGCATGCGCAACGTGGTGGAATGCGTGGTGCGGACGAATTTCTTCCGCGAGGGCGCCGGGGGCGCTCAGCCTCCCTGTCTTGCCGTCAAGCTCGACAGTGCCAAGCTCGACGAGCTGCCGGCGCCGCGCCCGCTCTACGAGATTTTCGTCTATTTGCCGCAGGTCGAGGGCGTTCATTTGCGGTTCGGCATGGTGGCGCGCGGCGGCATCCGCTGGTCGGACCGCCGCGAGGATTTCCGCACCGAGGTACTGGGTCTGGTAAAGGCGCAGCAGGTCAAGAATGCGGTAATCGTGCCGGTGGGCGCGAAGGGCGGCTTCTATCCCAAGCAGCTGCCGGCCAATGCCACGCGAGACGAGGTGCAGGCTGCCGGCATCGAGGCTTACAAGCGCTTCATCAACGCGCTGCTCGATCTGACGGACAACATCCGTCCCGACGGCACGGTGGCGCCGCCCGAAGGTGTGGTGCGCTACGACGGCGACGATCCCTATCTCGTCGTCGCCGCCGACAAGGGCACCGCCACGTTTTCCGATATCGCCAACGGCATTGCGCAAGAGCGGGGTTTCTGGCTGGGCGATGCCTTCGCCTCGGGGGGCAGCCACGGCTACGATCACAAGAAGATGGGGATCACGGCGAGCGGCGCGTGGGAAGCCGTCAAGCGCCACTTCCGGGAGCTCGGCCGCGACATTCAGACCGCCGATTTCACCTGTATCGGCGTGGGCGATATGTCGGGCGACGTGTTCGGCAACGGTATGCTGCTGTCACGGCACATCCGTCTTCTGGCGGCCTTCGACCACCGGCACATTTTCCTCGACCCCAATCCCGATCCGCAATCAAGCTTCGCGGAACGGGCGCGTCTCTTCGCGCTGCCGCGCTCGAGCTGGGCCGATTACAACGCAGCGCTCATTTCCGCCGGCGGCGGCATCTTTCCGCGCACGGCCAAGGAAATCGCGCTCACGCCCGAGGTGAAGGTGCTCACGGGGCTTTCGGGTTCGCGCATCGCGCCGGCCGAGCTCATCAAGGCGCTGCTCAAGGCCGAGGTCGATCTGCTGTGGTTCGGCGGCATCGGGACATTCATCAAATCGTCGGAGCAATCCAATCTGGACGCCGGCGACCGCGCCAACAACTCATTGCGCATCAATGGCGGCGAGGTGCGCGCCAAGGTGATCGGCGAGGGCGCCAATCTTGCGGTGACGCAATTGGGCCGGATCGAATACGCGCTCAAGGGCGGCAGGCTGAACACCGATGCGATCGACAATTCGGCCGGCGTCGATACCTCCGACCACGAAGTGAACTTGAAGATCCTCTTGAGCGGCCCGTTGCGCCGCGGCGAGCTTTCGGCGCAAGCACGCGACGCGCTTCTCAACGAGATGACCGACGACGTGGCCGCGCATGTGCTGCGCGACAACTACGATCAGACGCTGGCGCTTTCGGTGGCGCTCGCGCGCGCGCCCGCCGATCTCGACAGCCACGGCCGCTTCATGCGCGATCTCGAGCGCAAGGGGCGACTCGATCGCGCGGTCGAATTCCTGCCTTCGGACGAGGCATTGCGCAAACGCGCGCAAGCCGGCCTCGGGCTCACGCGGCCGGAGCTGGCCGTGCTCCTCGCCTATGCCAAGCTCGACCTCGACGCCGAGCTCAAGGAGAGCGAACTGCCCGATCAGCCATATTTCGCGGCCGAGCTTGCCGCCTATTTCCCTAGGCAAGCGGTCGCGCAGTTTCGCGAGGAAATGACGCATCACCGTCTGCGGCGCGAAATCGTGGCCACGGTGCTGGCAAACCGCATCGTCAATCTGGCAGGTCCGGTGTTCGTGCACCGCATGAAGGAGATTTCGAGCGCTCCGGCGGCCCGGGTGGCGCGGGCCTTCGTGATCGCCGAAGGCGCGCTTTCGCTGGCGGCGCTCAAGGCGCGCATCGATGCGTTGGACGGCCGCGTGGCCGCAGACGCTCAGATCGGCATGTATGCCGATATCGCCGAGCTTCTGCGCCGTCTCGGACTTTGGTTTCTCGCCAATGTGCCGGTCACCGCCGATCTTGCAGATACCGTCGCGCTCTATCGCGGTGGCGCCGACAGCTTGCGCGGCACCTTCTCCTCGCTGGTGTCACCTTTCGAGGAACACGACACGGTGGCCCGCATCAAGCAGCTGCGCGACGCCGGTGCGCCGCTCGACGTGGCGGAGGACATCGCCGTTCTTCCGTTGATGGGCGGCGTGCCGGAGATTGCGCACCTGGCCCATACGCGCGGGCTGCCGGTCGATCTCGTCGCCGGCGCCTTCTTTGCCGTGGGGGCCGAAGTTGGGCTCGATCGATTGCGCGGGCTCGCGCTGCGGATCAGGGGCGTCGAGCATTGGGACCGCCTCGCCGTCAGGCGCATCGTCGACGATCTGTTTGCCGGTCAGCGCGCGCTTGCGGCGGATGCGCTGGCGCGTGCCGGCGCGCAAGGTACACGCGCAGACGGTGCGCAAGCTGTGAAAGCCTGGGCTGAGGCACGCGCCGACGCACTGGCGCGCACCAAGAGCTTTCTTTCCGAGCTCGAGCGTACGGGCGATCTTTCCATCGCCAAGCTGACGTTGGCCAGCTCGCAAATCCACGAGCTCGCCACGCATTAGCCCAGCCCGCGATATAGCAGGTGTGCGTTGCTCGAACGTGAAGCTCGGTGTGCAGGAATACGGCATCGAGCGCCGTATCGCCGAGCGTCCCTCCCATCCGGTTCAAGTAGCAAGTGTAGTAGGTGAACTTGGCGAAATCAGGGTGGCGTAGGCGCCGATCTCTCAGCCGTTGGCCAGCTCGTTCGTAAGGCGCGGCGCGATCAGCGCAGAGCCGGTGAGCCCCCGGCTGATAGCCGCAGCGAGGCCAATCGGCAAATAGGCCGCCCCCGAGACGCTTTCGCCTATGGAGCCTGTCCAGTCGCCGAGCGCGAAAGAGGCCGGAGAGATGCTCCAGTCGCGCCAGTCGGCCACCGCCGGCCATGCCGGGAGAGGGCCGACGCGGCCAGGAAAAGCGGTCGCAACCCAATCTCCGCCACCCTTGCGGCCTTCCTTACCACACGTGGACATTGCGCGCCTATCGCAAGGAACGTATAAGCGCGGCCGGGCGGGGGAAGGCTTGGCGGCGCGCCTCGGGGCTCGCAAGAATACAGGACACAAGACCTCTATGCGGATTTTGACCGTTGTGTTGTGCGCGCTGGTGCTGACCGCGTGCGGGTCCTCCTCCAACGACAGCGCGGATGCCAATATCGGCTCCACCGCCATTTCCAGCGATAGCGGGCGGGTCACTCTGGGCGTGAATTCCTATCTATGGCACGCGACGCTGGACACGCTCTCCTTCATGCCCCTCGCTTCTGCCGATCCCTTCGGCGGCGTGATCATCACCGACTGGTATTCCGCTCCCGCGGTTCCCAACGAACGGATGAAGGTCACGATCTATATTCTCGATCGCAGGCTCAGGGCCGACGGCCTCAAGATCGCCGTGTTCCGGCAAACCCGTTCCGCCGATGGCTGGGTCGATTCCCAGGTCAATCCGGACACCGCCACCAAGCTCGAGGACGCGATTTTGACGCGTGCCCGCGAGCTTCGACTCGCGAGCGAGCCGCCGCAAGGCTAGGAATAGGGTCGCTGCAGGCTTCTGATTCTCCCGCTGCCTTCAGCCAAGGACGCGAGGGGAGAAGAGAGGCTGCTCATGGCGCGATACAACGCCAAGCAATCCGAGGCCCGCTGGCAGGGCGAATGGGAGCAGCGCGGCACGTTCCGCGCCGACAACGCAAGCACGCGTCCCAAATGCTACGTGCTCGAGATGTTTCCCTACCCGTCCGGCCGCATCCACATGGGGCATGTGCGTAACTACACCATGGGCGATGTGATCGCCCGGTTTCGCCGCGCCCAAGGCTATAATGTCCTGCATCCGATGGGCTGGGACGCTTTCGGGCTGCCGGCGGAAAATGCGGCCCGCGAGAAGGGCGTCAATCCGCGCGAATGGACCTACGCCAACATCGCGGCCATGCGCGGCCAGTTGAAGTTGATGGGGCTTGCGATCGACTGGTCGCGGGAATTCGCAACCTGCGATCCGGCCTACTACAAGCATCAGCAGAAGCTGTTCCTGGATTTCTATCGTACGGGTCTGGTCTACCGCGCCCAGGCGGACGTGAACTGGGATCCTGTCGACCAGACCGTGCTGGCCAATGAGCAGGTGATCGACGGGCGCGGCTGGCGGTCGGGCGCGCCGGTCGAGCGCCGCAAGCTTGCGCAATGGTTCTTCAAGATCACGGCCTTCAGCGACGGCCTCCTGTCGGCGCTCGACACGCTCGAGCGCTGGCCGGAAAAAGTCCGCCTGATGCAGAAGAACTGGATCGGCCGCTCCGCGGGCCTGCGGTTTTGCTTTGCGCTGTCGAACGGACAATCCGTCGAAGTGTTCTCGACACGCCCCGACACGCTGTTCGGCGCGAGCTTCGTTGCTCTTTCGCCCGAACATCCTTTGACCCAGGCCCTGGCCGAACGCGACCCCGGGCTTGGTGAGTTTGTCGCGCAATGTCGGCGGCTCGGCACGGCCGAAGAAGCCATAGAGACCGCGGAAAAACTCGGCTATGACACCGGTCTCACCGCCGCGCATCCCTTCGATCCGGCGTGGCGACTGCCGGTCTATGCCGCCAATTTCGTGCTCATGGCCTATGGAAGCGGGGCCATATTCGGTTGCCCTGCGCACGACCAGCGCGATCTCGACTTTGCCCGGAAATATGGGTTGCCGGTTCGCCCCGTCGTCATCCCGGAAGGCGTTGACCCCGGAACTTTCGAAATCGGCGCCGAAGCCTATGTCGGTGGCGGAACGCTCGCCCATTCGGGGTTTCTCGACGGATTGGATGTGGAGCGTGCAAAGGCCGAAGCGGGGCGGCGAATGGAAGAGTTGGGGCTCGGGGCCCGCACGGTCAATTACCGCCTTAGGGATTGGCTCGTATCGCGCCAGCGCTATTGGGGCTGTCCCATTCCGATGGTCCATTGCGCGCAGTGCGGCATGGTCCCCGTGAACGATGCCGACCTGCCGGTGCGTTTGCCCGACGACGCGCGCTTCGACGTGACGGGGAATCCGCTCGATCATCATCCCACATGGAAAGACGTGCCGTGTCCGGCATGCGGCGGCCCGGCTCGGCGCGACACCGACACGCTCGATACCTTCGTCGATTCCTCCTGGTACTTCGCGCGCTTCTGCGACACACAATCCGAAGCGGCGGTGAATCGAACCGCGGCCGATTACTGGCTTCCTGTCGATCAGTATATCGGCGGCATCGAGCACGCCATTCTGCACTTGCTCTATTCGCGCTTCTTCGTTCGCGGCCTGCGCAAGTTGGGCTATGTCGGTCTGAACGAGCCGTTTGCCGGTCTGTTCACGCAGGGCATGCTCTGCCACGAGACCTACCGCGATGCGGACGGACAATGGTTATCGCCCGAGGACGTGGAGAAGCGCGACGGCATCGCGTTCCGCAAAGGCTCCGATGTGGCCGTTATCGTCGGCCCGTCGGAGAAGATGTCGAAATCGAAAAAGAACGTCATCGCTCCCGAGACGATCATCGACGTTTTCGGCGCCGACACGATCCGGTGGTTCATGCTCTCCGATACTCCGCCGGAGCGCGACATCGAATGGACCGAAAGAGGCGCCGAGGGCTGTTGGCGTTTCGTACAGCGCATCTATCGCATTGCCACGGAAACCGATGGGCTTCCCCCTGCCGGGACAACGCCTGCCGATTCGTTTGCGGCGGCCGAGTCCGAATTGCGTCGCGCCGCGCATCGAGCCGTCCAATGGGTGACCGAGGATCTGGACGCATTGCGCTTCAATCGCGCCGTGGCACAGCTCTATACGCTCGCCAATGCCATCGAAGAGGCAGGACATCGGGCCTGTGGCGCTGTGCGGCGCGAAGCGCTGGAAATCCTGGTCAAACTTATCGGCCCGATGATGCCGCATCTGGCCGAAACCTGCTGGGAAGCCTTGGGCCATGCGACGCTGCTCGCCGACGAACCATGGCCCCAGGCCGATCCCGATCTCGTGCGCTTCGACACGATCACGATTGCCGTGCAGGTCAATGGCAAGCGCCGCGGCGAAATCGAATGTCCGCAAGATTCCGACGAAGAAACCGTGCGCACCAAGGCGCTGTCGCTCGAAAGCGTTGTCCGCGCTCTGGACGGCAAGCAGCCGCGCCGGGTTATCGTCGTTCCCGGCCGTATCGTGAACATCGTCGCATAACCTGTCGGCTGAAATCCGTCCTGGCTGTTGGCCTTGCTGCGCTGCTTGGGGCTTGCAGCTTTCGTCCGCTCTATGCCGTGCGCGGCAACCGCTCCGGCGCGCAGGCGGTGTTCGGTTCGATCTACGTCGACACGATCGAAGGCGAACGTATCGGCTATGAGCTGAGAAACATCTTGATCGACGATCTCGAGGGTACGGCAAAGCCCGGAGCGGCCGTTTACCGGCTGAAAGTGACGGCAAAGCAAAGCATCGAGGGCATCGCCGTCGAGCCCAACGCCACGATTACCCGCTACAATTATTCGTTGCTTGCGCATTACGAACTTTCGAACATGCGCGCGGGCACGGTACTGAAGAGCGGGAACGAAACGACCCTGGGTGATTACGACGTGGTCGAATCGCCCTATTCGACCATCGTCGCGCAGCAAGCCGTCCAGAAGCGCGCCGCCGAAGACATCGCCGCGCGCATTCAGGTGGATCTGGCGGTTTTCTTTCGGAACGGCTCCAGATGATCGTCAAGTCGCAAGACGGCGATCGTTTTGCCGCCCAGCCGCCGCAGACGCTTCGTGCAGCACTGTTCTTCGGCCCGGATTTGGGGCTGGTGCATGAGCGTGCCGATCGGCTTGCCGCCACCGTCTGTGCCGATCTGCGCGATCCGTTTTGCATCGCCGAGCTCGACGACGCGGCACTGGCCGCAGATCGTGCGCGGCTTTCCGACGAGGCGCAGGCGATTTCCTTCACCGGCGGCCGGCGCGTGGTGCGCGTGCGCGGCGCCGGCAACGGATTGGCAGGCGTGTTTGCAGCGTTTCTTGCGGACCCCAAGGGCGATGCCCTCGTCGTGGTCGAAGCCGGCGATCTCGCCAAAGGCGCCAAGCTTAGAGACGTTTTCGAGGAGGCGAAGAATGCGGCGGCTGTCCAGTGTTATCCGGACAGCCGGGAAGCGCTTTGCGATCTCGTGCGCAGTGCGCTCAAATTCGAGGGCATCTCGATTTCAAGCGAAGCACTCGATGCGGCTGTCTCGTTCCTCGGTCCCGACCGCGGCATGGCCCGCAGGCAGATCGAGAAGCTCGCTCTTTATGCGCTCGGCAGCAAGCGGATCGAGATCCAGGACGTGCGCGCCGGCATGGGCGACGAGGCCGAAGCGCGTACGGAAGAGGTGTGCGATCTGGCCGGCGAAGGCGAGCTGGCAAAGCTTGACCGCGCACTGGAGCGGCTATGGGCCGCCAATGTCTCGCCTGTCGCCGTCCTGCGGGTGGCCATGGGTCATTTCCAGAGGCTCGCTTCGGCGCGCGCGCCGGGCGGACCGGGGCCGGAGGGCGCCATGAAACGCTATCCGCAAATTCACTTCTCGCGCGCGGCTTCGTTTCGCGCGCAAGTACGGCGGTGGAACGAGCCGCTAGTGCAGGAAGCTTTGGATATGCTCCTCGACACCGAAGCTCTGTGCAAGACGACTGCTGTTCCCGCCGAAGCGGTTTGCGCGCGGACTTTGTTCAATGTCGCCGCGATGGCGAGAGCAAAGAGCTAGTGCACGGACTCATACAAAAGGTACAGCCAGATACGTCGCGCCCACGCTGAATGTCGCCTCTTTTCAAAGTGCGCCACTAACGGGCCAGTGAATCTTTTGTATGCATCCGTGCACTAGGGTCTGTAGACATTCACGTGATGGCCCGCAAGGCGCCGGAGAGATAGACGAAGCCGGCGAAGCTGGTGTCGGTTTTGTCGTAGCGCGTGCGACGCCACTCTTTCAGCCGCTGGATGCAGTTCTCAACCAAATGGCGCCATTTGTAGCTCTCGGCATCATGGAGAATGCGGATTTTGCGATCCTCCTTCGAAGGAAGGTTAGAGCGCCATGCACGTTCAATTCGCTGCGGAGGGCATTGTTGTCGAAATGTTTGTCGGCAATGAGAGCTGCAAAATCGACGTTCTCGATCAATGATTCGACGCCAACGCTGTCGTACCGCTGACCGGGCAGCAGCACGAACTTCGCCAGATAGCCCAAAGCATCGACCAAAAGGACTATCCCAACTTGCGCAGAATTGGCATGCCACTTTAGGAAAATCAATGGGTTAGCCGAAAAGTCGCCACTACAAATTTGGTTTTTTGGTGAGAATGCCGCGATTTCCCGCAAATCGCAGGGCTCTCGTGGCGGGCTCGGCTCATCTCGATCACGCGGCCTGGCCGGTCGAATAGAAGATCACCTGCGTATCGCCATAGACGCGTTGGTCGATGATGGGGAATGGGGCCTCGATCATTTCCCCGTCGGAGGATTCGGCGACGACGAGCGCGCCGGGCGAAAGCCAGCCTCCTTCCTTCAGGCATGCAAGGGCCGGCGCGACGAGGCCCTTGCGGTAAGGCGGATCGAGAAACGCGAGTTGGAAGGGCCCGCCCGCTCCGGCCGGCAGCGGTCCCAGATTAGCCGCATCGCGCCGCCAGATTTTCGTTGCGCCCGTCAATTGCAGCGCTTCGACGTTGCGCCGCAAAAGTGCACGGCTTTCCGCCGAATCGTCGACAAACAGGCAGAAGGCGGCGCCGCGCGACAGCGCTTCCAACCCCATCGCGCCGGTCCCCGCAAACAGATCGAGCACATGGGCATCCGTCAGCGAGAAGCCCGTGCCGAAATTGTGATGGTCGAGAATGTTGAAAATGGCCTGGCGTACCTTGTCTGCCGTGGGCCGCAGACCGGCATCGGACGGGCCGGCAAGCAGGCGGCCCCCAAATCGGCCGCCGGTGATACGCAAAGCCGTCCTCCGTTGAATACGCGCGACAGCCTAACACGCACCTTAGCTTAACGGGCCGTCAAATTCGTGTCTGCCCTCAAATGTTTTAACGGGCAGAACCGTTAGGATGCAACTTGCCAATTGACCTGAGATCGCCCGGTTGTTCGAGATTGCGGCCTCGTGCGAATGAGCGCTCTTGAATCTGAACTCTGAGCAGGCTCGAGTAGTGTGTGCCAAGTTCAACAAAATCTTTGATCGCGTTACGGGGCGAGTTTCTTTGGCCGACCGAGAACCGTGTCTGCGTCCCGACCGCGAATTCGCGGGGGCAACGGGCGCGTTTGGGCAATTTCCGAATCCTCATTACTCTGTATTCCGTGCCGTGGGATCCCGGCCGTACTGGTATAAGGCGGCGGGATGGCAGCGCTTCCCGTCGCATTCAGTTGTGCGGCTGGCAGTGCCATTTCCAGGCGCTGGCGATGACGGCCTCGATGTCGAGCCATTGCGCGCTCCACCCAAGCTTTTTTTGGGCGAGCGATGCGTCGGCCACCAGTTCCGGCGGATCGCCGGCGCGGCGCGGGCCGTAGCGCACCGGGATATTGCGGCCGGTGACCCGTTTGGCGGCGTCGATCACCTCGCGCACCGAATGACCGCGGCCGGTTCCGAGATTGAGCGCCGTCGTGCCGCCCCCTGCGATGAGATAGCGCAATGCCGCGACATGCGCGTCGGCGAGATCGCAGACATGGATGTAATCGCGAATGGCGGTGCCGTCCGCGGTCGGATAATCAATTCCAAAGACGTCGATGGCGCCGATCGCGCCCTTTGCCGCCATCAGCACGCGCGGAATCAGATGCGGCTCGGGATCGTGCATCTCCCCGATCTCGCCGGAAGGATGCGCGCCGCAGGCATTGAAATAGCGCAGCGAAGCCGATTTTAGACCATAGGCGGCGCTGTAATCGGCGAGCGCCTGCTCGACCATCAGCTTCGAACGCCCGTAAGGATTGATGGGAGACTGCTTCTCGCCTTCCGAAATGGGCTGGCGTTCGGGCATACCGTAGGTCGCGCAGGTACTGGAGAAAACGAGCTTGTCGATACCCGCCTCGCGCATGGCGTCGAGAAGCGTGAGCGCGCCGACGAAATTGTTGCGATAGTAAAGAGCAGGCTCTTGCACCGACTCGCCGACATAAGCGAATGCAGCGAAATGCATGGCAGCCACGGGCTTGTAGCGCGCAATGACCTGGAGAATGCGCTGGCGGTCGCGAATATCGCCGTCTTCGAGCGGGCCATAGCGGACGAGGCTGGGAAAACCGCGGCTGAGATTGTCGTAGGCGACGGGACAAAACCCTGCCGCTTTGAGCGCCTGGCAGGCGTGGCTGCCGATATATCCCGCTCCGCCGGTAACCAGCACCGCCGGCCCGCCGAACGTATTTGCCTCAGACATCTACGCAACCTTTAGCGCGGACGGCCATGGGCGGTAACACTCCCAAAAAACGCACGGCGGCCGGGAATGCGAGCCTCAAACCCAATCCTTGAGATGTTCCGGAATCGCCCAATTCGCCGCCGCGTCGGAGATGTACTCCGGAATAATGACGTTTCCGCGCCACGCCGCACCCATGATCTGCATCGTGTGGAATATTTTCGTGTGCCAACCGCGATACTGAAAGTACCGCAAACCTTCGGCGACATGCGGCGAGAGCAAATCGTGGAACAGGACGAGAGCATCGGCGGCGCAATAACGTTCGACCGCAACCGCATCGTTGACCGGCCCCGGGAATTCGTGATCGCCGTCGATATATACGAGCGACCAACGGATCCCTTGCTCGGCCAGTTCATGCACCGTCTGTGGGCTTCGTCCCGGTATCAGGCGCAGAGACCGTTCATGTCCGGGCACGCGCTCCAACGACGACACGATCGACGCTCGGAAATTCGGTTCTGCAATGACCGGGTCGACGACATCGAGCGTCACGCCTGCGAGCAGCAAGTGGCAGGCCGACCAACCGAGCCAACATCCGATTTCCAGCGCCGGCTTTCCCGCGAAGGGAAGCGCGCAATTATAGAGGATATGCGCCTCGTCCCGACTGACGAAACCGACCGTGGGCGCGCGTTTGTCGACATACCAATTGTGCTTTCCGGTTCGCCGTAGGTGGGGCCACGGGCACGCCGCGACGTTGCCCACTATCATGTTGGGAAAGTAGTCGTCCGGACGGACGCGGACAAATCCGGGCGAGACGTAATCCCCGACAGGAAATTCCAGGTTCTTGTTCATGCCGTCAGGCCCAGCTTTTGGTAGTAGTTGTAGTACGTCTGCTGTTTGCCGTCGAAAGTGATCGGTCTGGACGAGTTCGTAAGGTGGGCGACGAGAATTTGCTGTGCAGGAATTTCGGGGTTTGCAAATACGCGTCCCTCTGCCGTGACGCGGCTGACCGGCAGCCGCTGGGAGCAAAGCCAGTTCGCTCCGCTCGGCAGTCTAGCGACATCCTGCACTTCGACGATCGAGACGAGCATGGCATCCTGCTCGCGCAAACGGTCAAAGGGGAGGGTCAAGGTTTTTTCGAGGTTGCGCTTATACCGTGCCCACAGTGGCGAGTCGGCGGGCGCGGCGAAGATGCCGGCATTGAACATCGCCGTGAATTGAAGATAATTTGCTACGTCCTCGCCAAATGCGGCACTTAGGCGAGTATATTTATAGCGATGGTGTACGTTGGCGATGGCGGGGGTTTGGTTGAAGCTATAGGCCGGTTCTGTTTCGGGCACGATCGCGACGGAGCAACGAGGCATCGTGAGTGCTTCGACGTACATCTTGAATCCGTCGGGATGCAGGAACCGGATGTCGGAATCGATCCACATGTAAGCGTCATAGCCGGGGAAGAGTTCGGGTATATATGGCCGGCATGTCATGGCGATCATATGCAGCGGTGCGTCATTGAATCGGGGCACGCGCGCTGCCACGTCCGCGGCAAATTCAATGCCGCAGCTTGTCAGCCAATCCGTTTGACTCCGATCGAGCTCCAACGCGACGACCTTCACGTCTGCCCCGACGGATTTACGTACGCCGTCGAACGTCGCCAGGCTTGCGCGGGTTTGATAAAAGAAGGGCGCATCGGACGCCATGACGCAGCAGATGCGCGGTAAAGTGCTCATCGCATTCCTTCAGTGAAGCAGCTGATGTTCGATCCCATCGGTCTGCCCGAACCCCAACGAGCGGTTTATTTGGAATATCAGCGTGGAAGCCGGAGTCATGCCCGACGAACGTATCGCGAGATTCCTACCCCGCTCCGGGTGGCTTCACAAGCCCGACGAGGCCCGCCCGCGTCATTCGTGTCCCTCCTTCGCCGCCGATGCCGTTCGGCTACGCTGTAAGATATTGATCGGTATTGTAATGTAGATTGCTATCCCCGTGCGGAGTATAGCGGCGCCATGAGGCGAAACCTCCTCCTTCTCCTGCTTGCCTGGGCGACGATGCTTGCGGTGCCGGCGCAGGCGCAGATCGATGCGGCGCCAAAGGTCCAGGCCCGTCTGGTTGCCGAGCAGGACGAGGTTGCGCCCGGCGGAACGGTTCAAGTTGCGCTCGAGGAGAACATCCGGCCCGGCTGGCACACCTACTGGCGCAATCCGGGTGACGCCGGCGCGCCCAGCGAAATCGTATGGTCGCTGCCGCAAGGCTGGCGGGCCGGTGCGATCGAGTGGCCCACTCCCAAAGAACTGCCGGTGGGACCGCTGATGGACTTCGGCTACGAAGGCAAGGTCTGGCTGCTCACGCGCCTGCACGTGCCGGACGACGCCAAACCCGGTGCGGCTCTGATCCAGGCGACGGCGAGTTGGCTCGTCTGCAAGGAAGTCTGCATTCCCGAAGACGCACAGCTCGCGTTGCCGCTCGACATCGGCGCCGTGCCGTCTTCTCCATTGCCCAATGTCGCGGCGCAGTTCGCCGCCGCACGGGCAAGGCTGCCCATAAGCGCGCCATGGCCCGCAACCTTCGCCTGGAACAAAGAGCTGGCCGTCTATTTCGCAACCGGCACAAATCCGCAGTTCGGCTCGGCGCGCTTCTTTCCATACGCGGGCGGGCTGATTGAGGGGGTCGCTCCGCAACCGCTGGGCACCGCGCCCGGCGGCATCGTGCTCAAGCTCGCGCCGGAGAAAAAGGCGCGCCCGCCGCGCGTGCTGGGTGGCGTGCTCGAACTTACGTCCGGCGACGGAATGCTGCGCGCTTTCGCCGTCGAGGCATTGCCGGGTTTGGTGCCTGCAGCGCATTTCGGAAATCCGGCAATGCTCAGTCTTCCGCTTGCGCTGGTGTTTGCGTTTCTGGGCGGTTCGATTCTGAACCTGATGCCCTGCGTGTTGCCGGTATTGGCCATGAAGGCGCTGGCGATCGCCGGCAAGAGCGGGAAACAGAGCGGTAAAGCGACGCACGAGGCCATGGCTTATGGTCTTGGTGCGGTCCTGAGCTTCGTGGTGCTGGGCGGCGTCATTGTCGCGCTGCGTGCCGGCGGGCAGACGATCGGCTGGGGCTTCCAACTGCAAGAGCCCGGCGCCGTGGCGTGCTTCGCGCTGCTCATGTTCGCGGTCGCGCTCAATCTTTCGGGCGTGTTCGAGATACCCGGAATTGGCGCCGGACAGGCGCTGGCCGGGCGCGGCGGGCTTGCGGGATCGTTCTTCACCGGCGCGCTGGCGGTCGCGGTCGCTGCGCCGTGCACGGCGCCGTTCATGGCCGGCGCATTGGGCTTTGCGCTGACGCAAAGCGATGCCGTTGCAGTCGGCGTCTTTATGGCGCTGGGAGTGGGATTTGCGTTGCCGTTCACGGCGATCGGGATTTGGCCGGGGCTGCGCCGCCTTTTGCCGAAGCCCGGCGCGTGGATGCCGCGCCTGCGCCAGCTGCTTGCGTTTCCGATGTATGCCACGGCGCTGTGGCTGGCATGGGTGCTCAGCATTCAATCCGACCCGGGCCGCCTGATCGGCTTGCTTGTCGCAGCACTCGCGCTCGCATTCGGCCTGTGGGTGCTCGGCGCCACGCAGTATGCCCAAGGGTTAAGGCGCGTGCTGGGCGTGCTTCCCGTTCTGCTTGCGCTGCTGGCGGTTCCGGCGTTCGTGACCATGCTGCGCGGCACACCGCAAGCAGCAACCCTGCCGGCGCTTGCCGACATCCCGTCGCAGTCCTTTACGCCGATGCGTCTGAGCGCCTTGCGCGCCGAACGCCGGCCCGTCTTCGTCAATGCCACCGCTGCCTGGTGCGTCACCTGCCTCGTCAACGAGCGCGTGGCGCTGAACGATGCGCGCGTGCGCGCGGCGTTCCGTGCCCGTAACGTGGCCTATCTCGTTGCCGATTGGTCGCGGCGCAGTCCGGACGTCGGCGCGCTACTCGAAGCGCATGCACGCGACGGCGTTCCGCTCTATCTCTACTACGCGCCGAACGCGGCCGACGCGAAAGTGCTGCCGCAAATTCTAACGCCCGGCGAGGTCCTGAGCGCGCTGGGCGGGCATTAGCCCGACTTATTCACGACAACGCGTCATGATTTCAAATTTGCTCGATGGCGCAGGGAGTGTACGAAATCCGCCGCATCTGTGCCTGTGGCGGGGCGAAATACCGGAAGCCGCGGAAAAGCGGCTATTCATGAGCGCCATGAATAAGGCAGTTTACGGATTTTCCGCCTAAGCGCCTGATTTCTCCAGAGGTCTGAAAGCGAAGGCGAACAACTGCGAACACCGGGGTGGCGGAGAGTGAGGAACTCGCAACAAACATTCTCTCCAGTCGGGCAGGCTTCCGCGAAGAGGGCATCGACATGCCGATCGCGTTTAGGCAGGGCCTTCACAAACTGTATGGGGAAATGGATCGAGTTTGCTACGGCTTGGCCTTGCTGTCTCGAACCTTCTTATTTTGAATCGAGTAGGCGGTCGTGCAGTTCAACGGTCAGGACTTGGACGTGCTCGGTGAGAGACTTGATCGTCGCAGTCAGCTCGGTGTTTTGCTGAACCAAACTTACGAGTAGCGCTGTCTGCTCGGCCGCCAAAGCTGCTCTTTCTTCGCTCGCGCGGTGAAGTGCGTCACGATGTTCCGCATCAGCGATAGAGTGTGCTTTGTCGCGATCCGCTTGACGGGTCTGAGCAAGCAAGATCAGTGGTGCCGCATACGCTGCCTGGAGGCTGAATGCGAGGTTGAGCAGGATAAAAGGGTAGATATCAAATGTCGTGAAGCCCAATACGTTCACAAGAATCCAGGCGGCCACAATGACGGTTTGTGAAATCAGAAATGTTGGCGTACCAAAAAAGCGCGCAAACGCTTCGGCCTTCAGTGCGAACCAATCATCACCAAATACTGATGAAAGGTGGACATATGGAACATGAAATCGATAAAATATTTGTTTGGTCTTGTAACCCGGCTCTGTATCTTCTGCTCGTCCAAAGGTTTGAGTCATAACGTGCGCCTTTCGACATTGCGACCGGGTTTGGGGTCGATTTCGAATCCGAGACACAATAAACTTGGTCGTACCTGATATTCCAGCCGGAACTGTCAAGCTAACCAAACTCGGTCGTACCTTTGGGCTCCGCGCGGTTCCATTTCGCGGCAGGCGAGGGTTCGGAACATCAGCCGGGGCTGCGTCTACTACCAGCCCCGGCCGGATGCGGGAGTGAAGAAGCTGCACGACGCCCTTGAGCCGTTCGTGGCGAAGCGCTCAAATCTAGAAGGATCAGACTAAGCGACCTTCCACTACCGTTAGGGCCCGTAAGGAAATAAGTGAGTCGATTAAATCGCACTTTTTGCGTCAGCGAGAGGATTTTCGAAGACTGAGTGTCGGACTTATTTCCTGACGGGCCCTTAGCGCTACGTCTCCTGAGCTCTACTGGCACGTCCTACGCCTCACCATGCTCGCGCCAGGCGCACGCGACGCCATCATTCCCGGCCGGCAACCGGCACAGATGACGCTGGCGGTACTCATGCAGCCGCTTTCGGTGGTGTGGGAACGGCAGCCGTTGGCGAACGGGTCCTAAACTACCTCCGCCTTCCGCGCTTTGCCGGCTTCTTCTTCACTGGTTTCCTCGCCCTTTTTTCTGACTGCCCTTTCTTCTCTACCGCCTTAGCGCGTTTTGCTTTGCGCTTCGGCTTGCTGCGTAGTTCCAGAACGACAGTACCGGCGATAGGGTCGGTCACTCCAAGACCGCCGCCGAAATCTTCGAGACAGTCCCGAAAAGAATTGAGGACGGCGATCATGCCGGGGCGCGCCTTGACGATCTTCTCGAACGAAGCCCACTCACCTATGATGCAATAAGTGCTTTCGCCAGTCTTAATCAAAGAGAACCCGCGCATCCCGGGAAACCCGCGAATTGCGGTCTTGTGCGCGTCGATGAATTCCTGATCACGCCCCGGTTTGACGCGAAACCGTACGACATTAAAAGCGGTCATATCCCATCTCCACTAAACGGCCGATCAAGTCGGGCTGCCTAAAAGCTACGCCTCGACACCATCATGGTTCAAGCGATCGCGCATGTATGCCGTTGGCCGCGCTGATGCAGCCGTTTCCGGTTGGTTGGCGGGGCAGGTAGAAGTCAGCGACCCTTCCGAAGGGTTTGCCCCGCCGGTGCCTCTCCGATTCCGGGGTTGATGGCCAACGACGCACCGGCGGTACTCCCGGCCTCATAGGCGGCCGGCGACACCATGCGGCTTGCACTGCGTTGCTTGCGCAAGTTCAAGTCGAGCTTCTCAAGCTCCGCGTCGACAACTGCCGTCTTCAGTACGACGAGATCGCGTCCCGTAGTGCCGTTCACTTCATCGCGTCCAGCTTTCATGGCTGTTAGTTTGTCCGCGATAGAGGCGACCATCCCCAGCGCGAAAGAAGCATTCGCCATGGGTCGTTCCTTGTGCCGGAATCGTTGATAGTCGGCCGAGGTCTTGTAACGGCCAAGCTCCGATCGAACGGCGGTATCGATTAATTCGGTCAAATAGAGCGCGACGGCGATGTCCGAGCGCAGGCCGAAAAAGACGTATCGGGACTCGCCGGTCTGGTTTTTCTCGCGCCAGACGCGGCAGTCGCAGAAATGCGCTACCGCACCGACGACGCCGTCGATCGGAATGCGCTTTTTGCGCCATGTCTCATATTCGAGCCGTTCGCACGGCGCCTCTCGCATTTCGACGTCGGTCAGCGACAGGTCATAGCGGTCGAGAAGCTCAGCTACCTTGGCAGCAGCCGACAGCGCTTCGTCCTCAGTGCAGCCGTTGTCGATAGTCTTGGCACGCAGTGCCTGGATGCGTACCTTGAGCTTGTCGAGTTCGGTGAGGCTGGGACGATCATCCATGAATTGTTGCAACCGTTGCCTCACAACCCCAATGATTTCAATATCGCATTTCGATACCGCTTCTTTTCGCCTCCAAAAGAATTTCTAAAAATCTGGGGTTCCGGTGCCGAATAAGAGTGGAAAATCAGTCACTTAGAAATGCGTGCTGATTTGCCGAAGTCATGAGTTTTGGAGAATAGGGGCCGGAGAGAGACGAATCTGGGTTACGCTAGGCGTTGCTCGGTCCTGAGCTTTTGCGGAAACCCCGCGCGGATATTGGCGTTCTCCGACGCCCGAAATGGCAGCGGAGAGCGTTGTAATCGGTAAGAATGGCGGAGCCGGAGGGATTCGAACCCTCGATACGTCTTTACAACGTATAACGGTTTAGCAAACCGCCGCCTTCAGCCTCTCGGCCACAGCTCCGTAACCTTGGCGACGCCCGAGGCCGCCGGGGCCGGAACTCTTGCCCGAGAATCTGCCTCTTCACAAGCCGCCCCCGGCTGCCGGCCTTGCAAGCCGCCGTGGTCCGGGGCAGCATTCGTCCGTGGGCGGCCCGGCTTGGGCGGCCTGCCGCACAAGCCGGCGAAGCGATGCAAGGGCAAGCTTCGTAAAGAGAGAGGCGGCGGGTTTTCATCACGCCCATCTGAGCCGAAGAGCTCGAATGGAGGAACCTCATGCAAGTCAAACACATTCTGCGCGACAAAGGCCGCGAAGTGGTGGGTATCGCGAGCGATGCCTCGATCTCGGAGGCGGCGCGCCTCTTGGCGCGGCGGCGCATCGGTGCGGTCGTCGTGCGCGACCGCGACGGCAGCATCGCAGGGATTCTTTCCGAACGCGACATTGTCAGGGCCATCGCCGACGACAGCATTTCTGCGCTGGGGCAAAATGTGAGCGCCCACATGACGAGGCTGCTGCACACCTGTTCGGAAACGGACTCGGTGGAACAAATCATGGAGCAGATGACGCGCAGCCGCGTTCGCCATATTCCGGTCATCGAAGACGATCGGCTGTGCGGCATTGTCTCCATCGGCGACGTGGTGAAAACGCGGATTGCCGAAACCGTGCGCGAGGCGGAAGCGTTGCGCGAATACATCGCCGCCGGCTGAATTAGCGCGAAATGACTTATCTTCGAACGGTCATTTCGCTCTAGGAGCCTGTCCAAGTAGCGCCTTTTTCGGCGAAAGATAAGCCGTTCAGGCGGCCGTTGCGAGCTTGGTGAGGTTATGGGCGGTGCAGATGATCGCCCATTCGGCTTTCACTTTCTCAATTCCGCGTAGCAGGAACTGTCTGAACCCTCTTGGCTCTTTGATCTGACCGAACACCGGCTCAACGGTCTGTTTTCGTAGCCGATACCGGCTTCGCCATCCCGCCCGCTTGAGCTTTGTGCTCATGCGCAGGACAAGTTTGCTGCGGCTTTTTCGTTTGGCGACGGCGGCGTTGGTGCCGTGTTTCTGCCGCCCGGTGGCGATGTAGCCTTCGATGCGCCTTCGAATGAGCGTGCGGATATTGGCTTGGGAGCAATAGCCTGCGTCGGCGGAGACTTCTTCGGGATTTTTTCCGAGATTGCTCCTGATCGCGTTGAGCAGCGGCACCAGTTGATCCTGATCGCTCGTGCTTTGCGTCAGGCCATGCGCCACGATGATTTGCGTGGTTGTATCGACGGCAGCCTGGGCATTGTAGCCCTGGATGTAGCCGTCCTTGGTTTTCAGGATGCGGCTGTCGGGATCGGTGAAGTTGCGTTGCGCCTTGCCATCCGGCTCCGCTTTCGGCGGCTTGGGCGCACGCCCCGCCTTCTTGCGGCCTTCGGCCTGGCGTTTCGCTTGCGCCGCAGCTTGACGGCGTTTCTCCTCCTCGGCAGCGGCTCTGGCTTCGGCCTCCAACTCGGCTTTGGCGGCGCGGATTTTCTCAAGTCGCCTCTCTTTGTCAGACACCCACTCGGGCATCTCATCGCCGCGCCTGTCACCAAAGAGCTTGTCCTCTTCAGCGTCGGCGGCTTCGGCCGCCTTCAGCCAACGATCGACCTCGGCCTTGAGCTCCAATTCCCGCTTCTTCATGCGCTCATAGCTCATGGCCTTGTGTTTCGAGGCGTTGGCCTTGATCTTCGTGCCGTCCAACGCCACGTGACCAAGCTTCACAAGGCCCGCCTTCTCGGCAAGCTTCAATACCTGAACGAACAAGTCTCCCAACGCCTGCAAATGACGTTGGCGGAATAGCGAGATCGTGCGGAAGTCCGGCGGATCGCCCGCCGCGATCATCATGAAGTCGGCCCGTTCCACCGCCGCCCTGGCGATCCGCCGCGACGAGTAGATGCCGCTGGCATATCCATGCAGCAGCAGCGCCGTCATTAACCGCGGATCAAACGGCGGCTGACCCAGCGCGCTTCGGTAGCCGCCGATGATCGCCGAGAGGTCCAGTTCAGCCCTTACCAGCGAAACAATCAACCGAGACAGGTGGTCCCTCGGTACGTAATCCTGCACGCTCGGCGGCAGAAGCTGTACCTCATCGATCTTCCAGGCGCGAAAATCCTTGCTCATAACCACACAAAGAATCAAACTCGCAACCGCCTGACCAGCAATTACTTGGACAGGCTCCTAGCGCCCGGAATCATGCTTGACCGGCACGCGATGAACCTGAAGCGCAGTGGTTCGGCCGGCGCGCAGGAGCTGGAGCAAATTTGCGCCGCAGCGCCGGGCACAAGCCGGTGTCGGTGAGCTTGCGTTCGCACTGCCCAAGCGCGCCTGGCGACAACCGGCTGGCGCGAAGGCACAGCCGAAAGGCTGACATCGCGCTTTGCGGGCGGCTCATCGAGGCGGGATGCATGACGAAGAATGGCTCTTGATCGAATGGCCCAAAGGCGAGAAGGAGCCGACCAAATATTGGCTCTCCACGCTGCCGGCGCATCGTATGGACAGCGTCTGGCAGGAGCGGTTTGCATTGGACCCGCGCTTGCATCCTCCGCAAGGCGCCGGGGCCTGATTGCCGACGGAGGAACTTTTGGAGCGGGCGACGCGAATCGAACGCGCGACCCTAACCTTGGCAAGGTTAGAACCGGATACAAGCCAATCCGGCCCACTGCTTTTTGATACTCATAAAACCTTGCAAAATCAGCATTTCAGGCCCATATGAATTCGCACGGGGCGGGACTGGTTTGTATGGGTTTTGCTTCCGCGTGCTTCCGCCATGCTTCCGCCACCGACCCTAACCTTGGAGTGGATACCCGTGCCGAAGCTCACCAAACGCACCGTGGACGCGCTACGGGCCGATCCCGATGGCCGGGACGTGATGGTGTTCGATGACGAATTGCCGGGCTTCGGCGTGCGCGTGAACCCTTCTGGGGTGAAATCCTGGGCCGTGCAGTACCGCAACGCTTTCGGGCGCACGCGAAAGCTCACCTTTGGCCGCGTGGGCGTCCTGACGCCTGACGAAGCCCGCCGCCTGGCGCGCAAACACCTATCGGGTGTCCGCGAAGGGCACGACCCCTCAGCCGAGCGCGCCAAGACTCGCAAGGCCATCACGGTTAGGGAGCTGTGCGAGCAATACCTTGCCGCCGGCAAGGGCCGGATCAAGGCGAGCACGCTGCGCAATGACCGCTCGCGCATCGATCGCCATGTTGTCCCGTTGCTCGGATTGCACCCGGTGGCGAGCCTCACGCCGGCCGATATCGAAAAGTTCTTGCGAGACGTGGCAGCCGGCAGGACGGCGCCGAAGGAACAGGCGAAGGGCAAGACAAAGGGCAAGCGCGCCCGCGGTGGGCAGACACGCGGCGGCCGTGGCGCCGCTTCCCGCACGCTCGGAATGCTCGGCACGATCCTCGAGCGTGCCGTGCGCGATGGCGTCCTGGCGAGCAACCCGGCGCGAGGGCTGGCGAGGCCGAAGGACACCCAGCGCCGGCCGCCATTCTCATTCGACACCATCGCCAAGCTCGGCAACACCATGCGTGAGCTGGAAGGCGAGGGCGAAAACGCGGTGGGCCTGCGCGCCATCCGCTTCCTGCTCTTGTCCGGGTGCCGCCGCATGGAAGCGCTCGCGCTGCAATGGGATACCATAGACGCCAGCGCACGCTGCCTTCGCTTCAAGGACACTAAGAGCGGCGCTCAAATTCGTCCGCTGGGCCGCGATGCTCTGGCGCTGCTCGGATCACGCCCCGAAGGCGCCGCGGGCACGCATCATGTGTTCAAAGGCGATGGCAAGGCGGGCCACTTTGTGGGCCTGCCGAAGGTGTGGGCGCGTGTCGCAAAGCGTGCGGGTATCGAAGACGTGTCGCTGCACGGCTTGCGGCATTGGTTTGCTGCCGCCGCAACCGAGATGAATTATTCCGAGCTCACCATCGCCGGACTGCTTGGGCATAAGGTGAAGGGCGTGACGGCACGCTACGCCACGGCGCCGGACTCCGCGTTGCTACACGCGGCGGATCGTGTCTCCGCACGCTTGGCCGATGCGCTGGACGGCAAGAGCACGGGGCAGGTTGTGAATTTTGGAGCGCGCGAGAGCGCGTAAGGCGGGCCTCGGGAAAGGGAAACACAAGTGACGGAACTGCAAACGCAACCGCGCGGCCAAAATCTTCGTTCATCGGAATTCCAAGAACCCGGAGCGCCTCGTTGTGATCGGCCGCGTGTTCTTATCGATCAGCCGGCACTAATCACTTCTTGTCGTTCATGTTGACAAGATTATCCTTGATCTTCTGGTCTGTCACCGCCTTCATTACCACCGCAATCGTGATCACGCCGACGATCAAGCCGCCAATGGGTGTTATGAAGAAGCTCGCGACGATGCCGATAATGAGCCCGGAAAGGGTTGCCGTTATCGCGATTTTGTCAGTCGATTTCATGGGCGTTCCCGCCATGGTTTCCTCCTTCAATTTTCCTTGATTGGTTTCACGCCTTTCCAAATCTCATCGTTTTTCTGGTGCGTAATCTTCCCGGTCATGTGATTGAACAAAATGGCACCATCGAAGACGGAGCTGTCCACGAGGTCGTCATTATGGAACACCTGCAGCATTGCATCCTTGCTGGCATCGGCTTTCACGCATGCCGCCATTGCGCCAGCCGCGAGTGATTCGACAACCGCTTTAGGCGGTATGTCCTTTGTGAATGAGAGTTGGCATAGGTTGAGGGTTTCGGAGCCGCGAACGTCTGTCTTGAAGTCAATTTCGAAGTCCGATTTTGCCATTGCCGGTTGGTGCACCAGCAGGACTAGAGCCGTAGCGGCCCAATAATTTCGCAGCATTTCAGCCCCCCTTCCGAGCACGAAAATCCTAGGCGGTGTCTTTGGCCGGCGCAATACAGGATTTCCTATTGAGATACACAGGAAAACCGGCAATCCCCGCACACCACGGGATGGCCGCATGAACAGGCATAGCGCGTGGATAAGCTGCACAAATGATTCGGCGTTCGCGGTTCCCCATTGCTCTTGCGGTGTTGCTTGTCGGGCTCGCGGTCGCTACCGCGCTTCTTCTGGCGCCGTCCGGTAGTCAGGGACCACAACCGCCCGCAGCCGCCGCTACGGCTGAAGCCCTGACCGCGCACGAATTGCCTGACCGTCGCTTTACGCCTGGCGCGATCAATCCTGACGTCACTCAGGACAACGTCGGCTCGACGATTTGCGTTCCGGGCTTCACCAAGTCTATCCGGCCGCCGGTGCGTTATACGAGCCGACTGAAGCGCGAACAGCTCGACGAACCCGACCGCGGATATGACGACCACAACATGCGCGACTTCGAAGAGGATCACGACGTGCCGCTTGAGGTAGGGGGCAACCCCACCGATCCGCGCAACCTTTGGCCCGAGCCGCTTGATGGGCCGTGGAACGCTCACATGAAAGACCGGCTCGAAAACCGTGTCCATGAACTTGTCTGCTCGCACTCGATAACGCTTCAACAAGGGCAAGCCGCGTTCTTGAACGATTGGACGGCTGCGTATCGCCAATATATCAGGCGGGCGCAATGAACACACCACCGAATCGCTGCATACTTGCGCCCAGGCGCGGCTAGGCTGATCCCCGAAAACCCGTCCGCACGGGCCGCCGCGCTATTCGATCTTGCGGGCGCACCGTGCGGGGGTGCCATGCCAACAATCCCATTGCATCCTCAGATGCTCACCACGCCGGCCGGGCGCGAAGATGCGGCAACTATTCTTGGGGCCGTGATGTTGTGGCCCGACCCAGCGGACATGATGGCGCGTGTACTGTGGGCGATGGCGCGCCGCTACGGCGCCCAGGCGCGTGCGGCCGATGCGCGCGCGGACGAAAGCTTTGCAATCAAGGGGCGCGAGCTGCTCGAATTCGCTGAGAACGCGCGGGCGGACGCATACCTGAAGCCCATCGCGACGAAGCTCTACCACCGCGGCGCTGTGGCGGGGCGCGTGATCCAACATCATCTCGATTCGCATGGTTTAGCGGGATTTGGCTTCCGAATTTCGCCGGGGCAAATCGTTGCGCGCGGCCGTGCTGAAACTTCCGCTGGCGTGCTCGGGCTCGCGCCGATGACCTTGCGTGCGGCGCTTTCGTCCGCGGCCAATGACGCGCAGAGAGACGTTCCGCGGATTTTTGACAAACGATGGGAAGAATTTCGGCCCGTGTGCCATCTGTGGGCAGCGCATCTTGCTTTGTGTGCAGCGCGTCCGCACCGCAGCACCACAATGGGATCATTCCCCTGCACCGCGCCCAACGTGGTCACGTTTCTGGGTGCCGCCGAAAAAATCCGACATGACGCGGTGGGCCAGCCGCGGTTCAAGAGTGAAGGCATGTGGGTTCTATCGCCTGAGACACTGGCCTTCCTCAAGGCGCGAATTCCAGTGACGCCAGCGGCCTAACTCGCAAAGCGCAATTGCGATATTCGGCAAGATACTTCGTCCGCATGTTCGCTGCGGCTCGGGCATGATTCGCACCAAAAGGTGGTGCGGGGCGCGAGCGAGGAACTGTACATGACGGATGGAAGCTCTGGCGCGATGGACGCGCTTAACGAGGCCGAATCCGCCGCGTTCCTGGGCGTGAGCAGGTGGACGCTCGCGAGCTGGCGAACACGCGGCGGCGGACCCCACTACATCAAGGCATGCCGGCGCGTCGTCTATGACCGCGCCGATTTGATCGCCTGGCGCAACGAGCGCAAGCGCCGCACCACGTCAGACGAATAGTGCACAGCCTACGTCCACACCGATGAGAACCCCGGCGCGCGCGCCAACGCGGCCGGGGCAAGGAAAAAACTCTTTGAGCATGAGCACGCTACTGAAACCGCGCCTGCGGTTCAAGAACCTCGCAACAGACAACGACCACGAAGTCTCTGGGCAAGAAGCGAGGACCTTGTATGCGCTCTGGCGAGCTGCTGATAAGGGCATAACCGCGCTCGAAATCAGTTCATGGGCACTGCGGCTTTCGCACTACGTCTGGAAGCTCCGCAAACTGTCGCTCGTGATTGACATGGTAGAAGAACCGCACCGCGGCCCCGCGCCGGGCAATCATGGACGTTACTTCCTGCGCAGCGGGATTCAGATACTCGAAACACGCTTCCCTGTTTGATGGGCGGGACCGATGGCTAAGTCGCGACGACGCCATGACGCCAAAGGCCGATCTAACCGAGAGGCGAGACACGTCCGGCTCTACCATTGGCTGATGGATACGCCGGCATGGGCGTCGCTCGATTGTGTCGCTCGTTGCGTCTATGTTGAGCTCGCCCGCCGGTATGGCGGCGAAGATGCCACCGGCAAGGGCTGCAATGGTCACATTCCATGCTCGTTGCTTGAACTGGCGAAGGCACTTCACGTCAGCAAGGCGACCGCTATGCGGGCTTTGGATAAGCTAGAAGTGCGGGGGTTCATTGTCATGACCAAGCAAGGCGCCTTCAATGTGAAGATGCGCCACTCAACCGAATGGCGCCTCACGGAATTCCCGTGTGCCGGCGAACTCGCGACGAAGGACTTCGCGAGGTGGGGCAAAAATTAGAACACGGTTGCGTCAGAGAACCCCATCGGGTTTTGAGATGAAACCGAACGGGTTTCGAGATGAAACACGCTTTCCTGAAAAGAGCCCCTACGGTTTCGCCACGAAACCCGCGCCATCTCTCGACGGTTTCACCAGGGAACCACTAGTAGTTTACCAGGACGTACAAGCGAAAGAGCATTGGTGGCTGGGCGCGCGGTGTGGAAGCTGTGTGAGTGAGGGCGGGCGCAACGTGTAAATGTCCCGCCGTGTACCGCGCGTAACGCGCGTGTAGCGTGTAACAGCTTTTTTTCTGCACTCACACACCGACGACGCGATGCGAATTGCTCGCGACGGCTTGATCCCTCGGGGAAGGACCCGCGCGCCATTGCCCAGCAGAGCGCGAGAGACGGGCGCCGGCGGGCGTTCTCAAATTTGATGTCCCCCCACATCACTCCAGCCGGCGCGGACCCGCCCCAGCGCGCCTGCGCGGGTCCTTCCTGGAAGGATTGATGTGGGGCGAGCAATTCGCACCCCGGCGCCCATGAATGGGTTGACCGAAAAACTGCGTTCAACGTGTTCAACGCTGCGCGGGGCCGAAACTGCACGGCAAGAGCGCGAGACGGTAGGGATCGGCGCTTCGCCCCGGCCGGACGCGACTTTGCGCCGCGTGCTTCCGCCTTGCTTCCGCAGAAAAGCGCCGCGGCCGGTCGCCGTAGCGGGCGAGCCGTAAGGCACTGTTTTTTCGGAAACTTTTGGAGCGGGCGACGCGAATCGAACGCGCGACCCTAACCTTGGCAAGGTTATGCTCTACCCCTGAGCTACGCCCGCATCCAAGTGGGAGGGTGTTATGGCAAGCGCCGGGCGGCTTTTCAAGCCGGTCGCAGCACAGCTCGTCGCGGCACCGGTTTTTCGAAGGTCTGGCGCCGGACGCGGCCGCCTTGGCGGCGCACGGCAACGAGGCAACCGCCAGTCCGTCCGCAGAGGGCGCGGTTCATGGCGCTAGCCTGTTTCCACACGAAGAACACCAAGAACACTAACGAGACACCGCACAGTACCTGCTACGATTATGAGGCGCGCAGCTCGGTTCTATCCCACGCACCCCCGCCCGATCACGATTCGGTTATTGTTCGACGCGTCCTAAGGACACGAGGGACCGGCCCGCAACGGCGGACTGTTGGAGCCGGCACGCGCAACCCTTGAGGAGCAGCGCGAAGCGCATGCGATCGCTCTTCACCGCAGAGACGCAAAGCCCCCGATCCAGTGGGGGACAAGGTGCTCGGAGCTCGAAAGTTCTTGGCGCCTTGTAAGTCGATTTCGACCGGATCGGCTATAGCAGTTGACGAGGCGGCGGACGGAAGACCGGTTGCGCCGCCACGGAGCGACGGTAGGGCTTTTCTTTTGGCCGGGCTGCGCCCATGTTTCGGGAACTTCGGAGATTTGACCTCATGACATTGATTGGTCCCGGCGGACGGCCCCTGGGCAGCGCGGCAAAACCCGCGGCGCCTGCGGCCCAAGGAACCCAAGTTCAGGGCGCCTATGTAAAGGACAGCTCGCTGGAGACGTTCGCCGCCGACGTGCTGGACGCCTCCCGCGAAGTGCCCGTCATCGTCGATTTCTGGGCGCCGTGGTGCGGCCCCTGCAAGCAGCTCGGCCCGGCGCTCGAGAAAGTCGTCAACGAGGCCAAAGGCGCGGTGCGGCTCGTCAAGGTCAATATCGACGAGAACCAGGAGATCGCCCGCCAGCTGCGCATTCAATCCGTCCCCACGGTCTACGCCTTCCGAAACGGTCAGCCGGTGGACGGCTTCATGGGCGCCGTTCCGGAATCCCAAATCCGCGCCTTCGTGCAGCAGCTGACGGGTGGCGAGGCCGGGCATGATCATGTCGAGGAGGTTCTTGCCGCCGCCGAAGAGATGTCTGCCGCGGGCGACATCGGCGGCGCGGCCCAGGCCTATGGGCATGTGCTGCAAGACGAGCCGGGCCATCCCAAAGCCGTGGCTGGGCTTGCCCGCTGCTACCTGAAAACCGGCGATCTGGACCGCGCGCGCACGACCCTGGGGCTGGTCAGGCCGGACGGCGCCGGCGACGAGGCGATCCGCACCGTCGACGCCGAGCTCCAGCTGCGCGAGCAGGCGCAGAATGTCGGCGACACGCTCGACATCGTCAGCCGGCTCGAACGCGATCCCAACGACCATCAGGCGCGCTACGATCTGGCGCTCGCCTTCGATGCGAAAGGCGACCGCGAAGGCGCCATCCGCGAGCTGATCGAGATCGTGCGCCGCGACCGCAAATGGAACGACGAAGCGGCGCGCAAGCATCTCGTCACCGTGTTCGAGGCGATGGGGCCCACCGATCCGCGCACGCTCGACGCCCGCCGCAAGCTATCGTCCATTCTGTTTTCGTGAAGGGCAGCCGGCAATTGGCAGTAGGCATTAGAAAATGAAGATTCGAGATGTTGTCCGCCACGCATCACTGCCGATTGCCTACTGCCCACTGCCTACCGCGCTGAAGGCGCGCCGATGAGGCTGTATGCCCATATCGGGGATCTGCCGGTTCCGCTGCCGGTGTTTCCGCTGACGGGCGTGCTCTTGCTGCCGCGCGGGGTGCTGCCCCTCAACGTCTTCGAGCCGCGTTATCTTGCGATGGTGGACGCCGCCATGGCGGGCAACCGCGTCATCGGCATAATCCAGCCCAAGGTCCACGAAGACAAGGATATCCGGCCGCCATTGTCCGACGTCGGTTGCGCCGGCCGCATCACCTCCTATCAGGAGAGCGACGACGGGCGCTATGTCATCGCGCTGACCGGCATCTGCCGTTTCCGCATCGCCGAAGAACTCGACGTGTCGACGCCGTTCCGGCAGATCAAGCCGGATTACACGGCGTTTGCGGACGATCTGGTCGGCAGCGATTACCACAGCTTCCAACGCGACCGGCTGATGTCGGCGCTCAAGGGCTGGCTGACGCAGCGCGAGTTGAAGGCTGACTGGCAATCGGTGATGAGTGCCCCGGCCGAAAGCCTCGTCAATGCCCTCGCCATGATATGCCCGTTCGAGCCCGCCGAGAAGCAGGCCCTGCTGGAAGCGCCGGGCCTGTCCGAGCGCGCCGACACCCTCGTGGCATTGCTCGAGATGACGCGGCATCCCCCAACCCGGCTCAACTGAGGAGGCGCCTTTGGAGATCGATCCCAAGCTCCTGCAAATTCTCGTCTGTCCGGTGACCAAATCGGCACTTGTCTACGATCGCGACAAGCAGGAGCTGATCAGCAAGGCGGCCGGGCTTGCCTATCCGATCAAAGACGGCGTTCCCATCATGCTGCCGGGCGAGGCGCGGGAGCTTTCGGAGGCAGAGATCGGCAGTGGGAAGTAAGCAGTAAGGAGCTTTCTTGCACCATGAATTTTGCGCCTCATCATTGCCCATTGCCTACTGCCTATTGCCCAAATCCATAACCTGGCCAACCGAACTGCGGGTAGACCGCGAACGGCAGACGCTGACGGTGTCGTTCGACACGGGCGAGCGTTTCGCTTTGCCGGCGGAATACCTGCGCGTGGAATCGCCGAGCGCCGAAGTGCAGGGCCATGGCGCTTCGCAAAAGCAGACCGTGACGGGCAAGCGACGGGTCAAGATCCAGACGATCGAGCCGGTCGGCAATTATGCCGCGCGCATCCGTTTCGACGACGGGCACGATACCGGCCTCTACAGCTGGGATTACCTTTGCGAGCTGGGCCGCAGCCAGGATCGGAAATGGGCCGACTATCTTTCGGCCTTGCGGCGGATCGGCGGCAAGCGGGAATAGGGTGGTTGGAATCCGACAATTCCAAATGTGTAATTTTTTCGGAGGCAACGTCGGGCGCGCACCGCCGGTTCCCCCATGATCGCAGGGCTATCGCATATGAAATGCGGATATTTGGCGGCACCGGTCGTGCAACGCGAGTATCTCCCTTCTCCCCTTGCGTGCGCATATTTCGGCGTGAAAACCCGATCTCATCCCGCTCTGGCGGTTCGCGCGGTGCGCTGCTTTTTCCGCCGCGATTTGAGGCCGGCGACGAACCGGGGCAGATCCGGCGGCTGCCGGGCATAGGATTCGCGCAGCTTTGCGAGCAGCCGCTGCAAAATCTCGGCCTGCCGCTTGCCGATCCGCCTGGCGAGGTCGTCCTGCCTGATCGTGAGGCCGAGGCAAACGACGCGAAGAAAATCGATGCCCTTGGGCGTCCACGAAATGAGAACGGCGCGCGAGTCGGCCGGATCCTTAGTGCGCGCGATATAGCCGTGCGCCTGCATGGTCTTCAGCGCTTCCCAGGCGGACTGCTTCGTCAGATGGGCGCGTTCGGCGAGCGTGGTGAGGCGGGTGCCTTCGATGTCGATATGAGGCACCACATTGAGATGCGCCGAGGTGACCGGATAGCCCATCGCTTTGAGCATTGCCAATCCGGCATTTTCGTCGATGCCCGAAATATCGAACAGGAGCTTGCCGATGCTCGCCAGGTAGAAACGATTGAGCTGCGCTTCGTTCCACACATAGGGATCTGCCGCCATGCAAGTATCTCCGCCGCCCACCGGATAGCCCAGGCAATTCGAATCCATGAATATCAATCTCCCGGATTGCAGGGAATGATCGAAGGCGAAACGGCCGGCAAGCGTTGAAATACGCATACGGCAGTGCTATTGGTCAGGAAGCCTGACGATCGCGCGGCGGAGCAGATCGGGCCAAAATGACAGGTTGCGCTCCGCTGCGTACGTGTCCACGAGCGAGGAAGCGCCATGCAACTCACGCGAGCCGGAGAGCGGGTCGATAACGGCCCCTATCTCTCGGAGCTTGATTTCGACCGGTTCCAGATGCGCGTCACGACCGACCGTTACGCATCGCGCGATTATCACGAGCGCGAGCGGGACTTACTGTGGATGCGGGTCTGGCAAGCGGCCGGCCGCGCCGACGAACTGGGCCAAGCCGGCGACTGGACGGAATACCGGATTTTCGATCAGTCCTATGTGATCGTCCGCGGCAACGACGGAAAAATCCGCGGCTTCGTCAACGCCTGCCGGCACCGCGGCAACATGTTATGCGAAGGCAAGGGCCATGCGAACCGGTTCACTTGTCCCTATCATCGCTGGCAATACGATCTCGACGGACGCCTGCTGGCCGTTCCCCGGCCCGACTTCAAAGGCTCGATCGAAGAGTTCGTCGGTCCCAAGGAGCAATACGGGCTGCTGCAAGTGCCGGTCGAGTGTTTCGCCGGCTTCGTCTTTATCAATCCGGACCCGCACGCAGCACCCCTGGCGGATTATCTGGGCGAGGTGGCCCAGCTGCTGGCGCCGTACCATCTCGAGGAGATGGTTCCCTACGGCTTGAATGTGCGCGAGAGCCTGAACTGCAACTGGAAGGTGATCATGGATGCCTTCCAGGAGGGCTATCATATTCAAGGCGTCCACCCGCAGCTTGTGCCTGCGATGGACGAATCCAAGGAGCGTTACAGTTTCTTCGGCGATCACAGCGTCGCGACCGCTCCCTTCGGCGCATCGAACCTAGCCGGCGCCAGCCTGGAGCGGCAGGTCGAAGCCATCCGCGAACTGCCGGCGACATTCCCCGGCGTTGCAGAGACACTGCCGCGTTTCGAGGCGCTGGTCGGCGCCTATCGCAATAGGGAAGGAAAGCTGGCGTTTCCGCCGAACGTGACGGCGCGAACGCTGCTGCAGCAAGCCACGCGCGATACTTTGACGGCCAAAGGCCTGGATGTGAGCGGCCTTACCGACACCCAACTGAGCGACAACCACTTCTATCTGCTCTTCCCCAATTTCTTTCTGACCATCCGCGCCGGCGAAGGCGTGTTCATCAGCTCGGTGCCGCATCCCGACGGCGATCCCAACCGATGCATCTGGCACGTGGTCAATTTTCAGTGGCTGCCGGCCGGGGAGCGCGCGGCGAAGCGGACGCCGCTTATCGACGAGCCGAAAGACTACCAGTACTTCCTTGCGCTCCAGCAGGATTACGACCAGATGCAGCGCCAGCAGAAAGGCCTGCGCAACCGGATGCTGGAATATACGGTGCTGTCGCGACAGGAAGTCCGCCTTGCCTATTTTCATGCGGTCCTGGACAAATGGCTTGGCAACAACGCGAAAGCATGAACCGGCGCGTTCGCATCACGGGGAGAAATGAATGATCATCGCCACCGCTGCGGCCACAAATGACGACCTCGGGCCGCTGTCCCGCATCGTTGCGCAATTCTGCGAGCTGATCGAAAGCCGCGCGACCGGCAAGTCCGTCACCGCCGCCGATTGGGCGCCGCTGGAAGAGCTGGTCGACGTGAAGAATTTCAAGCGCGTCGGCGCCTATCTGGAGGAGCTGAACTGGGACGAATATGTGAAGTTCTTGACCCAATGGGCGGGCGGCACGCGGTTCGAGACCACCGTGCATCGCATCAGCGAAGTTGGGCAGGCGGTATTCTACGAAATCGAGGAGCGTCATTATAAAGGCGATACGTTCATCCGAAAGAACGTGATTGCCGTCTACGATTTCGACGAAAAGAACAAGATTCGTCACCTCGACATCTACGAGCAGGCCAAGGATACCGGCCGGTGGATCGTTGAGGCCGCGCAGGCAGCGACGGCCGCGCCGTAACTGCCGGGGCGATGGACACCGGCACGCAAACCGACGATCTCGCCGTCGTTCGCGGCATCCCGCTCGGCGAGGAGCCCGGCCTCGGCGCGCTGACGCTGCCGGGCTTTTTGCGCGAAGTGACGCAGCGCTTCGCGGACAACGAGGCGCTGGTGCTGCACAAGCCGAATGGTGTCGTCGAACGGTGGAGCTATGCCGCGCTCTGGGGGCGCTCGATTGAGATCGCGCAGGCGCTGATTGCCTGCGGCACCGGCAAGCAGAGCCGTGTCGGCATCTTGATGACCAACCGGCCGGAATGGGTGGCAAGCTGCTTCGGCATCGCGCTTGCCGGCGCCACGGTGGTGGGACTTTCGACCTTCTCGACACCGGCGGAGCTCGAATATCTGCTGAAGGCTTCCGGCGTTTCGATCCTGCTGTTCGAGCGCCGCATCGCCAGCAAGGATTTCGCCGCGATCCTCACGGAATTGGAGCCGCGCATCGCCTCGGGCGAGCCGGGAACGCTGGCGTCCGTCAAATTCCCGTTCCTGCGCCGGCTCGCCATGGTCGATGCCATGGTCGATGCCATGGTCGATGCCAAGGTCGATGCCAAGGTCGATGAAGGCCCGGTGAGCGGTGCCATCGAGAGCTGGTCGGCATTTCTCGCCCGTGGCGACCGCGTGCCGGCGGACCTGGTCGATGCCGCGGCCGCCGCCGTCCACCCTTCCGATCCTGCCATTCTGTTTTTTTCGTCCGGCTCGACCGGGAAACCCAAGGGCATCCTCAATTCTCACCGCGGCGTCTGCATCCAGAGCTGGCGGTGGAAGCAAGTCTATGCCTTCGATCATCCGCTGCGCACATGGTCCGCCAATGGCTTGTTCTGGTCGGGCAATTTCAGCAGCGCGCTGGGCTGGACGCTGTCGGTGGGTGGTGCGCTCATTCTGCAGCCTACGTTCGTTCCGGCCGAAGCCATCGCGCTGATGCAGACCGAACGCGTCACGTTTCCGTATTGCTGGCCGCACCAATGGGCGCAGCTCGAGGCCGAACCGTCATGGGACGCGGCGGACCTCTCGAGCTTCTATTACTTCGATGTCGAGCGGAATCTGCGACGTCCGCAGAAGACCATCACCAGAACGCGCCTCGATCCGCGCGCATCCTACGGCTCGACGGAGACATTCACGCTCTCCACCGTCTATCCCATCGATACGCCGCGCGAAGTCTGGGAAGGCTCGAGCGGCGAGCCTTTGCCGGGCAACACGGTGAAGATCGTCGATCCCGAAACGGGCGAAACGCTCAAGCGCGGCGAGACGGGAGAAATCGCGGTCAAGGGACCGACCTTGATGCTCGGTTACATCGGCGTTCCCAACGATGAATCTCTCGACGCCGAGGGCTTCTACCGCAGCGGCGACGGCGGCCATATCGACGAGCGCGGACGGCTCTTCTTCGCCGGCCGCATCAACGACATCATCAAGACCGGCGGCGCCAATGTTTCCCCCGTGGAAGTCGATTGGACGCTGGGCTCCTGTCCGGAAGTCAAGGTCTGCAAGACCACCGGTGTGCCGCATGCCACGCTGGGCGAAATGGTGGTGTCGCTCGTGGTTCCCGAGCCCGGCCGTGATTTGCGCGCGGCAGACGTGATCGATTTCCTCAAGCAAAGGCTGGCGAGCTACAAGGTTCCGCGCAAGGTGCTGTTTGTGAGCGAGGCCGAGTTGAACCTCACCGGTACCGCCAAGATCAAACCGGCCGAGGCTCGGGCACTCGCCGCGCATAAACTGGCGGAGGAGGAAGTTGTCTCGGGTAGTCCGCGTGAGCCAGCGTAATCCGGTGCGGATTATGAAACCGAAACCGAAACGGCCGGCGCCAAAATGAACGGTTCGCGCCTACCCGCCTCCCCCCGGGGGCAGTGCAATCGCATATGGTTTCAAGGCTGCAAAATCGATTTTTCACGCGGCGGCGTGGAGCCGCGGAGGGCAGGTTCGCCACAAAGAGCACGACGCTCCTACGCTGAAGCTTCGGAGGGTCGTGCTCTTTGCGTACTTTGTGGTGACAGCGATCTGGAGGAGGGTCGGCGCTCTGGTTAGCCGCCGAGGCTGTACTTCAGATACGAGGCGAAGACCCAGCCTTGTTGGGAAAGCTTGCCGTCCGCCGAGTCGACGCGGATATGCGTCCACGCGCCCTGCTGGCCGATGACGGCAACACGGGCGCCGCGCACCAGCGTGGCGACGACCGAGGCCGAGGACGATGGAGCCACGCGAAGATTGACGCCGTGAACGACGACGAAATTCTGCGCTGCTGCAGCGGGGGGCGGAGCCGCGGGGTGAGCAGGCTGCATATCGCCCGCCGTTACCGGGGTCGTTCGTAAATACCCGTTGGCGGTAATGCCCGGCGCCACTTCCCGGTAGACGAACATCGCGGCAGCGGCCAGCAGAACGCCCACCGTCGCGTCGCGGAAAAAGCGCAGATGCTGGCGTGGCGTGTCGTCCTCGATCTCCTCGCATGCGTCATGCGCGGCGCGTTCTTCACGCTCCCACTCCGCGCGGGCGATCTTGAGCCGTTGTTCCTCCTCCGCCAGCCATGCTTGCTTGCTGACATCGAGCGTGCGCTGCAAATCCGTTTTCCAGCGTTCGCGCGCGCGCGCAAGATCGCCGCGCGTGTCCGCCAGTTCGGCTTCGCGCTGCGCCAGGGCGGTTCGCAGGCGATCGAGTTCGCCGTCGAGGCGGTGAAATTTAGAAGCCCCGCTGCGCGACGGTGTGACGGCTTCCGCCTTTTCGTGTCGCAGCTTTTCGAGCGCCTGCTCGGTTTCTTCGCACCATTTGGCTTCGGCTGCGGCCAAACGCACCGCTTCTTCCGCCGACCAAAGCGCGTGCGACCGCGCAATCTCGCTTCGCGCTTCGGCGAGTTCGGCTTCGCGTTGTGAGAGCGCCGCTTTCAGCGTTTCGAGCTGGATGCCGAGGCGGCGAAGCTCCGAGGCCTCCGTGCCCGGCTGTGCGGCCGGCTCCGCGTATTCGCGCCGCAAGCTTTCGAGTGCCTGCGCGGATTGCGCGCGCCATTTCGTTTCCGCAGCAGCCAGGCGTGCGGCTTCCTCCGCCGACCATGCCTGTCTTGCTTGCGCCAGCGCCGCCGCCGTTTCCGCCTGCCGGAGGTTCTGCATTTGCTCAAGGCGGTCGCAGGCTTTTTTTTCCAGCGCCGCGACATTCTCCCGCGCTTCCGTGGCCCAGGCTGCGCGGGCCGCCTCGAGCCTTGCTGCGGCCGTAGCGTCGGCCTCGGCGAGACGCTGAGCGAGTTCGGCCTCCCAGGCTTTCCGTGCTTGCGCGATGTCGCTTGGGTTGGCGCGTCGCGACGCTTCGGCATTGGCGGCTGCAGCGGCGACGATGGCGAGCTCGCGCTCGCGCGCGCCGAGAGACGTTTTCGTCTGCGCCAGCTCGCGTCTCAGCTGTTCGAGTTCTTTTGCAGCCTCGAAGTCCGCGCGCTCGCTGCGGGCGCGCCATTCGGCTTCTGCTGCTGCCAGCCGCGCGGTTTCCTCCGCCTGCCATGTGTCCCGCGCTTTTGCCAGTTCGGCTTCGGCCTCGTCCTGCGCGCGCTTCTCGATTTCGCGCAAGGATTGCGTGCGCACGTCCGCTGACGCAGCGCGTGCCCGCTCGAAACGCGCTTCCGCGTCGGCGAGCACCTTGTTGGCCTGGACGCGCCACTGCGTTTCCGCTTCGGTGAGCCGCACGGCCTCGTTGGACATCCAATCGAGCCTGGCGTTTGCCAGTGCCGCTTCGCTTTCCTGCTGCCAGCAAGCGCGAGCCTCTTCGAGGCGCAGCTGCGCGCGCGCCTCGCTTTCTTGCAGGCGGCGGTTTTGTTCCTGCGCCCAGGCCGCCCGGCCTGCGTCCAGGCGTGTTGTCGCGTCGGCCTCGGCGGCGGCCAATCGCGCCTTGAGCTCGCTCTCGAATTGCACGCGCGCGTCGCCGAGAGCGGTTTCGTATCGCGAGGCGTCGGCACGCGCGCGGGCCGTCTGGGCCTGCTCTTCCGCAAGCTCGCGTTCGCGCGTTCTGAGCGCGGCTTTGGCGTTCGCCAGCTCCTCGCGCAGCTTGCGAAGTTCGCCGCTGGCCGCGAGCGAGGCCGCTTTTCCGGCAGTCCGCGCCTGGGTTGCGGAAGGCTCGATGGCAAGTTCGTGCAAGGCGAGCGTCTCGCCGTTGCCGCTCTCCATATTGATGATGCGGACCGACACGGTATGCCCGGCATGGCTGCCTTGCGGCGGCAGGTAGACGAGGTCTTCCAACTCGTCGCGCATCAGCGACCAGGAACGGTCGCCATTGTTGCGGCCCCTGGACAGCCGCGCGCGCTCCGGCAGATTTTCGACGCGCAGCGAAATGCGCCGGTGCCGCCCATAGGCGGACAAGAAGGGTGCCAGCGTGAGCGGTACCCCTTCCGTCGACATGTCGAACTTGGCTTGCGCGCGCATTGCGGTACCAACTCGTTTCTAAGGCCGGCGCGCAACTCAATGGCGAGCGGAAACGCGCGGCCGGCCTTCTTCTACAGCCGGCATACTCGCGCACAGCGGTAAAGCCGGCCTCTATGGGACGGTTCGAATTCGAACGATAAAGCACGGGAGTGATTAATCCATCGACCGCGCGGCAAATGCGCATCCCTTCTCGGAGTGGGACCTGAGCGAACTGACGATTTGAAGAAAAGTCATTTCGCTCCAGTCGTTCATTGCCGCGATCACGTGCGGCCGCCACGCTTCAGGCAGCAAGGCGAGCGTGCAGGCGAAGTTTATAGGTTGGCATTCCATGGCATTGGTCTTACTGCGTCACAAGTGAAGGCGCCGGCTCCGAGGATTTCTCGTGCGCAGCAGGGACATCGATGGACGTTGCCGACGAGCGCGCGTATCGGTCGCCGTCGCATTGTTGCAGAGATCGCCAACGAACAGCGGCATGGGCCTTTGCAGAGCGAACCCGTTCAAGCCGT
>CAWDSJ010000004.1:0-40279 GCA_963805005.1 uncultured Alphaproteobacteria bacterium
GGCTGTATTCGAAGGTTGTGCGGCGCTTCCGGCATTCACATGTGCGTATCGGGCAGGCGCACGACCGGCTTCAGCCCGCGCTTCACCCTCTCCATGACCGCATCGCCGACAAACGGATTGTCGCGCCGTTCGTGTCCGAACGTCGAAGTTTCTCCGTGTCCCGGCACAAACCGCACATCGTCGCCTAAGGGAAACAGCTTTTCTCGAATGGAGTGCACCAGCTGGGCAAGATTGCCGTCGCGATGTTCCCAGGCTCCGATCGCGCCCCGGAACAGGATATCGCCGACAAAAGCGATTCTTGTCGGCGCGTGAAAATACGCCATGTGTCCCCGGGTATGGCCCGGGCAGTGAAGCGCCGCGATCTCCACCTCGCCGAATCCGATGCGGTCTCCGTCCTGGAGCCAGCGGTCCGGTACGAAGGATTGGGCGCGAACGCCATAGCGTGCCCCATGTTCGGCCAGTCCTTCAAGAACATGCGCCTCGTTGCGATGCGGGCCCTCGATGCGCGCCCCGGCCCTGGCTGCGAGCTCCTTGGCGGCACCGCAATGATCGAAATGGCCATGCGTCACCAGCACGACGTCGAGCGTGAGGTTTTCCCATTCCAGGAAGTCGAGGACGCGGTCGATGTCGCCGCCGGGATCGATCGCCGCTGCCCGCGCCGTTCTCGCACCACAGGATCGAGCAATTCTGCTCGAAACGCGTCACGGGCATCCAATCCACTTTCATGGCCGGCACTGGCGCCTTGTTCGCTTCAAAACGATTCTCCGAGGGTGTCTTGAGTACGTGGTGCTTGTCTATCGGATCGAAATAGCCGGCCGTGGAAACGGAGGCCCGATTGCCCGGTAAAACGGGACCAGGGCTCTCCCGGTTGAGCGCGGGCCAAGCCATCGGTACTATGCATCGTGCACAATTCGCCAGGAGCACCTTCCCAGACGCAGTATCGCACCAAGGAGGAGCAGGTCGCCGACTTCCTCCGCGAGGGGATCATAGCCGGCCGCTTCCCGCGGGGAACGCGGCTCAAGCAGGTCGAGATCGCCAACCTGCTGCAAACCAGCATCACGCCGGTGCGCGAGGCGCTAAAACTGCTCGCGGCCGAGGGCTACGTGATGGGCGATTCCTATCGCGGCGCGACCGTGATGCCATTCGACATCGGCGCCTCGAACGAGATGCTCCATCTGCGCATTCTGCTCGAGACTGAGCTGGTGCGCGGTGCCGTCGAGCAGGCGACCGCCGCCGACATCGACGAGCTGCGCGCGCTGGCGCAAGCCTTCGAGCAGGCGGTCGCCGAGAAGAAGAACGAAGAAGCGCGCGCCGCCAACTACCGTTTCCATCGCCGCCTGCATGCCATCCCCAATATGCCGCTCACCCTGCACTTCGTGCAGATCCTCTGGGCGCGCTACCCGTTCGATCTCATCAACAAGGTCGAGGGCCGCGTCGAGCGCGCCGTGGCCGAGCACAAGGAATTGCTCGATGCGATTGCCGCGGCCGACGTGGCCGCCGCGGTGCTCGCCACGCGGCGCCACATCGAAACCGGCTGGCTGGAGCTCGACCGCGCAATGAAATCCGCGGGCCCGCGCCAAGCGCCGGCCGCCGGGTCAAACATCCAAAAATCCCCCGAATTTGCGGAGAGCTGAAGCCATGAATAAATCCATTCTGCTCGTCATGGACATGATCAACGACCTCGTCGGTAAATCCGGTCCCGGCGCTGCGACCTATGTTCCCTTGATGCGCGCGCGCAACGTCATCGAGAACACGCGTGCCGCCATCCAGGCCGCACGCAATGCCGGCGTTCTCGTGGGCTATGTGCGCGTCGGCTTTTCGCCCGATTATCGCGAATGCCCGCCTGCGTCGCCGATCTTCTCGGCGGCGCGCCAGAACGGCCGCTTCAAGCTGGGGACGCCGGGCACGGCGGTGCATCCGGCGCTGAAACCGCAAGAAAGCGACTTCGACATCGTCAAGCACCGGGTGAGCCCGTTCTACGGCACGGCGCTCGAGCCGATCCTGCGCGCGCAAGGCATCGAGCGGCTTATTCTCTGCGGCGTGTCGACCAACGGCGTGGTGCACACCGGCGCCCGCGAAGGCCACGACCGCGACTATGAATGCGTCGTGTTCGAGGATTGCTGCGCCGGAGCGACCGTGGAAGAGCACGAGCGCGCGCTGTTCTGCGTCGCCCGTTTCGCCAAAATCGCCACCAGCAGCCAGTTCGATTTCGGCAAGTAGGTCCCAGCGCGAGGAAAAGCTCCCCCCCTGCGAGCGAAGCGAAGCGGGGGAGGAACCAGTTGTGTGAATCATGCCGGCCGCGCTCCCTTGTGAAGCTCGTCCTTGACCCGAAAGAATGCATTATGCATTCTACATCATCAGCCTTACAGGCCTCCGGCGGCGCCGCCCCCGGGGCTGATGGAACACGAAGGAGTTTGCGGACATGAGCGCTGCCGAGACCGATGTTGGCCAGGCGCCGGCCGAGGGCCGGATCACCGACGAGGCGATCGCAGCCGCCAAGGAAATGATCGGCCTGCAGCTGCGCCCCGAAGGGCCGTATCTGCAGGATGCGACGCCGGACACCATCCGCAACTTCTGCAACGGCATCGGCGACCTCAATCCGCTTTACCGCGACGCAGAACACGGACGCTTGAGCCGCTACGGCAGCGTCGTTGCCCATCCGATGTTTCCGATGGCGTTCGGCTGGATCGGCCGCACGCGCTGGGGCCTGCCCGGCGTGCACGGCTTTTACGCCGGCAACGACTGGGAGTTGTTCCGCCACATCCGCCCCGGCGACCGCATCACCGCCATCGAGCGCGTCGTCGGCGTGGAGGACAAGCAGAGCAAATTCTCCGGCCGGCTGGTGCTGCAATTCGTCGAAGCGACCTACGCCAATCAGCACGGCCAGATCGTCGCGCGCGCGCTCGGCACCTGCACGCGCCACGAGCGCAAGGCCGCGCGCGACACGGGCAAGTACAAAGACATCAAGACCTACGAATATACGCCCGAGGAATTCGAGAAGATCGACGACGCGATCATGCGCGAGGACGAGCGCATTCGCGGCAACGATGTTCTCTACTGGGAAGACGTGAAAGAGGGCGACGAGCTGCCGCCGATCGTGCGCGGCCCCTTGTCGCTGATGGACACGATGGGATTTCTGGTCGGCTGCGGCCGCGGCCACACCCACGGCATCGTGTTCAAGGCGGCCATGAAGCATCCCGGCCATTTCTTCCGCAATCCGGAAGCCGGCGGCGGCATCGAATACACCGGGATCGGCCATCACCGCGAGTCCATCGCCAAGGAGGTCGGCGTGCCGGGCACCTACGATTACGGCCCGCAGCGCTCCTCCTGGATGGCAAGCCTGGTGACCAACTGGATGGGCGACTCAGCCTTCCTCAAGCGCGTGCGCACCGAGATGCGCCGCTTCAACACGATGGGCGATTGCACGTGGTGCAAGGGCCGCGTCAGCCGCAAATACATCAAAGACAAACACGCGCTGGTCGATATCGAGATCACCGGCGAGAACCAGCGCGGCGAGCTCACCACGCCGGGACTTGCCACGGTGATCCTGCCGTCGCGCAACATCGAGCTGCCGGTGTTCTTCGACGGCTCGGCGCTCGACCTCGAGCTTCTCGTGGTGCGCTGACATCGATCGCCAATCCCATGACGCAGACGCGCGCGCCGCTTAAGGGCTTCAAGGCGGTTGTTTCCGCCTCAGGAGTCGCGGCGGCTTATGCGGCGCGCCTGTTGCGCGTGATGGGGGCCGACACGATCCTTCTCGAGCCGCCCGGCGGTACGCAGCTGCGCCGCGAACCACCGTTTCTTGATGACGAAGGCAAGGTCAGTGCGCTGTTTGCCTATCTCGCGGCGGGAGCGCACAGCTTCGTTGCCGACCTTGCGACGGAGCGCGGTCGAGCCGAGGCAGCTTCGCTGCTGAACGGCGCCGACGTGTTCATCGACGATACGCCAATCGACGAGCGCGAGCGGCTCAAGATCGATCAAGCGGCGATCGCGGCGCGGTATCCGCGGCTGGTGCATGTCTCCGTGCTGCCGTTCGGCGCCAGCGGACCCAAGGCGCACTGGAAGGGCGAAGAGATCAATCTTCTGCACGCATGCACCGAAGGCCGCCTCGTGCCCAACGGCCTGTCGCAGGAGCTTTTCCCCGACCGTCCGCCGGTGAAAATCTACGGTCATTTTGCATCGCTTCAGGGCGGCATTGCCGCAGCACTCGGCGCGCTGTCGGCGCTCTGGGTCCGCGACACGGTGGGCGGCCAGTTCGTCGATGTTTCGTCGCAGGACGCAGCCCTTGCGGTCAGCGCCTTTGCCGTGCAGCGCTTCGGCGACGGGGCGGTGGAGAGCCGCGCGACGCGTTCGTTCCGGTACGGCGGCGTGCTCCAATGCGCCGACGGTTATGTCGAGCTGCTCACCTTGGAGCAGCATCAATGGAAAGCGCTCGTCACGCTGATGGGCGATCCCGCCTGGGCCCACGATCCGGCGCTCGAAGATTCGCTGGAACGCAGCCGCCGCGGCGGCGCCATCAACGCACACATCAGAGCCTGGGCGAAGGGACAGCGTGTCGGCGATATCGTTGCCGGCGGACAAAAGCTCGGCGTGCCGCTCGCAAAATACAGCGATGCGAAAGACGTGTTGGCCGATGCGCATGAGCGGGTGCGCGGCCTGTTTGCACCGGTCGCGATCGACGGCGTGGGATCGTGCGACATGCTGGTTTCGCCCTTTCACTTCGCGGGAAAGCCGCTGGCGATCCATCGCAGCCCGCCCCGCCTTGACGATTATCGAATTGCCCAACGCGGCAACACAGCGGAAGCCGGGTCATGGTGAAGCCGCTTTCCGGCGTGCGCATCGTCGATTTCACGGCCCATGCGGCGGGCCCGTTCTGCACGCACATGCTCTCGCAGCTCGGCGCCGAATGCATCAAGATCGAAACCGCGCTGAGGCCGGATATCTTCCGCAAGCCCCATCCGGTTTACGGCCGCATGGGGCCGGCAAGCTTCGACCAGGTGGCGTCGAACAAGCTTTCCGTCCGGCTCAACATCAAGCACCCCAAAGGCGTGGCGCTGGCCAAGCGCCTGGCGGCCGTCTCGGACGCGGCGGCGGAGAGCTTTCGCCCGGGAGTGCTGGCCCGTCTCGGGCTTGGCTATGACGATCTGCGTGCCGTGAAGAAAGACATCATCGTGTTGTCCGTGTCCTCCTCGGGACAAAGCGGACCGGATTCGCATTTCGCGGGATACGCGCCCCTGTTCGGTGCCTGGGGCGCGCTCGGCACGCTGACGGGTTACGCCGACGGACCGCCGGTCGAAATCCGCCATGTCATGGACCATACGGTCGGTCTCAATGCCGCGGTTGCATTTCTCGCGGCGCTGCATCATCGCAGAACCACGGGCGAAGGACAGCATGTCGACGTTTCGGCGCGCGAGGTTGCGTCGTCGCTGATCGGCGAGGCGCTGCTGCTCGCCGCCGCCGGCATCGAACCCCGACGCATGGGCAACGATCATCCGCGCATGGCGCCGCACGGCGTCTATCCGGCGCGTGGCGAGGATTGCTGGCTGTCGATTGCGGTCGGCACGGACGCGCAGTGGCGCGCGCTCGCCCACGCAATGGGCAAGCCCGAGCTTGCCCATGATGTTCGCTTCGCCACTGCCGCAGCCCGCCATGCCCATCGCACAGAGATCGATCCAATCATCGCGCAATGGACGGCCTCGCGCGCGGCGGATGCCACGGCGACATTGCTCCAGACGGCGGGCGTCCCTGCACATGCGTCCTGGAGCGCCCGCGACGCGGTTGCCGATCCGCATCTGCGCTCGCGCCGCGCGATTGTCGATGTCAAGGAACCCGACGGCCGACCCCGCGCCGCGATCGGCGTTCCGATGCGATTGTCGAAGGGCGAGGATATCGGCATTGCTTCCGGCACACCCAAGCTGGGCGAGCATGAGGATTACGTTTTCGGCGCGTTGCTTGGCCTGAGCACGGCGCAACGCCAAGCCCTTGAGGACGAAGAGGTGATCCATTGAACCACGAAACGTCCCCGCTCCAGGATTTTTCCGCATGGGTCGGCCGCACCGAAACCCTGACCGAACGGATCTGTCCCTGGCGCGTCGCGGCTCTGGCGGCTTCGCTCGACTTGGACCACGCGCCCCATGCCGGCGATGCGCTGCCGCCCGCCTGGCATTGGCTGTTTTTCAATCCCGTCGCCAGGCGCCGCGATTTGGGACATGACGGTCATCCCAAGCGCGGCGGATTTCTGCCGCCGGTGAGCTTGCCCCGCCGCATGTGGGCCGGCAGCCGCATAACCTATCGCGCGCCGCTCGTCGTCGGCGCGGACGCGACAAGGCTGAGCGAGATCCTGAAGATCGAAAGCAAGACGGGCAAGAGCGGCGCGCTGGTTTTCGTGACCGTGCGGCACATGCTGTCGATGGAAGGGAAGTGCTGCATCGATGAAGAGCAGGACATCGTCTACCGGCCCGCCCCGCCGCCGGGTGCTGCGGCGCCGCCCAACACTCCGGCACCGCAGCGCGCCGACGTGAGCGAGCAGGTCGTGCCGGATGCGACGCTGCTGTTCCGCTATTCCGCGCTCACGTTCAATGGTCACCGCATCCATTACGACCGGCCTTATGCGGCGGACGAAGAAGGCTATCCCGGTCTCGTGGTGCACGGGCCGCTCATCGCGACGTTCTTGCAAGGGCTGGCGGTGCGTGCCCAGCCGGGGCGGCGGCTTTCGCGCTTCGACTTCCGGGGAATTTCGCCGTTGTTCGCCGACAGCCCATTCTTTATCGAAGCGGCGCGCGCCGACGACAAGCCGAGCGAACTCGCGGTTTGGGCGCGCACGGAACACGGCGCGCTCGCGACGCAAGCCACCGCTCATTTCGGTCCAGACGAGAGCGCATCGTGACTCACTGGAAGAGCCAGTCTAATCGCGCCCGCCTACCTTTTTGTGGCAAGGCCATCGCATGTGGGTCGAGTGACGGAACTAAAAATCTCACGCGGAGACGCGGAGACGCGGAGGTTTCCGTGGGGTTACGAAATGCCGAATGGTTCCTTGCGCGAAGCGCAGATAAGGGCGGCAGAGCTTCCTACGGCTCGCGCGACAAGAAGCCACGTCTAGCCTCGACACATTCCCAAGTTCTCTCCGCGTCTCCGCGTCTCCGCGTGAGAATTAATTCCCCCCGCCACGCATGCGATAGCCTCCCTTTTGGGGAGTTCGGCAAGTTATTGCTTCGTGCAGTTTGTAAAGAGAGAGGAAGGAATTAGATGGTCACCATTCCCATCAGCGGTCCGGCGTGTCTCGACGGGCAAGTTGCGCTTCTGACCGGTGCGGCCGGCGGAATCGGGCGCGAAGTGGCGAACACGCTGGCCAAAGCCGGCGCGACCGTCATCGCGACCGATATCGTCGACGGCAATCCGTTCGAAGGCCGCGACAACATTTTCTACCTTCGCTATGACGTGACGTCCGCGAGCGAGACGAACGCAGTCGTCGAGAAGATCGAGCGCGCGTATGGCGCCATCAAGGTGCTGGTACTGTGCGCCGGATCGATCGCCAACACGCCGCTTGCCGAATCGACTGATGCGGAATGGAACGCGATCTGGCGCGTCAACGTGATGGGGGTGGTCAACCCGGTGCGCCGGATCTTCCCGCTGATGTGCAAGGCCGGAGGTGGCAAGATCGTGGCGCTGGGCTCGATTGCGGCGAAGATCGGCGGCGTGGCCTCCGGTCCGGCTTACGTGGCTGCGAAATCCGCCGTGCACGGCCTGATGAAATGGACGGCGAAAGCCGGCGCATCGCACGGCGTGTTCGCCAATATCGTAGCGCCCGGCCCGGTGGAAACGCCGATGTGGCAATCCGTTACCCAGCGCAAGCCTCCGTCGGCCCATGGCAGCGTGCCGCTCGGCCGATTCGGACAACCCGAAGACATCGCGCAGGCCATTCTTTTCCTGTGCTCGCCACAGTCGAACTGGATCACCGGAACCACGCTCGACGTCAATGGCGGCATGTTGATGGACTAGGGCGCGATGCGATCACGTGGAACGGGAATTATGGTGCACCAGCCCGCATGCCACTTGTGGGCAGGTCCGCATATGCCTGTCCGGTTTCAGCAAAGTGTTTCACGCGGAGGCACGGAGCCGCGGAGATGTTTGCGAGCGTCACGCGCCGAAGATTCTCTTTTCGCACAGCGAAAAATATACTTCGTTCAAACCGCCAAGTCGCAAAGGCGCCAAAATTCCTTGGCGTGCTTGCCCTCGATCAAAGCGGGGGCTTGGCGGTCAAACGGTCTTGGGATCGCCGGGCTTCGCGCAGGAAACATTTCGGATCGTGAGGCGCCTACAAATCTCTCCGCGGCTCCGTACCTCCGCGTGACATACTTGGTGGCGCAGGTCGGACATATGCGTTCGCCCTGCAATTGCGGGAGGCGGAAAGATCGACTTCGACCCGCCACCCTGAGCGCACCCTCACCGACCACTACGCAAATAAAGGCACCGTCCGTGTCGCTCACCTCTGATTACAGGTACTAAGCTCCCATGGAGGACAAAGCCCCCGCGATCGGCTTCATCGGCTTGGGCGTCATGGGCGGGCCCATGTGCCGCAACGTCGTGAAGAAACATGCCGCCAAAGTCCACGCTTTCGACCTGAACGACGCTGCGCTAGCCGCCGTGGTCGATGCTGGAGCACAGGCCGCCGGCTCCATCGCCGACGTGGCGCGAGCCTCCGACATCGTTTTTCTTTCGCTTCCCGGCGGCAAGCAGGTGCATGAGGTCTGCTTCGGCGAGGGCGGCATCGTCGGCGCGGCACGAAGCGGTCTGATCGTCGTCGATCTCAGCACCACGGCCGTTGCCGATGCACGCGCAACCGGCACAAAGCTGGCCGCTTCAGGCATCGATTTCGCCGACGCGCCCGTGGCGCGCACCCGCGAGGCCGCGGAAGCGGGCACGCTCAGCATCATGGTGGGTGCAAGCGATGCACTGTTTAAGACAATCGAGCCGCTGCTGCGCACCATGGGAAGCGATGTGACCCATTGCGGCACCATCGGCTGCGGGCAGGTGGTCAAGCTGATCAACAACACGCTCGTGTTCGAGCATGTGGCCGCGCTCGCCGAGATGATGGTGGTCGGCGAACGCGCAGGCGTAGCTCCGGCGGTGCTGCTGGACGCCGTGTCGAAGGGATCGGGCGACAGCTTCGTCCTGCGCAATCATGGGCTCAAGGCCATGCTGCCGCGCAAATTCCCGGAAAGCTCCTTCCCTTCGAATTACGTGCTGAAGGATCTTGGATACGCCATCGAACTCGTGAAAAGTTGCGGCGTGGAGCCCAGGCTGCCCGCCACGGTGCAGGAATACTATCGGGCGGCGGTGGAGAAGGGGCTGGGCGGTCGCTACTTCCCGGCCATCATCGAATTGATCGAGGGAGGCTGAGTTGGTTGTGAAACTCGAGGTGCGGGAGATTGCGACGGGGCTCAAATTCCCCGAAGGACCGATCGCGCTCAAAGACGGCTCGGTGCTCGTGGTCGAGATCGAGGGCGGCACGCTGATGCGGGTTACTCCCGACGGCGCCAAGCACGTGGTCGCCGATCTGGGCGGCGGACCCAATGGTGCGGCGATCGGCCCCGACGGGAAATGCTATGTCTGCAACAATGGCGGGTTCGAATGGACGCGCGAAGCGGACGGCTTTGCACGGCCCACCCGCCGTGCAAGGGCCTATAAGAGCGGCAGCATCCAGCGCGTCGATCTGAACACCGGCGCCGTCGAGGTTCTTTATACCCATTGCAACGGCGAGACGCTCAAGGGACCAAACGATATCGTGTTCGATTCCAAGGGCGGCTTCTGGTTCACCGATTACGGCAAGAACCATGGGCGGCTGATGGACCGCGGGGCGTTGTTCTACGCACGCACCGACGGCTCGCTGATCAAGGAAGCGGCATTTCCCATGATCACGCCGAACGGCGTCGGGCTCTCGCCCGACGGCCGGACGCTCTATGTCGCCGAATCGGACACCTGCCGCCTGTGGAGCTTTCCCATCACGGGTGAAGGCGAACTCGCGAAAACGCCGTGGCCGTCGCCGTTCGGCGGCACGTTCGTGTACGCGCCATCCGGCCGCTACCAGCGTTTCGATTCGCTGGCTCTTGAGGCCGATGGAAACATCTGCGTCGCGACATTGGTTAACGGCGGCATCAGCGTGATCTCGCCGCGAGGCGAGCTCGTCGAGTTCTATGAGGCGCCGGAAGGCTATTGCACCAACATCTGCTTCGGTGGCGAAGGCATGCGTACCGCATTCATCACGCTTTCCGGCTATGGCCGCCTCGTCGCCGTCAAATGGCCGCGCCCCGGTCTGCCTTTGCACGATCCGCTGACGGCGAAGGGGTAGAGCGCAAACACTGTGGGGCTTCAACGGACTTCGGAAAACGCCAGTTTGCGATTCAACTTGGGATCACGCGGGGAATGTCGGTTTACGCCGCGTTAACCGGCATTTGTTCCAATGTCGGGAGGCTGATCTCAGGGCACGAGCTGACCGTTTTGCCATGACAGATTCCATCGACGCCACCGCCGACAGCAGCGCGGAGTCCCCCTTCGAGTTCGCCGACATTTTCTTTTCCAGAACCGACGCAGCCGGGATCATTCGCTCCGGCAACAGCGTCTTCCAGCGGGTCAGTGCCTATTCGTGGGAAGAGATGCTGGGCAAGCCTCATAAGCTGATCCGCCATCCCGACATGCCCAGAGCCGTGTTCTGGCTGCTGTGGGATACGATCAAGCGTGGCGAGCCGATTGGCGCGTACGTCAAGAACCGCGCGAAAGACGGCCGCTACTACTGGGTGTTTGCGATCGTCACGCCGGTAAACGACGGCTATCTATCCGTGCGCATAAAGCCCGGCAGCGATCTGTTTTCCGTCGTCAGGGACGAATACCAGAAGCTGGCGACGGTCGAGAAACGCGAAAACATGGCGCCGAGCCAGAGCGCCGGTTTGTTACTGGCGCGACTGTCGGAATTTGGCTTTGCCGATTATGGCGCCTTCATGTCGGCGGCATTGAGCGCCGAACTCCGCAACCGCGACGGACGGTTAAAGCGGCCATGCGATCGCTGCATCGACGTTTTCGACCACCTCGCGGAGGCGGCGCGGACGCTGATTCAGCAGGCGGACGCCATCTCGCAGGCTTATGAGCGAAACGCCTATGTGCCGTTCAATTTCAAGATCAAGGCGGTCCAGCTGGGCCGGGACGGCGCATCCATCGGCGAGATTTCGGACAATTACAATACGATCTCACGCGAACTGACCAATGTGATGAGCGGCTTTGTCGGCTCGGCGCGTCAGGTACTGCAGACGATCGGCAACGGACTGTTCCTGACCTGTACGGCGAAAGTTCAACACGAATTGTCCGCGTTCTTTCGAAACGAGACGGCGCCGAGCGGGCTCGATTGCGCGCTTGAGGAGCATTTGCTCGATCGGCAGGAGCGTATCTATCGCCAGCTGGCGGCCGAAGGTCTGGCCGCGATCGCAAAACAGGCGGAGCTCTTTCGCAGCGACTGCGTTGAAATGCGGCGCGCGGCGTCGGGTCTGGAAGTCACGCGCATCATGGGCAAGATGGAATGTGCGCGCGTGTCCGTCGCCGGTGACGGGCTGAACGAACTGCTGGAGGATCTCGAGTCCTTTCAAAAAGCCATTGCCCAGGGGCTCAAGGAGATCGACCGAATGAACGACTGCATCCAGCGCGAGACAGGCAAGCTGCTCTCTGCGGCGTGACGGGCGTGTGCGACGGGCTGTCGCGCGTGAGCATCACGTAACGAGAAATGCATAATGCATTCACTCGTTCGCACGAAATTCGGGTAATTGCATTTGGCATCCCCCGATGCCTCGCGGGAGCGCCGCCGCCGATTTTATCGGGGGCCGCGGCCGTCAACGACGGTGACCCGCAAGGATGCGCGCGCTCCCAGTAAAAGAGATTAGGGGGCAGACTGGAATTCGTCTCTCGCCGAATCTTATGTGAAGCTCTCGCCCACCATCTCCTCGCTCTTGGCCCACAGCGCCTGGGCGCGTTCGGGATCGAGCGCATAGGAGCGCACGCCGCGGCGGGCGCCCGGATCGTTTACGATCTCGGCGATGTGGCAGTCCTCGCAATATTTGCCACCCACTTCGTCTTTGGGCGCGACGAAGCCGCACCAAACCGTCGTGGCCGCGCCCTGCGGGATCGTTTTTTGCGATGCGAACGCCTGGTCCCCTTGCTTGCCTGCTTCGGGCATGACCTGTTTGGCGACGTCCGGCGTCAGATGGCGTGCGAGTTCGGTCGCGATGCGGCCGGGATGCACAGCGGCCGCCCGCACGCCGCGGGCCTTATGGCGCCGGTCGAACTCGACGGCGAAGAGCACATTGGCGGTCTTGGAGCGGCCATAGGCGACGAACTCGACATAGGGCGTGCGCGCGAAATTGGGATCGTCGAGATCGACGTCGGAAAAGCGGTGCGCCAGCGACGCAAGACTGACGAACCGATCCGTGATGAGCGGCGCGATGCGGTTCACGAGCACGAAGTGGCCCAGATGATTGGTGCCGAACTGCGTCTCGAAGCCATCCGCCGTCGTGCCCCGCGGGCAGGCCATGACGCCGGCATTGGCGATGACGACGTCGAAAGCCTTGCCCGCTGCGTTGAGCGTATCCGCGCAGGCGCGCACGCTCTTGAGCGAAGCGAGGTCGAGCGCGACGAACTCGAGCCCGCCGCCCTTCGCGGCGCCCGGGTTCACGCCTGCGGTCGCCCGCGCGGCTTTTTCCAGATCGCGCGCCGCACCCACCACCCATGCGCCATGCGCGGCGAGCACGCGCGCCGTCTCGATGCCCAGGCCGGCAGAGACGCCGGTCACCAGAATGCGTTTTCCTGCGAGATCCTTGCCGTCGAGCACCTCGTCGGTTGTGGATGTTGCGCCAAATGTCTTCACCATGACGGTTCCTCCGTTTGTCCGATGCCGTTTCGCGCTGCCTGCGCGGCTTATCCCGTCGATCAGTCTGCGCCATTTTCGAAGCGTTGTGCGCAAATACGCAATGCGCCCTGGGGCGATCTCATATCTTCTTGTTCTAGGCGTGCCCGATCACGGCGACGAGCGGATCGCCGCCGCTGCCGTCCGCCAGGACGCGCGCATCGATCGCGGAGAAACCCGCTCGCTCGAAATAGACACGCACCAACATGGCATGTCCGGCGCTGTCCAGAGCGCGCCAGATGGCGACGGCTTTGGTGGGAAAGCACCGGTTCGAGAAGCTGACAATGAAGGGCGCGGCGGGGCGCAGAACGCGCCGCACCTCGGCAAACACCTCGACCGGTTTCTGAAGATACTGGACGCTGACGCAGCAGAGAGCCGCGTCGCAGCTCTTGTCCGCCAGCGACAGCGACGCCTCGCGATTGAGATCCTGGATGAACCAACGCGCCAGCCGCGGATTGGCGGCGAGTTCCCGGGCATTCATGCCGTGCCCGATCACTTCGCGTAAGGCAAGCTCCGGCGGCAAATGGCTCACCCAGCTCGACATCAGATCGAGCACCACGCTGTCGGGCTTGAGAACCGACCCGTAGAATTCGGTGAGGGCGGCGACGGCGCCCGCGTCGATGTGGGTGACCAGGCGCACCGGCGCGTAGAATTCCTCGTCGTCACTCTCGTCCTGCCTGGCGAAAGCGCCGGGCGGAAATTCGGGAATCGTGGCGTTGGTCACTGGTACCTCCAAAGCAGCCGCTCGATCGATTTTCGAACAGCATCGCTCTGTTGACATGCGCTGCAAACAATAAGAACACATCGCGAACACGATAAACGGCGCACCGCTCTTCGTTCAGCGGCAACGTCCGCGTTCGCGTGGGGCCGGCAGCGCCAGGGGCGTTTGATGAGTTCGCGTGGCAATCAAGGTCTTTCGGAGCCCAGCCTCGCCTGCCATTGCGGCCGATTTTGCGACAAATTGCGAAACTCTTCCACTTCTTCGCAACCCGGCTTTGCTCTAATCCAGGGCCCGCCGCAGTGCGGAGAGAGGTCTGGATTACCGATGGTGGCCGAAACGCGCTGGGACAAAGTGCGCAGCTGGGGCGAGACTGTCGACGACAGGCGTTGGATGGTGGGCGCCGCGGTGCTCGCGCTGGCTCTGGCGGCATGGTTTCTCCTTAGCCCGCACGCGACGCCGCCACAGAGCCCCCAGGCGGTGCCGGTGACCGTTGCCACGGCAACGTCGGCCGACGTTGCGGTGTCGCTTTCGGAACTGGGCGCTGCGCAGGCGTGGACCAGTGTCGCCGTGCTTGCACAAGTGAGCGGCAAGCTCCTGAGCGTCAATTTCACGGAAGGCAGCGACGTCAAGGTCGGCCAGACGCTGGCGCAGATCGATCCTGCGCCTTATGTCGCGGCGTTGATGCAAGCGCAGGGCGCGCTGCAACGCGATTCCGCAGCGCTCGCCGAAGCCCGCGTCGACCTCGCCCGTTATAAGGGGCTTCTGGCGCAAAATGCCATCGCTTCGCAGCAGGTCGACACGCAGGCGGCACTTGTGCGCCAGAACGAAGGCGCCGTGCTGATCGACAAAGGAGCGGTCACGGCGGCCAAGGTCAATCTCGACTGGTGCAGGATTACCTCGCCCATAGACGGACGGGCCGGCGTGCGGCTGGTGGATGCGGGCAACCTCGTCAGCGCGTCAGGCTCCGTGAGCAATACGCCGTCAACCGCCGCTCCGACCAATACGAGCAGTCCCGTTGCCGGCGCAAACGGCCAGACCGGCGGTAGCAGCATCGTCATCATCAATCAGACCAAGCCGATCGCGGTGACCTTCACGGTGCCGGAAGGCGACTTTCAGCGCCTGGCCGAAGTCTCCCGGCGCTTCAGCATACCGATGGCGACGCGGGCTTTCAGCCAGGAGACGGGCAAGCTTCTGGGACAAGGGGAATTGACCATCGCCGACAACCGGGTCGATCCGGGCACCGGAACCGTCGAGATGAAGGCGCGATTTCCCAATGCGGACGAAAGCTTGTGGCCGGGGGAGTTCGTTAACGTCTCGCTCACGCTTCAGACGCTGCACGATGTCACGACGATCCCGATCGCCGCGGTCAATCGCGGACCCGCCGGCACGTTCGCATTCGTTGTCGGCAAAGATAACAAGGTCTCCGTCCGTCCGGTAACGGTGGCGTGGACGCAAGGCCCGACAGCGATCATCGGCAACGGCATTCATCCCGGCGAGATCGTCGTTACAGATGGACAGATGATCCTCAAGGCGGGTTCATTGATCCGCGAAATTCCGAGCACACGAGCGCCGGCGTGAACATCTCCGCCATTTTCATTCGCCGGCCGGTGGCGACCACGTTGATCGCGCTGGCCTTCCTGCTGGTGGGAATCGTCGGATATGTCAGCCTGCCGGTTTCGGCTTTGCCGAACGTGGATTTTCCCACACTGCAAGTGAGCACGTCGCTGCCGGGGGCGAGCCCGGCGACCATGGCATCCAACGTGGCGACGCCGCTCGAACGGCAATTTTCGCTCATTCCCGGCATCATCCAGATGACCTCGGTGAACGCGCTGGGCACAACGAGCATCACGCTGCAGTTCGAACTCAACCAGAGCATCACCAGCGACTTCCAGCAGGTGCAGGCCGCCATCAATGCGGCAAGTGCCCAGCTGCCAAGCAGCTTGCCGGCGCAGCCCACGATCAGGCAGGTGAACCCGGCCGACGCGCCCATCATGATATTCGTGCTTTCGTCGGATACGCTGCCCATCGATCAAGTCGACAATTACGCCGACGTCATCCTCTCCCAGCGCGTATCGCGCATCGACGGCGTGGGCCTCGTCACCATCGCCGGCCAGCAGAAGCCAGCCGTGCGCATTCAGCTCGATCCGCGCAAGATCGCCGCCCGCGGCCTGCAGATCGACACCGTGCGCGCGGCGCTCGTAGCCTCGACGACGAATGCACCGAAAGGCGCGATAACCGGCGCGCAACGCGGTCTCACCGTCTACGCCAACGATCAGATCCTCGACGCCTCGCCGTGGAACGATGTCATCGTGGGCTACAGCAACGGCGCGCCCATCCGGGTACGCGATATCGGCCGCGCCATTCCGAGCGTGGAGAACAACCAAGTAGGTGCCTGGGTCTTTCCCGGAAAAGGCAGTCCCGATCCCACGCTCAAGGCCAGCCAGAGCATATTGCTCGTCATTTACAAGCAGCCGGGCGCCAACGTCATCAAGACGGTCGATCTCATACGCCAAGCGCTGCCAGGGCTGCAGGCCGCCATTCCTCCGGCAATCTCCATTCACATTCTGATGGACCGCACGCAAACGATAAACGCCTCCGTCAAGGACGTGCAGACGACCCTGATCATCACCATCGTGCTGGTCGTCATCGTCATCTTCCTTTTTCTGCGCGACCTGCGCGCGACCTTGATCCCGAGCGCAGTCATTCCGCTGGCGCTGCTTGCGGCCACCGCGGTGATGCTGCCAGTGGGCTTCAGCCTCGACAATCTCTCGCTGATGGCTTTGACGATCGCGGTGGGCTTCGTCGTCGACGATGCCATCGTCATGGTGGAGATGATCTGGCAGCGCATAGAGCGGCACGAACCGCCGTTCGAGGCTGCTCTGGCCGGTGCGGGCGAGATCAACTTTACGATCCTTTCCATCTCGATCTCGCTGGTGGCCGTGTTCACGCCGCTGATGTTCATGGGCGGGGTCGTCGGCCTTCTCATGCGCGAATTCGCGGTCACGCTGAGCGCAGCGGTGCTGATTTCGCTGGTTCTGACGCTCACATTGACGCCGATGCTCTGTGCCAGATTCTTACAAGCGCCCAAGCCGGCCTCGAACCCGTTCGCCCGTGCTTTGGAAAGAGGCTTCAACTGGCTCGACGACAGGTACAAACGGTCTCTCGATGTGGTTCTGCGGCACCAGTTCGTGACGCTGATGGTGTTCTTCGTTACGCTCGCCTTGGCCGGTTATCTTTATGCCACGGCAAAAACCGGATTTTTCCCCCAACAGGACACCGGATTCCTGAGCGGCGTGATGCTGACCGCGCAGGACGCGTCCTTCGCAAAGACGAAGCAAAAGATTCAGCTGGTCGGGCATGTGGTGGCCCAGGATCCCGATGTGTCGGGCTTCGGGATGTTCGTGGGCTCGGCAGGCACGAACCAAGCCAACATATACATCGCGCTCAAGCCGAAATCCGCGGGCCGCACCGCCTCGGCGGACCAGATCATCACGCGCCTGCGGCCGCAGCTGGCCCAACTCGTCGGTGTGCAGACGTTTCTGCAGGCGGCGCAGGATATCAATATCGGCGGCCGTCCCGGTCAGGCGCAGTATCAGTACACGCTCGCCGATCCCGACCTGGATGAGCTGGACGTTTGGGCGCCGCGGCTGCTTGCCCAGCTGAGGACCCTGCCCCAGCTGACGGACGTGAGTTCGGATCAGCAGTCGAGCGGCGGCGCCGTGAAGCTTGACATCGATCGCGACGCGGCCTCGCGTTTCGGCATCACGCCGGCCGCAATCGACGCCGCAATCTACGAGCAAATCGGTCAGGACGAGGTGACGCAGTACTTCACCCAGCAGAACAGCTACCATGTCGTCATCGAGGGGCCGCCCGATCTCCAGGCAACGCCGGACATTTTCCACTATCTCTACGTCGTTTCGCCGATCACCGGCAAAGCCGTGCCCTTGTCGTTGTTCGTCAAGGTGGATCCCGACGCGACGAGCAGCTTGACGGTGAATCACCAGGGCGAATTTCCCGCCGCCACCCTGTCGTTCAATCTCGCGCCGGGTGTGGCGCTCAGCGAAGCGACGAGCGCCGTGGAAGCGGCGCGCGCGAAGCTTGATGCGCCGCCGACGCTCACCGGCTCCTTCCAAGGCACGGCGCAGGCCTTCCAGCAATCCCTTTCCGACGAGCCCGTTCTGATCCTGGCTGCGCTTATCGCGGTCTATGTGATTCTCGGCGTCCTCTACGAAAGCTTCATTCATCCTTTGACGATTCTTTCGACCTTGCCGTCGGCGGGCGTCGGCGCGCTGCTGGCGTTGAAAGCCGCCGGTCAGGATCTGAACGTCATCGGAATCATCGCGATCATCCTGTTGATCGGCATCGTGAAGAAAAACGGAATCATGATCGTGGACGTTGCGCTCAGGCTCGAGCGCGACTACGGAATGAGCCCCACCGACGCGGCGCGGGAGGCATCGCACCAGCGGCTGCGGCCGATTTTGATGACCACCGCCTGCGCCGCATTGGGCGGCGTTCCGATGATTCTCATGAACGGCACGGGCTCGGAATTCCGCCAGCCGCTGGGGTATGCCATCGTCGGCGGCCTCTTTGTCTCGCAGGTCTTGACCTTGTTCACGACCCCGGTCGTCTACATCTATCTCGACCGGCTGCGACGATGGGGCCATGGGCGCGGCAGCGATCGGCACATGGAGCCACAGCCGGCGGAGTGAACAAGGCCGTCGGGCCGCCGACCGTTAGGCTTTGGCACCGCGCAGCCCGCAGGGAGTAGTAGAATTGAGGAAAGGCGCGGTTGCTCGATCCGTACGGCAACGCTCCGTTTCGGGCGACAACCATAGGCATTGTCCTCAAAGTCCACCTCGAAGATCGGTTCCAGATTAAGCTTGGCGGCAGTCTGAATCACCCGATCCCGGATTGTCGGGAAACCGAGCGGACGTTCGCCGCCGCCCGGCGGGATCGTCACCCGCCGCACCGCCTGTGGCCGGTACGTCTTCGAGACGAGTTCCTCGCGCAGGCCCATGCCACTTCTCGATGCTCGACGCATCGATCTGAGCGCAGGTCATCCGGTCCACAGCCGGCGCACCCGCGTTCGCGCGGGCCAATGCATAAGCATGGTGCAGCACGTCTTCGCGACAAATCTTGTCGTAGAGCAGATAGAAGCGGAAAGCGGACTTCGCCTTGCAATGGAGCATTCTCTGAAGGGTCCGGATATTTTCAGGTGTTTCGAGACTTCATCGCCAATCACCATGTCCGCGCCATCTTCGAAAGCGCACCAGAAGTCAGGGTTCTTTCCTCCACCGGCATTACCCGGCCTCGTCGGTCATACGACCCTGTCCGACCCCCGCCCGGTCCGCCGCCTGATGCGACGACGGGGTTGCGAACTCCAACCAAGGCGACCTTTGTCGCGAGGCTTCGACCCGGCCAGCTATCCGACTATCCGCGCACGCACGAAGATGTGTGCATGCCGTAGACTTTGTGAGGGCCGGTACGCTGTCGCTACCGGCCACCACAGAAACACGGTGGACGCTGACACGTCAGGGAGGCGCTGCGCGCTCGCGGTTGCCTCCGTGCCTTTTGTGCTTCGGTGGTGAACGTTCAGTTCCGCAGTCGCCCCCAACAAAGCTTCACGCCGAACGCGCCAGCGGAACCGTTGCGGCGTTCCGATCGGCGCGCGTGACCCTGTCGATCGTCTCAAGCAGGTTCTTGACCTCGACCGGCTTGGCAACAACGGCGTCCATGCCCGCAGCGAGATAGGCATCGGCCTGATGCGACATGGCGTTGGCGGTCAACGCGACGATGGGCGTGGGCGCACGTCCAAGTTCGCCCTCCCGGCGCCGGATGATTGCGGTGGCTTCGGTGCCGTCCATGACCGGCATTTGCACGTCCATGAGAATGACATCCCAAAGCGCCTCGTCCCACGCCGTGACGGCTTCGGCGCCGTTCTCCACGAAAACCGCCGAATGTCCGGCGGTTTCCAGGAATGCCTCGAGCACCATCCGATTGATCTGGTTGTCCTCTGCGGCAAGAATCCGCAGCACGTGCGAGTTCTGTGCGTCGGACTGCGAGTCCGCCGCGCGGAGCGAACGGCCGCCGACGCGCGGCAGCGGCATGTCGAAGACAAACCGCGAGCCTTCGCCCGGCGCGCTTTCGACCGAAATTCGCCCGCCCATCAGCTGGACCAGATCGCGGCTGATCGCCAGCCCAAGTCCGGTGCCGCCGAATCGCCGGGTCGTGGATGTGTCGGCCTGAACGAATTTCCCGAATAGCCGGTCCACCACTTCGCGCGCCATGCCGATGCCGGTGTCGGCGACCAAAAAGCGCACCTGATCGCCCTCTCTCGTACACGAAATGGCGATCCCGCCCGTATCGGTGAACTTGATCGCGTTGGAGACCAGGTTCGTTATCACCTGACGCAATCGTGTCGGATCGCCGCGGCAGATTCCTGCCGTGCCGCCGAATCGGATATCGAACGTCAAGCGCTTGCGCTCCGCCGCGAGCTTGAAGGCGGCACAGACGCTCTCGACGGCTTCCTCCAGGTCGAATTCGAGCGATTCGAGCTCGAGCCTGCCCGCTTCGATCTTCGACATGTCCAACAGATCGTTCAGCAGGGCCAGAAGCGTCTCGCCGGACTGGCGGATCACCTCCAGCCGTTTCTGCTGCCTGGGCGGCAAAGCTTCCTGCGCCATCACCTGCACCATGCCCAGCACGCCGTTGAGCGGGGTTCGGATTTCATGGCTGATATTGGCGAGGAAATTCGATTTCGCGGCGTTGGCCGACTGGGCCTCGGCAACCGCGGCTTCCAGTGCCCGCGCCGTGCGCCTGAGATCGGTCACGTCCTCGCCGACCGTCAGCATTCTTTTGCGTCCCTGCACATCTTCGAAGATCACGCGCCTGAAACGCAGGATCTGCGAACGGACTTTGTCCCAGTCCATCTCGAATTCGATGCCGGCGGAACTGCCCTCCGCCTGCGCCGCGTCGAGACGTTGCATGACCGCGCCGATGGTCGCCGTGTAGTCGGGAAACAGCTCGGTTTCGGTTCGCCCGAGCATGTCTTCCAATTTTATTCCCGCAAGCTCCGAGTTCCTTCTGTTCAGCAGCAGATATTCGGTGGTCTCGTAATCCTGAACCGCAATCGTTGCCGGGATGTTCTCGACGACGGCCTGCAGCAGGATCTCCACTTCGCGACGGCGCAGATCGGCTTCGTGCTCCGCGGTTACGTCCTGGTTGAGGATTAAGTAGCCGCAGACCAGACCGTCATCGTCGTGCCACTGCGTGACGTGCATCTTGATCCAGATCGCCCGATCGCCGACATGCACGCATCGCACATTCGTGAAGGCTGTCTCGCCGGCCGCAAATGCCGCCCGGAAGGCGGCCAGCGCTGCCGCAGCGTCGGCGTGCGAGACGATCTCCGATGCATGTTTGTCGACTATTGGCTGCCTGTAGGCCAGCCATGTCTCGAATGCGGGACTGTGCGCGACGATGTGGCCATCGAAATCGAGCAGAACAGCGTTGAGCGGCGCTTCCAACACGAAGCGTCGGAAGGATTCCACCCGTCCCGCACAGGGCTCGATTCGAGCATCGGTCACCTGCTTTCTCTCCCTCGCCTTTTGGGCAAGCTTGTCGGAAAGCAATTAAAGAAATGTTAGGTCAGTCCTGAAAACGGCGCCAACACGGCACGGTACAAATGGAGGCGCAGCACGTCAGGGCGCGATAGGATCTCCGCGCTTCAGCTATCCCCGCCTAGTGCCGGGAATCTCGGGTCGGTGACACGTGAAAAGATTTAGCGCGGTGGTCGCAGAGGATTGGCAGAGGCCGCAGGAGAATATGGCGCGCGCTTCGCGCAAGAAAACCACGGCGTCCCCCGCGAAACCTCTGCGTCCCCTGCGCTGAAGATTCCACTGCTTTCGAGGAATCGGCTTTCGAGAAAAGTGGCTAGTCCGCAGAAACGATTTGCTAACGAAGATGTTGAGTCGGCGATGGAACGCGGATGAGTCATGCGCCCGATTTCACCCCGTGTCGTCATCCGGCCCGCGCAGCACCCATTCGCCGCGGCGGCGCAGAAATGCATGATAATATACCAACGCCGAGATCATGACGACGAGATTTGCGATCAGAACTCGGCCGTCCCACCTCGGGATCGAGCCAATTCGTGTATATCACGTAAGACAGAGCGGCCAGACCCAGGAGCGGCAGCAACGGAAAAAGCGGCATGCGGTATGCGGCGTGGTTGCTGGTCCCTCGCCATCTGCCGACCAGCGCGGCCAAGCTCACGGCGATATAGGTGATTGCGAATCCGGCACCCGTCAGCACCAGCAAGAATTCAAGATCGACGAAACACACCGCGATCGCCGAAAGGCCCGCCGCAAGTGTTGCAACCCAGGGAGAATGAAAACGCATATGGGTGATCGTGAAGAGCGCATTGACGCGGCTGGTCCATGCGTTGTCGCGGCCCGTCGAATAAAAGAAACGCCCATTCTGCAGAATGATCGCGAGGACCGCGTTGACGATCGCCAGCGCCACGCTGAAACTGATGATGATGTCGAACGCATCCCCGCCCCGCGCGCGCAAGAAATCCCCGAAGGCGTTCTGGGAGGTGAGCAGAGATCTTAAGTCGCTCGTGCCGAGAAGAACGGCCGTGGTGGGAACGAGTTCTGCCACGACGGTAATGACAAGTGCCCACAGAATCGTCCGGGCCACCACGCGCGGCGCCTCGTGCATTTCCTCCGTGAAATAGCAAGCCGCGCCATAACCGTTGAACGCATAAATGGCCACGGATGTGGCAAGTCCGATCGCGGCCAGCGGGGTTGTGTGAAGCGATCCCCCGTTCATGACCACCGGATGCAAGGCCACTTCCGAGAGCGGCCGGGCGACATGAAGAAAGCCCAAAGCCGTGAGCGCAGCCAGCGCCGAGAGCTCAAGCAGGAGGAATACGCCCGTTACCCAGGCGTTGGTTCGGATATGCAGGATTCCGGACAACGTCGCCAAGGCTATGATGGCGACCGCCACGATGCGGGCGTCCAGCCCTGGAAAGATCGGGGCCAGATAGGTGCCGGCACCAAGCGCGAGCACGGCAGGACCAAGCATGTTGCCGACGACCGTGACGCCAAGGACCACAAACCCGGCGGCCGGCCCCATGGTGCGGCCAACCATGCAATATTCGCCTCCCGCAATGGGAAAGGCGCTCGACAGCTCTGCGTAAACATAGGCAACGGGCACGGCGAGCAGAGCGGCGAACGCCATCGCCAGAAATGCGCCGGTCCCGGCCTGGGAGATCAGTTGCGGCACTGCCACGAAAACCGAAGAAGCCGGCGTCACCCCCGACAGCGTCAAGAGCAGCGCGCCGACGACGCGCATGCTGCGCTTCAGCGCACGCGGCTGGGGCGCTTGGGAAGTGGCTGCTGCCGTCAATATCGTTCCACGGCGATCAATGTCCGCAAATCCGGACGGCGTTTCTTCCCATCCGCGGGAAAGCTTGACAAGCAGCCGCCCGGCCGCAGGGAGTAGAAGAAATGCGGGCTAGTGATTGGCCGGAAGCCTAAAGCCGAGGACGACGCGCTTCTGGCCGCTGGCGGGCGGCGAGAAGACGGCGCTGCTCGTTCCGCCCCCCGGCTGGCCGCTGAGCGTGGCGGTTACTTTGTAGCGGCCGGGAGCCAGCTTGAAGAGCACCCAGGGCCCGTCGCAATCCAGCGCGGCAAGCTGCTTGCCCTCGGCGGTGGCGAGTTCAACATGAGCGCCGGAGAGGTACTGGGCGGCGCCATTGGAGAACTCGATGCGGATGGGATAGGCGCCCCAGCGCGGGTCGTGCTGGGCGTCCGCGCCGATACCGGTGCAAACCGTGTCCACCCCGCTGACGGTCACGGGCTGGTCCATCGGAATGGAATTTTCGGCCTGCGCCGGCACCGCAAGCACGGACAGCAGCACGGCGGCAGCCGCGGTTTTCCTTGTCATATCGTCCTCCTTTACCGAGGCCGGAGGAAATGCTCCCGCCTCTGCGGCAAGCCTGTAGCGGTGCATCGCGGCCTTGCAAGTGCCGAATGACCGAATCGGGCAAACTCAAGCGGAAAGCTTCTTGGCTTCCCAGCGGTTCAGCACGTTTCTGAACTTCTTCATCCTGTGGTCCTGCAGCCACATCGCCCGATCCTCACCGTCCCCTTTAGAACGGCTCCAAAATCGGACAACTCGTGTGCTACGTAACCCGGACATATCGTGTGCTATCGACACATGCTGGTAGCATGCTTGCCAAATGGCCCCCAAGCTCCTATATGGGCGCGGTTGAGGCTGCGCGAGCAGAGAAGTTTCATGCGCTGCCATGCGGATGTGCGGCGAAGCACAAACGGCCTGGAGTGACGACGACGCTTTCCCTGAAATGAGACGTAGCTTTGACAAAACGGCGGACATGGTGTTCGCCGCCAAACTTCCCTTCAGGAGAAAGCCGTAATGACGACCGGTCAGGTCAAATTCTTCAATGCAACCAAAGGATTCGGATTCATCGCGCCGGAAGGCGGCGGCAAGGACGTGTTCGTCCATGTCACCGCGGTTCAGGCGGCGGGGCTCCGCAGCCTCAACGAGGGCCAGCGCGTCAGCTTCGACATCGAAGCCGACAAGAAGGGCCCCAAGGCGGTCAATCTCAAGATCGTCTGAGCGACACGCTCGATTTCGAAAACGGCGCGGGCGAGATCCCGCGCCGTTTCTTTTCCGATGTGATACTGTCGCGCCATGGACGGCGACGAGCTGGTTTTCCTTTATTCCACCTTTCCCGATGCTGCGTCGGCGCAAAAGGTCGGAGAAGCGCTCGTCAATGCCGGGCTCGCGGCCTGTGCGAATTTGTATCCGGCCGTCACGTCGATTTACGAATGGGAAGGCAAGCTCGAAATCGCAAGCGAGGTTACGGCCTTCATCAAGACTCGACGAGGCTTGGCCGGGGCCGCGATGGACGCTGCCCGGCCCTTGCATCCCTACACGGTGCCGTGTTTCCTGATCCTGCCCATTCTCGGCGGCAACGACGATTATGTGGCGTGGGCGCAAGCCCGGCTGCGCGCAAGCTGACCGCGCATCCTCATATCAAAAGCAGCTACAGGGGGAAATCATGGACATTTCGCGAAAGCTTGCGGCGGAATTCATCGGTACATTCTGGCTCGTTTTAGGCGGATGCGGCAGCGCGGTGCTGGCGGCCGGCGTGCCCGATCTCGGCATCGGTTACGCGGGTGTCGCTCTTGCCTTCGGGCTCACGGTGCTCACGGGCGCCTACGCGTTCGGCCATGTCTCCGGCGCCCATTTTAATCCTGCCGTGACCCTGGGATTGACGGTTGCCGGCCGTTTCCCGGCCAAGGACTTGCTGCCTTACTGGATCGTGCAGCTGGCGGGCGGGATCGCCGCAGCCACAGTGCTCTACGCCATCGCCAGCGGCCACGCCGGGTTTTCCGCCGCGACCGGATTTGCTTCTAACGGTTATGGTGAGCACTCGCCGCAGGGTTATCCGCTGCTTTCCGCGCTGATTTGCGAGACGGTCATGACGACGATGTTCCTGCTCGTCATTTTGGGCGTCACCTCGGAGCGGGCCCCAAAAGGCTTTGCACCGCTCGCCATCGGCCTAGCGCTGACGCTTATCCATCTGATCTCCATTCCGGTGACGAACACGTCGGTGAATCCGGCCCGCTCCACCGGTGTGGCGATCTTTCAGGGGACCTGGGCCGTGGGCCAGCTCTGGGCGTTTTGGCTCGCGCCCTTTGCGGGCGCCTGCATTGCGGGTTTCGTCGATCGCTGGTTCGCAGCCAGCGCAAAAGCGGCATAGCCGCCGAGCCGTGGCGCCGTCCGACATCTGCTCCCCCCACCGTGGCATGGCTCGCAATGGCGAAGGCGGGCCGCCCGGGTGGCTCATCCACGCAGCGAACTCGGCGGTCCCAACCTCCCCGGACCAAGTCGGGGGCCGGCCGGGTCATGAGAAGAGACTTAAAGCGGCGATTGTCACCCAGGTATGGTAGAAGCGAGGCTGGAGCTGAGCACCGTGGGATACGAGAGACCGGAACGAATCGATCTATTGGACGGCGACGCGCTGCGGCGCGATCTCACCGCGCTTGCCCATTCCGAGCCGGACCCATCGAAGCTGCGGAGGCTGGCGCTCGCCCACCTGAAGACGACGTTTCAGGACGCGCGCAATCGCATCCGCAAGCGGGTGGAGCACGGCTCCGCTTCCGGCATCGTGGCGGCTCGTGCGCTATCCGAGCTGCAGGACATCCTCATTCAGGTTCTCTACGATTTTGCCACCAAGCATTTCTATTACGCCCAGAATCCAACGGAGTCCGAGCGTCTCACCATCGTCGCCACGGGCGGCTACGGGCGCGGACAGCTGGCTCCGGGATCGGACATAGACCTGCTGTTCGTACGCCCCTTCAAGCAGACGGCTTGGGGGGAGAGCGTTATCGAGTTCATCCTGCAGATGCTGTGGGATCTCGGCCTCAAGGTCGGCCACGCCACCCGCTCATTGTCGGAATGCGTGCGGCTGGCCAAACAGGACCAGACGATTCGCACCGCCTTGCTCGAATCGCGTTTCCTGTGGGGCGACAAGCACCTTTACAGCGAACTGCGGCGACGCTTCTGGTCCGAAGTCGCCAAGGGATCGGAGCAGGATTACGTCGAAGCCAAACTCGCCGAGCGCAAGGAGCGCCATCTGCGCCAGGGTGCGAGCCGCTATCTCGTGGAGCCGAACGTCAAGGACGGCAAGGGTGGCCTGCGCGACCTGCAAACGCTCTACTGGATCGGGAAATACCTCTATCACGTGGACGATCCCGCCGATCTTGTCGACCATCACGTCTTCACGCGCGAGGAATACAGGCTCTTCCAGAAATCGGAGGCATTTCTCTGGGACGTGCGCTGCCGGCTTCACTATCTCGTCGGGCGCGCCGAAGAACGCCTATCGTTCGACGTGCAGCCCGAGATGGCCCGCGCCATGGGCTTCGAGGACAAGGATCCCCACCTCGCCATCGAGCGGTTCATGCGCGCCTACTTCCTGGTTGCCAAGGACGTAGGCGACCTGACGCGTATCTTCTGCGCGGCTTTGGAGGAGCAGAACAAGAAGAAGCGGCCGACGCTTTCCAGCCTTCTGCCGGGGTTTTTGAGGCCGCGCACCGGCGAAGAGGATTTCTTCGTCGAAAACGGCCGCCTCAACGCGCGGACCAACGCATTCACGCGGGATCCCGTCAATCTCATTCGCATCTTCCACACGGCCGACGCCAAACAGGTGGACGTACACCCGGACGCTCTGCGCACGATCACCCGCTCGCTCGACCTGATCACGGATGCGCTACGCGAGGACCCGACGGCCAACCGGCTGTTCCTCGATATCCTCACCTCGCGCCGCGATCCCGAGCGGACGCTGCGCTGGCTGAACGAGGCCGGTGTGTTGGGGCGGTTCGTTCCGGCCTTCGCGCATGCCGTCGCACTCATGCAGTTCAACATGTATCACCATTATACGGTCGACGAGCATCTCATCCGGGCAGTGGGAAACATCGCCGCCATCGAGCGCGGCGAGTTGAAGGACGAGCATCCTCTGGCAACGGATCTCGTCAGGCGCATCAAATCGCGCGAGACGCTGTTCTGCGCCATGTTCCTGCACGACATCGCCAAGGGGCTTCCCGGCGATCATTCGGAAGTCGGCGCCGAGATCGCGCACAGCCTTTGTCCCAGGCTCGGGCTGTCGCCGGACGAAACGACGGCCGTGGCCTGGCTCGTCACCAACCACCTTGTGATGAGCGACACCGCCCAACGCCGCGACATAGCCGATCCCAAGACCGTGCGCGACTTCGTCGGCGTTGTTCAATCGCCGGAGATGTTGCGGCTTCTGCTTATCCTCACGGTGGCCGATATCCGCGCCGTCGGACCGGGGGTGTGGAACGGCTGGAAGGGCCAGCTTTTGCGCGAGCTATACATCGAGGCGGAAGCCGTCATGTCCGGCGGCGACGCAATACCGGCGCGCGCCGAACGGGTGCAGCAGGCGAAAACCCAGCTCGCCGACCGGCTACGGGATTTGCCGGAGCCGCTACGCGAGCGAGCGCTCAACCGGCACTACGACAATTATTGGCTCGCGTTCGACGCCGATGCCCATGAGCGGCACGCGCGCATGGCGGCGGAAGCGGAGACAAAAGGCGAGCTTCTGGGGCTGGCCGCGCGGAGCAACGATTTCCAGTCGGTAACGGAACTGGTTGTGTTCACGCCGGACCACCCCGGCCTTTTCTCGCGGCTGGCCGGCGCCATCGCGATCTCGAACGGCTCCATCGTCGACGCGAAGGCATTCACCACGATGGACGGTTTCGCACTCGACGTGTTCTCGGTGCAGGATGCGGAAGGCGGCCTGTTCGAAGACGATGGGCGAATCGCCCGCCTGCGCCAGACGATCGCGAATACGCTTTCGGGAAAACTGAATCCCAAAACGGCTATGGCGCGCCGGACGCCAAAGAAAAGGGCGGCCGCCTTCGGGGTGCGCAGCCGCGTGCTGATCGACAACGACGCTTCGGCAACCGCCACCGTTCTCGAGGTGGAAGGCGCCGATCGACCCGGGCTCCTTTGTGATGTGGCGCGGGCGATTTTCGAGGCCGGGCTTTCGATTTCCTCCGCCATCGTGGCGACCTATGGAGAGCGCGCGGTCGACGTTTTCTATGTCCGCGACGGATTTGGCCACAAGGTCACCCATGCGGAGCGGCTGGCGAGCATTCGCGATCGGCTGACCGGAACGCTGGCCGGTTAGGCCCTGGCCGGTTGGCCCTTGAAGGCACACCGCGTCTCGGCGATAAGGCCAGCTTCTCGATAGGTACCGAAAAACGCCCATGACGACGCACGCGCCCCTCGTTCTTTCCGGCATGCAGCCCACCAACACGCTGCACCTCGGCAACTATCTGGGCGCGCTCAAGAACTGGGTGAAAATCCAGCGCGAGATGCCATGCCTTTACTGCGTGGTCGATATGCACGCGCTGACGCAGGACTTGGGTTATGCCGTCCCCAAGGCGATTGCGCAGGCCATACGCGAAGTTGCCGCCGCTTATATCGCGTCCGGCGTCGACCCGGCACGCGCCGTGCTCTTCAACCAGAGCCAGGTGCCGGAACATGCGGAACTGGCTTGGATTTTCAATTGCGTCGCGCGGCTGGGCTGGCTCGACCGGATGACGCAGTTCAAGGAAAAGTCCGGCAAGCACAAGGAGCGAGCCTCTGTCGGGCTCTACACCTATCCGGTGCTGATGGCGGCCGATATCCTCGTCTACAAGGCGACGCACGTGCCGGTCGGCGAGGATCAACGCCAGCATCTCGAGCTGACGCGCGACATCGCACAAAAATTCAACAACGATTTCGGCGTGCCGGACTTCTTTCCCGTGCCCGAACCGGTGATCACCGGCCCGGCGACACGAGTCATGAGTTTGCGGGACGGCACGAAGAAAATGTCGAAGACCGATGAGTCCGATTATTCGCGCATCAACCTGACCGATGACGCGGATACCATCGCGCAGAAAATCCGCAAGGCCAAAACCGATCCGCATCCGCTGCCCGACGACGAAAAGGGATTGGAAGGACGCCCCGAGGCCGAGAACCTTGTGAACATCTTCGCGGCGCTCGCCGAAGAGCCCCGCGAGCGCGTGATCGCCCGCTTTGCGGGCCGGAGCTTTTCCGCGTTCAAGAACGAACTGGCCGATCTTGCGGTGGAAAAGCTGACGCCCATCGCCGCCGAAATGCGGGGACTTCTGGCCGATCCGGCCGGCATCGACCGCATCCTGAAGCTGGGCGCGGAAAAAGCGCGCGAGATTGCGGTACCGATTATGGCCGACGTGAAGCGTGTTGTGGGTTTTGTTGGGTAACGGGAAGCGAATTACGCCATGTGCATCCGGGATACGGCTTGAACGGGTTCGCTCTGCAAAGCGCCCAATGCCGCTTCGTTGGCGATCGCAACAATGCGACGGCGACCGATACGCGCGCTCGTCGGCAACGTCCATCGATGTCCCTGCTGCGCACGCAGAAATCCTCGGAGCCGGCGCCTTCACTTGTGACGCAGTAAGACCAATGCCATGGAATGCCAACCTATAAACTTCGCCCGCACGCTCGCCTTGCTGCCTGAAGCGTGGCGGCCGCACGTGATCGCGGCAATGAACGACTGGAGCGAAATGACTTTTCTTCGAATCGTCAGTTCGCTCTAGGTCCCAACTCCGAGAAGGGATGCGCATTTGCCGCGCGGTCGATGGATTAATCACTCCCGTGCTTTATCGTTCGAATTCGAACCGTCCCATAGAGGCCGGCTTTACCGCTGTGCGCGAGTATGCCGGCTGTAGAAGAAGGCCGGCCGCGCGTTTCCGCTCGCCATTGAGTCGCGCGCCGGCCTTAGAAACGAGTTGGTACCGCAATGCGCGCGCAAGCCAAGTTCGACATGTCGACGGAAGGGGTACCGCTCACGCTGGCACCCTTCTTGTCCGCCTATGGGCGGCACCGGCGCATTTCGCTGCGCGTCGAAAATCTGCCGGAGCGCGCGCGGCTGTCCAGGGGCCGCAACAATGGCGACCGTTCCTGGTCGCTGATGCGCGACGAGTTGGAAGACCTCGTCTACCTGCCGCCGCAAGGCAGCCATGCCGGGCATACCGTGTCGGTCCGCATCATCAATATGGAGAGCGGCAACGGCGAGACGCTCGCCTTGCACGAACTTGCCATCGAGCCTTCCGCAACCCAGGCGCGGACTGCCGGAAAAGCGGCCTCGCTCGCGGCCAGCGGCGAACTTCGCAAGCTGCGCGAGGAGCTGGCGAACGCCAAAGCCGCGCTCAGAACGCGCGAACGCGAGCTTGCGGAAGAGCAGGCCGAGACGGCCCGCGCGCGTGCCGACGCCTCGCGATACGAAACCGCTCTCGGCGACGCGCGCGTGCAATTCGAGAGCGAGCTCAAGGCGCGATTGGCCGCCGCCGAGGCCGACGCGACAACACGCCTGGACGCAGGCCGGGCGGCCTGGGCGCAGGAACAAAACCGCCGCCTGCAAGAAAGCGAGGCGCGCGCGCAGCTGCGCCTCGAAGAGGCTCGCGCTTGCTGGCAGCAGGAAAGCGAAGCGGCACTGGCAAACGCCAGGCTCGATTGGATGTCCAACGAGGCCGTGCGGCTCACCGAAGCGGAAACGCAGTGGCGCGTCCAGGCCAACAAGGTGCTCGCCGACGCGGAAGCGCGTTTCGAGCGGGCACGCGCTGCGTCAGCGGACGTGCGCACGCAATCCTTGCGCGAAATCGAGAAGCGCGCGCAGGACGAGGCCGAAGCCGAACTGGCAAAAGCGCGGGACACATGGCAGGCGGAGGAAACCGCGCGGCTGGCAGCAGCAGAAGCCGAATGGCGCGCCCGCAGCGAGCGCGCGGACTTCGAGGCTGCAAAAGAACTCGAACAGCTGAGACGCGAGCTGGCGCAGACGAAAACGTCTCTCGGCGCGCGCGAGCGCGAGCTCGCCATCGTCGCCGCTGCAGCCGCCAATGCCGAAGCGTCGCGACGCGCCAACCCAAGCGACATCGCGCAAGCACGGAAAGCCTGGGAGGCCGAACTCGCTCAGCGTCTCGCCGAGGCCGACGCTACGGCCGCAGCAAGGCTCGAGGCGGCCCGCGCAGCCTGGGCCACGGAAGCGCGGGAGAATGTCGCGGCGCTGGAAAAAAAAGCCTGCGACCGCCTTGAGCAAATGCAGAACCTCCGGCAGGCGGAAACGGCGGCGGCGCTGGCGCAAGCAAGACAGGCATGGTCGGCGGAGGAAGCCGCACGCCTGGCTGCTGCGGAAACGAAATGGCGCGCGCAATCCGCGCAGGCACTCGAAAGCTTGCGGCGCGAATACGCGGAGCCGGCCGCACAGCCGGGCACGGAGGCCTCGGAGCTTCGCCGCCTCGGCATCCAGCTCGAAACGCTGAAAGCGGCGCTCTCACAACGCGAAGCCGAACTCGCCGAAGCGCGAAGCGAGATTGCGCGGTCGCACGCGCTTTGGTCGGCGGAAGAAGCGGTGCGTTTGGCCGCAGCCGAAGCCAAATGGTGCGAAGAAACCGAGCAGGCGCTCGAAAAGCTGCGACACGAAAAGGCGGAAGCCGTCACACCGTCGCGCAGCGGGGCTTCTAAATTTCACCGCCTCGACGGCGAACTCGATCGCCTGCGAACCGCCCTGGCGCAGCGCGAAGCCGAACTGGCGGACACGCGCGGCGATCTTGCGCGCGCGCGCGAACGCTGGAAAACGGATTTGCAGCGCACGCTCGATGTCAGCAAGCAAGCATGGCTGGCGGAGGAGGAACAACGGCTCAAGATCGCCCGCGCGGAGTGGGAGCGTGAAGAACGCGCCGCGCATGACGCATGCGAGGAGATCGAGGACGACACGCCACGCCAGCATCTGCGCTTTTTCCGCGACGCGACGGTGGGCGTTCTGCTGGCCGCTGCCGCGATGTTCGTCTACCGGGAAGTGGCGCCGGGCATTACCGCCAACGGGTATTTACGAACGACCCCGGTAACGGCGGGCGATATGCAGCCTGCTCACCCCGCGGCTCCGCCCCCCGCTGCAGCAGCGCAGAATTTCGTCGTCGTTCACGGCGTCAATCTTCGCGTGGCTCCATCGTCCTCGGCCTCGGTCGTCGCCACGCTGGTGCGCGGCGCCCGTGTTGCCGTCATCGGCCAGCAGGGCGCGTGGACGCATATCCGCGTCGACTCGGCGGACGGCAAGCTTTCCCAACAAGGCTGGGTCTTCGCCTCGTATCTGAAGTACAGCCTCGGCGGCTAACCAGAGCGCCGACCCTCCTCCAGATCGCTGTCACCACAAAGTACGCAAAGAGCACGACCCTCCGAAGCTTCAGCGTAGGAGCGTCGTGCTCTTTGTGGCGAACCTGCCCTCCGCGGCTCCACGCCGCCGCGTGAAAAATCGATTTTGCAGCCTTGAAACCATATGCGATTGCACTGCCCCCGGGGGGAGGCGGGTAGGCGCGAACCGTTCATTTTGGCGCCGGCCGTTTCGGTTTCGGTTTCATAATCCGCACCGGATTACGCTGGCTCACGCGGACTACCCGAGACAACTTCCTCCTCCGCCAGTTTATGCGCGGCGAGTGCCCGAGCCTCGGCCGGTTTGATCTTGGCGGTACCGGTGAGGTTCAACTCGGCCTCGCTCACAAACAGCACCTTGCGCGGAACCTTGTAGCTCGCCAGCCTTTGCTTGAGGAAATCGATCACGTCTGCCGCGCGCAAATCACGGCCGGGCTCGGGAACCACGAGCGACACCACCATTTCGCCCAGCGTGGCATGCGGCACACCGGTGGTCTTGCAGACCTTGACTCCCGGACAGGAGCCCAGCGTCCAATCGACTTCCACGGGGGAAACATTGGCGCCGCCGGTCTTGATGATGTCGTTGATGCGGCCGGCGAAGAAGAGCCGTCCGCGCTCGTCGATATGGCCGCCGTCGCCGCTGCGGTAGAAGCCCTCGGCGTCGAGAGATTCATCGTTGGGAACGCCGATGTAACCGAGCATCAAGGTCGGTCCCTTGACCGCGATTTCTCCCGTCTCGCCGCGCTTGAGCGTTTCGCCCGTTTCGGGATCGACGATCTTCACCGTGTTGCCCGGCAAAGGCTCGCCGCTCGAGCCTTCCCAGACTTCGCGCGGCGTATCGATGGGATAGACGGTGGAGAGCGTGAATGTCTCCGTCGAGCCGTAGGATGCGCGCGGATCGAGGCGCGTTCTGGTGATGGTCTTCTGCGGACGTCGCAGATTCCGCTCGACATCGAAGTAATAGAAGCTCGAGAGGTCCGCCGCGTCCCATGACGGTTCGGCCTCGAGCTGCGCCCATTGGTGCGGCCAGCAATACGGAAACGTGACGCGTTCGGTCTGCATCAGCGCGATGGCTTCGGCCGGAACGAACGTAGGCTGCAGAATGAGCGCACCACCCACCGACAGCGTCCAGCCCAGCGCGCTGCTGAAATTGCCCGACCAGAACAAGCCATTGGCGGACCATGTGCGCAGCGGATGATCGAAGGCATAGACTCGCTTCCACCGCCAGCTCTGGATGCAGACGCCGCGGTGAGAATTGAGGATGCCCTTGGGTTTCCCGGTCGAGCCGGACGAAAAAAACAGAATGGCAGGATCGGAAGGGTGGACGGCGGCGGCCGCGGCATCGACCAGGTCCGCCGGCACGCGGTCGCCACGGGCGAGAAATGCCGACCAGCTCTCGATGGCACCGCTCACCGGGCCTTCATCGACCTTGGCATCGACCTTGGCATCGACCATGGCATCGACCATGGCATCGACCATGGCGAGCCGGCGCAGGAACGGGAATTTGACGGACGCCAGCGTTCCCGGCTCGCCCGAGGCGATGCGCGGCTCCAATTCCGTGAGGATCGCGGCGAAATCCTTGCTGGCGATGCGGCGCTCGAACAGCAGGATCGAAACGCCGGAAGCCTTCAGCAGATATTCGAGCTCCGCCGGTGTCGAGAAGGTCGAAAGTCCCACCACCGTGGCGCCGGCAAGCGCGATGCCGAAGCAGCTTGCCACCCATTCCGGCCGGTTGGTCATCAAGATGCCGACACGGCTCTGCTTGCCGGTGCCGCAGGCAATCAGCGCCTGCGCGATCTCAATCGAGCGCCCCCAGAGCGCGGCATAGCTCCACCGTTCGACGACACCATTCGGCTTGTGCAGCACCAGCGCCTCGTTGTCCGCGAAGCGCTGCGTCACTTCGCGCAAAAAGCCCGGCAGCGTCAGCGCGCCGAGGCCGGGCTCCTCGCCGAGCGGGATGCCGCGAACGACGGCGAGATCGTCGGTTTGCGTGCCGGTGTCCATCGCCCCGGCAGTTACGGCGCGGCCGTCGCTGCCTGCGCGGCCTCAACGATCCACCGGCCGGTATCCTTGGCCTGCTCGTAGATGTCGAGGTGACGAATCTTGTTCTTTTCGTCGAAATCGTAGACGGCAATCACGTTCTTTCGGATGAACGTATCGCCTTTATAATGACGCTCCTCGATTTCGTAGAATACCGCCTGCCCAACTTCGCTGATGCGATGCACGGTGGTCTCGAACCGCGTGCCGCCCGCCCATTGGGTCAAGAACTTCACATATTCGTCCCAGTTCAGCTCCTCCAGATAGGCGCCGACGCGCTTGAAATTCTTCACGTCGACCAGCTCTTCCAGCGGCGCCCAATCGGCGGCGGTGACGGACTTGCCGGTCGCGCGGCTTTCGATCAGCTCGCAGAATTGCGCAACGATGCGGGACAGCGGCCCGAGGTCGTCATTTGTGGCCGCAGCGGTGGCGATGATCATTCATTTCTCCCCGTGATGCGAACGCGCCGGTTCATGCTTTCGCGTTGTTGCCAAGCCATTTGTCCAGGACCGCATGAAAATAGGCAAGGCGGACTTCCTGTCGCGACAGCACCGTATATTCCAGCATCCGGTTGCGCAGGCCTTTCTGCTGGCGCTGCATCTGGTCGTAATCCTGCTGGAGCGCAAGGAAGTACTGGTAGTCTTTCGGCTCGTCGATAAGCGGCGTCCGCTTCGCCGCGCGCTCCCCGGCCGGCAGCCACTGAAAATTGACCACGTGCCAGATGCATCGGTTGGGATCGCCGTCGGGATGCGGCACCGAGCTGATGAACACGCCTTCGCCGGCGCGGATGGTCAGAAAGAAATTGGGGAAGAGCAGATAGAAGTGGTTGTCGCTCAGTTGGGTGTCGGTAAGGCCGCTCACATCCAGGCCTTTGGCCGTCAAAGTATCGCGCGTGGCTTGCTGCAGCAGCGTTCGCGCCGTCACGTTCGGCGGAAACGCCAGCTTTCCTTCCCTATTGCGATAGGCGCCGACCAGCGCCTCGAAACGCGGCAGTGTCTCTGCAACGCCGGGGAATGTCGCCGGCAGTTCGCGGATGGCTTCGACCTGCCGCTCCAGGCTGGCGCCGGCTAGGTTCGATGCGCCGAAGGGAGCGGTCGCGACGCTGTGATCGCCGAAGAAACTGTAACGCTCCTTGGATTCGTCCATCGCAGGCACAAGCTGCGGGTGGACGCCTTGAATATGATAGCCCTCCTGGAAGGCATCCATGATCACCTTCCAGTTGCAGTTCAGGCTCTCGCGCACATTCAAGCCGTAGGGAACCATCTCCTCGAGATGGTACGGCGCCAGCAGCTGGGCCACCTCGCCCAGATAATCCGCCAGGGGTGCTGCGTGCGGGTCCGGATTGATAAAGACGAAGCCGGCGAAACACTCGACCGGCACTTGCAGCAGCCCGTATTGCTCCTTGGGACCGACGAACTCTTCGATCGAGCCTTTGAAGTCGGGCCGGGGAACGGCCAGCAGGCGTCCGTCGAGATCGTATTGCCAGCGATGATAGGGACAAGTGAACCGGTTCGCATGGCCCTTGCCTTCGCATAACATGTTGCCGCGGTGCCGGCAGGCGTTGACGAAGCCGCGGATTTTTCCGTCGTTGCCGCGGACGATCACATAGGACTGATCGAAAATCCGGTATTCCGTCCAGTCGCCGGCTTGGCCCAGTTCGTCGGCGCGGCCGGCCGCTTGCCAGACCCGCATCCACAGTAAGTCCCGCTCGCGCTCGTGATAATCGCGCGATGCGTAACGGTCGGTCGTGACGCGCATCTGGAACCGGTCGAAATCAAGCTCCGAGAGATAGGGGCCGTTATCGACCCGCTCTCCGGCTCGCGTGAGTTGCATGGCGCTTCCTCGCTCGTGGACACGTACGCAGCGGAGCGCAACCTGTCATTTTGGCCCGATCTGCTCCGCCGCGCGATCGTCAGGCTTCCTGACCAATAGCACTGCCGTATGCGTATTTCAACGCTTGCCGGCCGTTTCGCCTTCGATCATTCCCTGCAATCCGGGAGATTGATATTCATGGATTCGAATCGCCTGGGCTATCCGGTGGGCGGCGGAGATACTTGCATGGCGGCAGATCCCTATGTGTGGAACGAAGCGCAGCTCAATCGTTTCTACCTGGCGAGCATCGGCAAGCTCCTGTTCGATATTTCGGGCATCGACGAAAATGCCGGATTGGCAATGCTCAAAGCGATGGGCTATCCGGTCACCTCGGCGCATCTCAATGTGGTGCCTCATATCGACATCGAAGGCACCCGCCTCACCACGCTCGCCGAACGCGCCCATCTGACGAAGCAGTCCGCCTGGGAAGCGCTGAAGACCATGCAGGCGCACGGCTATATCGCGCGCACTAAGGATCCGGCCGACTCGCGCGCCGTTCTCATTTCGTGGACGCCCAAGGGCATCGATTTTCTTCGCGTCGTTTGCCTCGGCCTCACGATCAGGCAGGACGACCTCGCCAGGCGGATCGGCAAGCGGCAGGCCGAGATTTTGCAGCGGCTGCTCGCAAAGCTGCGCGAATCCTATGCCCGGCAGCCGCCGGATCTGCCCCGGTTCGTCGCCGGCCTCAAATCGCGGCGGAAAAAGCAGCGCACCGCGCGAACCGCCAGAGCGGGATGAGATCGGGTTTTCACGCCGAAATATGCGCACGCAAGGGGAGAAGGGAGATACTCGCGTTGCACGACCGGTGCCGCCAAATATCCGCATTTCATATGCGATAGCCCTGCGATCATGGGGGAACCGGCGGTGCGCGCCCGACGTTGCCTCCGAAAAAATTACACATTTGGAATTGTCGGATTCCAACCACCCTATTCCCGCTTGCCGCCGATCCGCCGCAAGGCCGAAAGATAGTCGGCCCATTTCCGATCCTGGCTGCGGCCCAGCTCGCAAAGGTAATCCCAGCTGTAGAGGCCGGTATCGTGCCCGTCGTCGAAACGGATGCGCGCGGCATAATTGCCGACCGGCTCGATCGTCTGGATCTTGACCCGTCGCTTGCCCGTCACGGTCTGCTTTTGCGAAGCGCCATGGCCCTGCACTTCGGCGCTCGGCAATTCCACGCGCAGGTATTCCGCCGGCAAAGCGAAACGCTCGCCCGTGTCGAACGACACCGTCAGCGTCTGCCGTTCGCGGTCTACCCGCAGTTCGGTTGGCCAGGTCATGGATTTGGGCAATAGGCAGTAGGCAATGGGCAATGATGAGGCGCAAAATTCATGGTGCAAGAAAGCTCCTTACTGCTTACTTCCCACTGCCGATCTCTGCCTCCGAAAGCTCCCGCGCCTCGCCCGGCAGCATGATGGGAACGCCGTCTTTGATCGGATAGGCAAGCCCGGCCGCCTTGCTGATCAGCTCCTGCTTGTCGCGATCGTAGACAAGTGCCGATTTGGTCACCGGACAGACGAGAATTTGCAGGAGCTTGGGATCGATCTCCAAAGGCGCCTCCTCAGTTGAGCCGGGTTGGGGGATGCCGCGTCATCTCGAGCAATGCCACGAGGGTGTCGGCGCGCTCGGACAGGCCCGGCGCTTCCAGCAGGGCCTGCTTCTCGGCGGGCTCGAACGGGCATATCATGGCGAGGGCATTGACGAGGCTTTCGGCCGGGGCGCTCATCACCGATTGCCAGTCAGCCTTCAACTCGCGCTGCGTCGGCCAGCCTTTGAGCGCCGACATCGGCCGGTCGCGTTGGAAGCTGTGGTAATCGCTGCCGACCAGATCGTCCGCAAACGCCGTGTAATCCGGCTTGATCTGCCGGAACGGCGTCGACACGTCGAGTTCTTCGGCGATGCGGAAACGGCAGATGCCGGTCAGCGCGATGACATAGCGCCCGTCGTCGCTCTCCTGATAGGAGGTGATGCGGCCGGCGCAACCAACATCGGACAATGGCGGCCGGATATCCTTGTCTTCGTGGACCTTGGGCTGGATTATGCCGATGACGCGGTTGCCCGCCATGGCGGCGTCCACCATCGCAAGATAACGCGGCTCGAAGACGTTGAGGGGCAGCACCCCGCGCGGCAGCAAGCGCACGCCCGTCAGCGGAAACACCGGCAGCGGAACCGGCAGATCCCCGATATGGGCATACAGCCTCATCGGCGCGCCTTCAGCACGATAGGCAGTGGGCAGTAGGCAATCGGCAGTGATGCGTGGCAGACAACATCTCAAATCTTCATTTTCTAATGCCTACTGCCAATTGCCGGCTGCCCTTCACGAAAACAGAATGGACGATAGCTTGCGGCGGGCGTCGAGCGTGCGCGGATCGGTGGGCCCCATCGCCTCGAACACGGTGACGAGATGCTTGCGCGCCGCTTGGTCGTTCCATTTGCGGTCGCGGCGCACGATCTCGATCAGCTCGCGGATGGCGCCTTCGCGGTCGCCTTTCGCATCGAAGGCGAGCGCCAGATCGTAGCGCGCCTGATGGTCGTTGGGATCGCGTTCGAGCCGGCTGACGATGTCGAGCGTGTCGCCGACATTCTGCGCCTGCTCGCGCAGCTGGAGCTCGGCGTCGACGGTGCGGATCGCCTCGTCGCCGGCGCCGTCCGGCCTGACCAGCCCCAGGGTCGTGCGCGCGCGGTCCAGATCGCCGGTTTTCAGGTAGCAGCGGGCAAGCCCAGCCACGGCTTTGGGATGGCCCGGCTCGTCTTGCAGCACATGCCCATAGGCCTGGGCCGCGCCGCCGATGTCGCCCGCGGCAGACATCTCTTCGGCGGCGGCAAGAACCTCCTCGACATGATCGTGCCCGGCCTCGCCACCCGTCAGCTGCTGCACGAAGGCGCGGATTTGGGATTCCGGAACGGCGCCCATGAAGCCGTCCACCGGCTGACCGTTTCGGAAGGCGTAGACCGTGGGGACGGATTGAATGCGCAGCTGGCGGGCGATCTCCTGGTTCTCGTCGATATTGACCTTGACGAGCCGCACCGCGCCTTTGGCCTCGTTGACGACTTTCTCGAGCGCCGGGCCGAGCTGCTTGCGGGGCCGCGCCACGGCGCCCAGAAATCGACGATGACGGGCACTTCGCGGGAGGCGTCCAGCACGTCGGCGGTGAACGTCTCCAGCGAGCTGTCCTTTACATAGGCGCCCTGAACATGGGCTCCTTGGGCCGCAGGCGCCGCGGGTTTTGCCGCGCTGCCCAGGGGCCGTCCGCCGGGACCAATCAATGCCATGAGGTCAAATCTCCGAAGTTCCCGAAACATGGTCGCGGCCCGGCCAAAAGAAAAGCCCTACCGTCGCTCCGTGGCGGCGCAACCGGTCTTCCGTCCGCCGCCTCGTCAACTGCTATAGCCGATCCGGTCGAAATCGACTTACAAGGCGCCAAGAACTTTCGAGCTCCGAGCACCTTGTCCCCCACTGGATCGGGGGCTTTGCGTCTCTGCGGTGAAGCGCGGTCGGCATGCGCTTCGCGCTGCTCCTCAAGGGTTGCGCGTGCCGGCTCCAACAGTCCGCCGTTGCGGGGCCGGTACCTCGTGTCCTTAGGACGCGTCGAACGATAACTTAAATCGTGATCGGGCGGGGGTGCGTGGGATAGAACCGAGCTGCGCGCCTCATAATCGTAGCAGGTACTGTGCGGTGTCTCGTTAGTGTTCTTGGTGTTCTTCGTGTGGAAACAGGCTAGCGCCATGAACCGCGCCCTCTGCGGACGGACTGGCGGTTGCCTCGTTGCCGTGCGCCGCCAAGGCGGCCGCGTCCGGCGCCAGACCTTCGAAAAACCGGTGCCGCGACGGCTGTGTCGGACCCGGCTTGAAAAGCCGCCCGGCGCTTGCCATAACACCCTCCCACTTGGATGCGGGCGTAGCTCAGGGGTAGAGCATAACCTTGCCAA